>JBNPEE010000019.1:0-7158 GCA_051117475.1 Anaerolineae bacterium | reverse complement strand
TGTCCGCGCACCTGTTTGGGAGCAATGCCTGCTTTCTCACTGACCACCCATCCCGCATAGAACTAGTTGTGAAAGATCCTAGAGAGCGTATTATAGTTTGCACGGCGCTTGCCGTTGGCTTTGACCTCAACCAACGGTCGCCCACTGCGATAGCAATAGCCCCGGGCGTGTAGCGCTTCACAAATCTCATCTAACTTGAGTCGGCCTTCGAGCAGTAAATCCCACGCCAGTCGCCAGATGTGAATCCGTTCTGGATCTTGTTCAATCCAGCGGGTATATTTGCCATGATGTATCTTTTCATCACTGTCAGTACGCTTTTCAGCATTGATATAGCCATCGGGAGGCATTCCGACAAATCCCCCTGAACGCAATTTGGCATGATGCCCCCCTCTCACACGCTGACCCAGCTTAATGGATTCACGTCGGGCGAGTGTGAAGGACAAACTGACAAGAATACGGTCATCAGGATCAATCGGATCGAGATCCAGATAATCGGCGAAACGAATACCGACCCCCAGAGCATGAAGCTCATCAATGGCAACTAAGGCTTCAGTATCGTTGCGTCCGAAACGCTCCACGTCAGATTAATAATATATATTTCATGTGAGTGGAGGAAACAATGTTAATATTCTCAATTTTAATACTCACGTGACTAGTAACATATCATCCTGTTTGGGATTAAGTGTCAAACTTTTGGGTTAAGAATGTTAACTTAGACTTGAGCTTTATAGACAATATGATTTCGAAGAAATTAAGCGCAGTAGGCTGATGTGTCGATTAAGTGTAGAACAATCAAATGGATAGCTTTACGGACGAGAGGGTAATCTAGTATCCCCTGTGATCCCATATTTCACAGGGGTTTATCGATGCAACATCATGAGCTAGGATGATGTGAAAGATTGCTATGGGTCTGAATTATCAGGATTACTCGGTATATATCGATGGATTTACACAATTTGGTAACGTGTCACCTCTTATACCTGCGATCAGGTTATCTGCTGACATCGTTGCCATTTTTGTTCGGGCAGAGATACTGGCACTTCCGATGTGGGGAAGAATGATAATATTATCCAATTCGAGTAGTGGACTATCCATATTGATGGGTTCAGGCTCGGTAACATCAAGCCCAGCATAGGCAATCTCGCCATCAATAAGCGCATGATAGAGTGCAGTGGGGTCAACAACACCACCACGTGCCGTATTTATCAGAATTGCGCTTGATTTCATCTGCTTAAGTTCATCCGAACTGATAAGATGATATGTGTTATCTGTGAGAGGTGTATGGAGCGACACATAATCAGATTCGGCAAGTAATGTTTTCAAATCAACAGACTTCGCATTCAATTCTTTATCTAATTCTGGATAAGATTTACCCTGGTTATAGTACAGTATTCGCATATTAAAGCCGAGTGCGCGTCGCGCGACGGCTTGTCCTATCCGCCCGAATCCTACAATCCCGAGGGTAGCCCCGCCAATATCTGCACCAAGTAATCCCATGGGCAACCATGTTTTCCATTCGCCACTGCGTGTGAATTTATCGCTTTCTACCACTCGCCGGGCTGCACCTGTAAGAAGTGCCCATGTCAAGTCGGCGGTAGCATCTGTCAGAACACCGGGTGTATTGCCAACAGGAATACCGCGTTCGGTTGCAGCAGCTATATCAACGTTATCGACACCTACAGCCATCTGGCTGATGACTTTTAGTTGTTCACCAGCAGCATCCATCAACTGTCCATCGATTTTATCGGTTAGCAGGCAGAGTAAACCATCTACACCTGTCACTCGTTCTAGTAATGTTTCATAGGGTGGGGGCATATCACCTTCCCACACATCAACATCAAAAGCCGATTCAATCATGTCCATACCTGCCTGTGGCAGTCGACGTGTTACAAAAACCTTTGCCATAAATTTACCTCGATTTATATAAGTAATATCGTGTTCTAGACTAACGCCCACGCATCTTGCCAGACACGTTTTGTACTCGCAATGATCTGTTCCGAGGTTTCAGTATCATCCTGAGGTTTGACTTCAAAGCCAATCCATGGGCGATCGCTGCGCTCATTGGATAGATAGCCAATCTCAAATAAGCCACGCAAAAAGTCCACCAGTTCATAGACATCGTTTTCACCACCAGGATAACCAAAGCGAGGGTGCAAATCACCGTAACCTTTGCGATCCGGATAAATTACGGCATTTCCAACATGTGCATGAACCAGTACATCAGCTAATTGGGGTAATGCTTCTGACTCAGTTTCATGGAGCAATGGTTGATGACTGAGATCATACAGTAAACCAAATGACGGATGATCTTCTCGTACACGATTAGCGAAATTGACGGCGTAGGGTGTGGGTCCAATAAGGCATTTTTTGTCGATATCACGATCAAATGTTTCGCAGGTCAGCGCAAGACCCTTATCAGAAGCATAAGCACAAACTTCTGAAACAGACTTAACAAGTGCATCTAGCGCCGCCGGGCGATCGGCATCACCGGGATCGCGTCCCGACAAGAAACCGACTCGCTTTGCACCCATCTCAGCTGCTTCATCTACATTGGATTTGAGCTGTTCAACAGCCTTTTGACGTTCTGTTTCATCTAAACTGTTCGGATTGAGTCCCTGCAATAGGATAGAAGGTTGGGCGCCATAACCTACTTTTATATGCGAGTTTTCTAGAACCTGCCGCGCCTCCTTACGCACTGTAGGGTCGTTAATCTGGCCAATTTCGATACCGTCAAAAAAAGGGTCTTCTGCGATTTTGGATAGAGTTTCGACAATGGGGCCATCCCCACCAATCACCTGTGGAAATACCATGAAATGCACAATGCTAATCGTGCAATAGTTTCGCCAATGTTTTTCCATAAGAATCCACCTCTAAATAATAGTGAATGAGTAAGTATTATCCGCTTGATTCGCGCACAATCAGGTCTTGAACCGGGTATATCGGTTCTATGACTGCCTCCGAATCCTGCATCAAGTCGAACAGTGCGCGCATCTGTGTCTGACCAAACCCATATAAATCAACGCGCACGGTTGTCAAACTGGGCTTCACCATTGTGGCTAAGGAAATATCACTAAAACCAATTACAGCGCAATCCTCTGGTACCCGATATCCTAAATCGTGACAAGCTCTCATGGCACCTATAGCAACGAGATCATTATGAGCAAGGAGGGCGGTAACTTGTGGAAAACGATTTAGAATTGAGCTTGCTCCATCATAGCCTCCGTCTGGAAAAAGAGGATTATGCACAATGTATTCTGAAACCAAGGGTAGCTTTAAATCCTTCAGCACTCGCTTATATGCTTGAACACGATAGTCGTTACTTGTTCCAGGATGCGTTTTGGGTCCTGCTAGTAGTGCAATATGTTTATGGCCCAGCTTCGATAAATACTCCAGCGCGAGACGGCAGCCTTCGTTGTGGTCAATTGTGATAGATCGCGAACTGCTGTGGCTAAAACCACGATCATGAATGTGGGGTATACCATTGCTAAATAAATCTGTCAGTTCGTCTACGGGCAAGCGCGAGCTGCATATCAGGATGCCATCTGCGGGATGACTCGCCAGCGAATTGATCGCTTCGCGTTCAAGGTCTTGATCCCAGTTGGTGATGCACAAAAATAAATTGTAGCCCTCCTCACGGCAAACATCCTGTGCGCCACGCACCAATTCTGAAAAAAATGGATTTGCAATCGTGGGTACCATAAGGCCAATAGTCCGCGTCTTGTTTGTTGATATACTACGTGCCGCATGACTGGGTCGGTAATTCAACTTTTCAATAACATCTAATACATGTTGGCGTGTCTCAGGACTGATTTCGCCTTTGTTATTGATCACACGTGACACAGTTTGGTGTGAGACGCCAGCTTCTTTTGCAACGTCGCGCATAGTAACTCGGGATTTTTTAGCCATTGAGCAATTTATACCTAACTTGTAAGTCAACAAATAATGACAGAATCTCTATTCTGTCGCAGATATCCAGCTTTATCTATTCTAGGTATAGCGTCTGCTTGACTGTTTTATCCTTAGTCGATACACTTGATCATTATATTTACGTGACTGTTCACGTGACTATTATAGTAGATTATTCACTTATTGAAAAGTTATTTATTGATAGGACTAGATTTTTATGAATAAGGTATTTATCGATACGATGCGGTGGGCACAAATTACCTTTACAGAAGATGACCCGATTAAGATTGATCTTGATTTCTGGTTTGATTATTTGGATCGCATTCACGCCGATGGGGTTGTAATCAGTACCGGAGGGTATATTGCCTATCATCCGAGCAAAATAGCTTATCACTATGTGAGCCGTCATCTAAACGGAGGCGATCTATTTGGGGAAGCCGTTAAACGGGCACGATCTCGTGGTATGAGTGTGATTGCAAGAACAGATCCTCATGCCATGCATCAGGAGAGTTATGATGCACATCCTGAATGGGCAATGGTGCAGGCCGATGGTAACGCAAGACCCCATTGGTCAATGCCAGGAGCATGGGTCACATGTGCACTCGGTCCTTATAATTTTGAGTTCATGAATGAAGTTAATTGCGAGATTGTGCGCGAGCATAGTGTAGATGGTCTATTTGGTAATCGTTGGGGCGGGAGCGGTTTTTGCTATTGTGATAACTGCCGCGAAAATTTCCGTGACTTTAGCGGTATGGAATTGCCCACTATTCATTCTATGACTGAGCCAGCTTACCAGCAGTATCATATATGGCGTGAGCAACGTCTCTTTGAATTGTGGCAACTATGGGATGACGCTATTCGTGCGATTAATCCTGAAAGCCATTATATCCCTAATTCTGGTGGCGGCACATTCAGCGACCTCAATATGAAAATGGCTGCTGAACGTGCAGAAATTCTATTCGCAGACCGTCAGGCGCGGAGTGGAACGATGATGCCTTGGGCTTCTGGCATGAATGCGAAAGAATTTAGAGCAACGATGGGTGATAAGCCCGTTGGGGGCATCTTCAGTGTTGGTATCGAAGAACCCCATCGCTGGAAAGACTCTGTGCAGTCTGATGCTGAAATGCGTGTATGGGTTGCAGATTCAATTGCCAGTGGCATGCGACCCTGGTTTACGAAGTTCTGTGGGCAAATTTTCGATGATCGTTGGATGCCTGTCGTGGAATCGATCTATCGCTTTCATAAAAAGCTAGAGCCTTACATCCGTGACCAACAATCACTGGCACAGGTTGGATTGGTTTACTCACAGCAAACGGCGCGTTGGTACGGGGGCGACAATCCACGAGAGACTGTCGAACATCATTTATTAGGTGTCTACCATGCTCTGATCGAAGGACGCATACCCTTTGATATGGTGCATTCAGAAGATTTATCGCGCATAGATCGCTATAAGACACTGATATTGCCGAACATCGCTGTACTCTCTCAGGCGCAATGTGATCGACTACGCGAGTTTGTGTCAAATGGTGGTAGCCTCATCGCAACGCATCATACCTCACTGTATGACACGGATGGTACTCAACGTGAAAATTTTGGTCTGAGTGATCTGTTTGGTGTCGATTACGTGAATAGCATCGGTCCTATCAAAAATGCTTACATCAACCTTGAAGGGGACGCGGCAACTGGAGATCGTCACGCCCTATTACATGGCATGGATCGTGCCAAGCGAATTATCAACGGCGTGTATCAAGTGCAAGTAACGCCTCATATGCCATTTGATGATGTACCACTGACGCTCGTTCCTGCCTATCCAGACTTACCGATGGAAGAAGTCTATCCGCGTGAAGCACACACCGATATTCCACAAGTCTATTTACGCGAGATTGGAAAAGGTCGAATTGTATACTTTCCCTGGGATATTGACCGCACTTTCTGGGAGGTGATGAGCCTCGATCATGGATTGCTATTAAAAAATGCTGTCGAATGGGCAACCAATCAGCCTTTCGTGGCACAAGTTGAGGGATTAGGAGTCATTGATGTCAATGTATGGGGACATCCTAATGCAATGACCGTCCACATGGTGAATCTGACAAATCCGATGATGATGAAAGGTCCGATGCGCGAACTGATACCGTCAGGAGAACAGACCGTTCACATCCAACTCCCCACAGATTCGCGTCTGCGGCGTGTGCAGCTATTAAAGCTCGATACGATTCCAGCGTATGAACGTGAAGGTAATATCTTGACAGTCAAAGTGCCGTCCATTCTCGATCATGAAGTGATTGCACTAGATTTTCAATAGGTAGAACAGCGAGTGATAGGAGCGGTTACGAACCTGAATCCTACCCTCGCCCTATTATAAAATTTACGCTTGTCTTGGTTGTGCGAGGCGGTCTTCGATAACTTCGCTGGTAGAGAATCGATAGCGCATATTGCGGTATACACAAATATCCGTAATGCCAGCAGGCACGCCTTCAGGGGTCGAGCGGTAGTTTGTCGATACGCGATACTTCCCTTTCACTGGCAATACGCGATGCCAGCAGTGACCATGTAACAAAACCAGTGTGCCTTTTTTGGGTTCTAACACAACTTGATTTTCAAATGATACATCTAGATCACCAGCAGGCAGCAACCCTTTTTTATGAGTTCCGGGAACAACGACTGTTTGTCCACCAATCTCATCATTGATGTCATGTGTGTAGACGAGACGATTCATGTTAAACATCATGGAGTCCTCTGGTGGGCAATCTTGATGCCACCCCTGCCCGGCTGTGTCCTGCATTGAGTACATAATCATGCAGTATTGCTCTTGCCAGTGATCGCCAAGGATAGCGGCAGTAAGCGCTTGGAGGCTTGGATTATCATCAATGATATTGAAATCGATAACCCCGTCAAGTTGTGGAAACCATGGCACAACTTCAGCCTTTGATTTCGTCAGAAATTCTTCATTATGTTCGTAATCAGGTGTTTCTCCAAAATGGTTTATGATGACTTCGTTAAGTACATCCATCAATTCTGGTTCAAAGAAGTTATCAATGACAACATAGCCATTTTCCCAAAAGTGATTGGCGAGTTCTTCAAGATTGATATTCATAGGAGACTCCTAAATAGTCACAACCAAATAATATGGTATGCGATTTACTGACTGTTGAATTAATGTTTCTAAATTGACCATCGTTAAAACAGGATGTTTGGCTAATTTGTATTCGATATAGTATGTGGTTTTGTGATCCTGAACCCTACTCCTATAAC
>JBNPEE010000021.1:0-108400 GCA_051117475.1 Anaerolineae bacterium | reverse complement strand
TTTCCCACTGCTGTGCGCTTTGCGTTTGCGTTGGGTGCGTCTTGGTCTTTGTTGTTCACTGCTGCCTCGGAGGTGGCCGTGTCGTTCTTGGTAGCCTGCGCGTTGGCTTCGGCTTCAGCTTCGGCATCGGATGTGGCCTGTGCGTCATTGGTTGCCTGTGCGTTCGATTCAGCTTGTGCTTCGGCATCGACTGTGGCTTGTGCGTCATTGGTCGCCTGTGCGTTCGCTTCAGCTTGTGCTTCGGCATCGACTGTAGCCTGTGCATCACCGGTGGCGAGTACGTTGGCTTCGTTGGTTGCCTGTGCATCAGCAGTCAATGCGAGATTGGGCGTAGGGGTAGCCGTTGGTGGCAATTGCACCTCGAAAGTGCGCGTGATGCTGTTGCTTGCACCGCCGCTATTGACTGCCTCAACGACGATGGTCAGTTCGCCATCGCCGAAGGCTTCAACATTCAGCGGAATATCGGGATAAGTGCCATCTGCACGCGGGGTGAGTGTGATCGGAATGTCATCACCGAAGTGATAAGTCACGCTCAACAAAGGGGTTTGACTATCCACCTGTACGCTGATGCTGGTATTTTCTGTCAGGGGTTCTTCCACATCGCCAAGCGTGATGAGTGGTGGCAAGGATGCAATCTCGACTGTGAGCGTCTCGGTGATGGTTGCGCCGTTGCTATCGGTGACGGTCACGATGAGATCAGTTAAGCCCGGTTGTAAGCTCGCCGGATTGAGGCGTAATTCGCTGAGTGGGGTTTCATCTGTGCCGAGCGTGACGACAGTCTCGGCGATCTCTGCGCCGGCTTGTGTATCGGCGTTGATGCTGAAACTCGTCGGTTCTTCAAGCGGAGCAGTGCTGGAGATACCTTCGATACGCACGTTTTGCGGCGGTACACTCGCAATGCTGAACGGCACGCTGATATTCGCGGTTGCGCCGCCTTCATTCTCCACACCGATGAACAACTCATACGCACCCACAGGATAATCGAAAGGATCGATGGTCAGTGGGAAGCCGTTCTCAACGTCGGTGTTCGGATCAAACAACTGCGATACATCCTCGCCGATGATGCTATATGTGGCGCTGATTGCGGGTGTTTGTCCATCCGTATCGAGCGTGATCGTTGTTGGTTCGCTGATGGCAGTCTCACTGTCAAAATTGACCGTGAACTCCGGTGCAAGCGCCGCTGTGGCGAAAGTTACGCTATCACTGCCACTCTCATCATCGCTATCGGTGGCGGTGACAGTCAACGTATAATCTGCTGGCGGATAGTCCAGCGGATCCAGCGTGAATGAGCCATCATCAGCAGTGGGGATCAATTCACCATCAATAGTGACTTCGATAGACTCAATCGGATCATCGGCGAGGATTTGCGGGCTGATGGTCACCGGTGAGCTGAACGGCACAGCAAATAGGTTCTCATCAAGGTTGACAATCGGCACAGGGATCGGTGCGCGAATCGTGCCGGTATCGACATTAGTTACGCCCTCAAGCGTATTGGCTTGCAGGGTAAATTCATAAGTTGTGCCATCGGCGGGGATGTTGCTCTCCAGCGTCAGTACGTATTGCGAACGGAACAAATCCGCCAGTTCAGCATAGATTGCGCTCAGTTCTTCCGGCGTGGGTGATTCATAATTGCGGGCATTGGTGCCTGTCGCCAGTTCTTCAAGATAAGTGCGATCTGTACCGAAGCCCAATCCCACAGTATAAACCGACACGCCGCGCTGTTGCGCCTGTGCCAGACCTGCCTCGCGTGGGTTGGTGCTCTCACCACCGAACTCTGCACCATCACTGAGTAAAATCATAGCGCGGCGTGGGATGGGTGCGTTAGCGGCAACATCTACCCCGAAGACGGCGGCATCATAGAGCGCGGTGCGCCCACTAACCCCTAAGCTATCGATCACATCCAGTAAGAGCGCCGTATCGGTGGTGTAATCCTGTACTAAACGCACTCTGGTATTGAAAGTCGCAATGGCCACCGGTGCATCCTCACCAATGGACTGCACGAACAGCGCGGCGGCTTCTTTTGCCTGCTGTAATGGGAAGCCGGACATGCTGGTACTGGTATCGATCACCAGCACGCTGGCAAAACTGAGGTTATCTGTTGTCACATTCTCTACGCTGACAATGCGCGTGTTTTCTGCTAATTCTCCACCGAGTGTGAAATCCTCGATGGTCAAACCTTCAACAGGTAAATTTGTACGATCCAGCACGTTGGTTGTGATTGTGAGCGTGGGTAAATCACTGGCGTTCGCGCCAGTAATCTCCAATGATGGATTTGGCGCGTCCTGAGCAAATACCATAAGTGCCGGTATGGAAATGATTAGAATGAGTAGGCTCGTCAGCCATTTCCGCATAATTGTCCTGCCTTCTTTAGGATATGATCGAATAAAAACCTATCCACTAAAATTAGGAGGTTGGATGAGTGAGATCATCCCCTGTCCCCACAAGAAACTTTCCGGATAGAGACTAAAAGTAGTTTTATGAACATAGTGTAACAAGAATCCATGATTTTGCGACAGATTGGGCAAATCGGGCTTCGATGAAACGGGTTGGACTACAAAGGCACTATGAAACACACAGTATGACCGTTAGACTGCTGTCAGATGACATAAATGCTGTGAGCGCGTCATCATCTTTGTTTAACCACACATAATTCAGGGTAACGATCTTATGAAGTTGATTCACTGGGGCGCATTGATCTTGCTAGGTGCGATCTGGGGCGCATCATTTTTGTTCATTCGGGAAGCCGCGCACGACTTCGGTCCCGTGATGCTGATGTTCCTGCGTGTGTTGTTCGCCGGATTCGTCCTGATGCCTTTCGCGCCATTACTCTTGCGTCACCAATCGTCAAAATCAGTGCGCCTGCGCGATCACTGGCGACCGTTTTTGATCATGGGCACGCTCAACGCCGCCTTACCCTTCACCCTGATTGCCTTCTCAGAACTCACCCTGACCGCATCAATGGCATCGATTTTCAACTCACTCACACCACTGTGTACCGCGCTGGTTGCCGCTGTGTGGATTGGTGAGCGCTTGACCGGCAAGAAGATCATCGGTGCGATTATGGGCATCATTGGTGTGGCGATCCTCGTCGGAGGCAGTCCGCTTGATCTGACATGGGAATTCATCATCGCGGTGCTGGCATCGATTTTGGCGGCGCTCTGTTACGGTCTGGGGACAGTTTACGCTTCGCGCAACACCAGAGGGCTTCCCGTGATTCAGGCATCAATCGGGCAATTGCTCGGCGCAGCGGCGATTCTGACTATTCCGGCAACGGTCACTGTGCCCGATGCCGTTCCCGCTACCAGCGCTATCCTAGCACTCACCGCACTGATCTTGCTCTCAACCTCGTTTGCTTATCTGCTGTACTTTTATTTGCTGAGCAACGTCGGTCCCACCCGAACCGCCAGCGTGACCTTCCTCGTGCCAATCTTCGGCACAATCTGGGGAATTCTGTTCTTGAATGAACCGTTCAACCTCAGCATGTTGCTGGGCATGGTGGTGATTTTGCTTAGCGTGGGTCTGGTGATCGGGGTGAATATCGGACGGCGCAAACCTTTAGCTGTGTGAGCGCCTTGTTGCTGACCCTCACGACGGCATTGCCGTTTTCCCTTCGTTAAAATGCGCAATAGATCGATGATACAGCATAATTGTAGTGAAAAGCGCTACCACGACGACCGCCAAGAAGGGCAAAAGCAGGTTCTTTTCTTCGTGTTTTTCGTGGTCTTGGTAGTGAAAAATTTGTCGCGTCTCAGTCTATGCAGGAGTGGGTGTACAGGCAAATTGTGCAGGTTAAATTGATAAGTATTTTGTAGTCCCGCGGCAAGAGCTGAGAGATGAGGGTTAAACTAACAGGCTTTTCGCAGTTCCCGTCACACTATCGGATTGCGCTACAGAAGCAATTGTGTCTATACTGGTGTATCGTCAATGTTAGAGGCAAATCAATCATGGGGCGTCCTTTAATCTTTGCTGGAATCGTGCTGGATATGGTCGGCACGTTGTTCTTTGTGGCAACTCTCAGTGGTATCGGAGGCGGCCTGGTGACAATTCCGCTAGATATGCTGATTTGTGAGAACAACGAAATGCTGGTGTCGATGGATACCTTGCTCTATGATTGTGTCGATCTGACCGATTACAGCGAACGCGATGTGACCGAGCAGGTCATCGTGCGGGTGGTGATGTTGTTCATGCTCGCGCTGACTATCGGTATCGCACTGATCATCAAGGGCACGTCCGAATTACGCAAGGAACAACAAGCCAAACTCAAGAACGATTGGGCAGGTGTGGATTACATCAACAGTGATCGTCAGACCTATAATCTCAATCTGCGCGACGACGAGATACCGGAGATTCCACCGAAAGCACAGGCAATCCTTCAGCAAGTGGTCGGTAGTTTGGGGTTAGTTACCGGTGAAACCTTGGCTGACCGCCTGCAACAGCTCGAAGATGCCTATCAACAGGGCTTAATCACAAAGACAGAATATCAGCGCGTGCGTCAGGCCATTCTGGATCGCATGGATGATTGAGCGTGTCACAAACTTCTATCTTCAAGGCGCGAATCCATGCGTTACATGAGAATTTCGTTCGTATTCTGTAACATCAGCACTACAGGATGGAAATTGATCCTATACTGTAATCTGATGTGCTAAATGGAAATTTATCGATCACATCAAGAAACAATTATTTGGGAATAGATGCTCATGGAAATTGAAACTGATCAGACTACACCCGTTGGCTCTGAACATAAGATGACCCTGCCACGGCGCAGTGTCGAGTGGTCAGAAGCCATTGTTAAATGGACGCGCTACGATTACGTGCAACTCTACGATTATCCCACCACGCACAACAGCGAGGTGGTGTTAGAGATTCACAAAGGCGATATGGTACAGGTTAGCCGCCGCTATCGCCGTGAAGATTGGTGCCTATGTCAGGTAGGGCATGTGTTGGGTTGGGTGTTCCTCGGTGATGTGCGCTTTCTTGTGCAGGGTGCCAGAGCCCCACGTCCGAATGTGACGCGCACACCTACCACACAATCTGAGACCGACACCGCCCCCCCTACTAATCGTCCAAATGTCGCGCACGTTAAGCAAGATACCGTCGAATTGCATACTGAGCCGATCATCCGTCAGCAGGTGCTAAAACCGGAAGATGGCGAACCTGCACATGATCCGGACGCTGAACAGGCGCGGGTACAGGTCAGCGACGATGTACCGTCTAAGAAGCCCATGATTGAGCGCCTGATTAATTTCTTCAAACGCTAACGCGCCCACTCTGGCAGATCGGTCAAATACGGCAGATAGTGACGTGCACGTACCCCGCTGATGCTATCACCGGAGCCATCGCCATCACCGCCCGGCCCATCGGCACTCCCCCAATAATTCTGTCGGATATCTACCGTACCGCCGAAGCGCAACACACCCACACCGCGACAGCTATCACCGCTCAGGCAACGGTTGCCCGCGATGATGCTGTTACGCATCCACAACCAACCGCTATTATCAATACCAATACCTTCCAGATCGCCCTGATTGTCCGTGATGCGCGTGCGAACGATCAACGCCCGCCCACGATTGACAATACCGGCACCATAGCCACCATAATCAGCACGGCGACGGGCGCTGTTATCATCAATCACGCTATCGGCAAGCACCAGCACGCCTTCGTTATAGATTGCCCCGCCTTCACGCGCCCGATTACGCGCGAGTTCACTATGCGTCACGATCACGCGCCCGCTTTCCGCATTATAAATGCCACCGCCCTGTTCAGCGGAATTAGCACGGATCGCGCTGTGATCCACATGCAAGAATCCCGCGTTATAGATCGCGCCACCATAGGCCGGATCAAGCTCTACCGCACCGGATAAGATCGTGACGTGTTGGAGTGTTAAACGTGCCGATGCCTCGACAATCAACACGCGATCCACGCCATTACTGTGCAACATCCCCCCGCGTATCGTGACTTCACCCGTGACCACCGCCGCCGGACTGACCACCAGCACGCAATCGGGCGCCAGTTCTAGTACACCACCCCCCAGCACCGCATCCAAAGCGGATCGCGTGCAAGTATCCGCTTGTATGTCGGTTGATGTATCGCGGACTATCACGCCCGCGCCGATGGCAATCAGCACCGCGAGCATCACTTGAACCAACGATTGTAAACGCATCGGAGATTTCCTCTCTGCTCATGTGAACAATAATAACAATTGATAGAAGCGCAGTTTATCGGCATCGAGTGCTTGCCCGTATTGCACGAAGAAGTGCTCGATCCATTGCGACGGATAATGCCAGCCGATCGCGTTGGCAATCCGTGCTAGATCGGTATAACGGTCAGCGATGGCTAAACCGCCCGTATCAATGAAGCCAATAAGCGCGTGGGTCTGTGCGTCAACGCGGATGTTGACCGGATACAGATCGCCATGCACCAGCGCCCAATCTTCATGAGTGGGGCACAGGGCGAGCAGTTCATCATAGACTGCTTCAACTGATCGTTCTCCGTGGAGTGCTTGCCAGCGCCCCGCTTGCATCCGACGTTGCGCCAGCGCCTGATCAACCTCTGCCAGTTGATCGGCAAACGACAAGCGACGGTCACACAGTGCCGTATCGAGCGCGTGAAAACGCTGTGAGGCATCCACCATCGCGCTGATGCGCTCGGCAACAGACCAATCGATTGCATCATGGAAGGGATGCCAACCTTCACAGGCACTCATCAGCAGGTATTGGGCACGGTCATCTTCGGTATAATGCAAGATGCGCGGTACAGGAAGGTGATCGGCGAGCGCTTGTAAACTCTCATACTGCGAGCGTACCGCACCCATCTTGAGATAGCGCACCTGTTCACCCTTCTGCACGCGATACACCCGCGCCTCAGATTCGCCTTCTGTGACTGCGTGCAAGGGCATGTTGCCGAGCGCGTCGCGTAGGTCAGGCGGTAGTTGTAAGTGGATCATCGTCTATTATCCTCAACGGTGATGGTGTCTCTATTGTTCTCAAGGCGTAGGATTAATCACCACCATCTTGAGCGTGGTCATGTCTTCGATGGCGAAGCGTGGCCCTTCGCGCCCTACGCCGGATTGTTTGTTGCCCCCATACGGCATGTGATCGACGCGGAAGGTCGGCACGTCGTTGATAATCACCCCGCCGACGTTGAGCGTTTCAATTGCTTGCATAGCTTTTGCCAGCGATGGCGTATAGACACCCGCCTGCAAGCCAAAATCCGAATCGTTGACCTCTGCCAGCACCGTGTCGAAATCATCATAACGCACGAGATTGACCAGTGGCCCGAACGCCTCGGCACACATAACCTGCATATCATCGCGCACATCTTCGAGGATGGTCGGGTGCATCATGCGCCCGTCGAAGTGCCCGCCCGCGCTGATCTGTGCGCCCTGTTCGCTGGCGGCAGTCAACCATGCGGCGAGGCGTTCGGTGGCGGCATCGTTAATCAGAGGGCCGATCTCAGTGGCATCATCCATCGGATCACCGAGTGTTAACGCTTGCGTGTGCGCGATCAATCGCTCGCGGAAGGCATCATACAGGCTATCATGCACGTACAGCCGTTGCACGCTGATGCACACCTGCCCGCTATAAGCGAACGACCCCACGGCGATCCGCCCGATGAGCGCATCGGTCAGGGCTGTGCCTTCGTCAATCACGGTGGCGGCATTGCCTCCGAGTTCAAAAGTGGTGCGACGTAAACCGGCAACCTTGCTGATCGCCTGTGCCACGCCCGGACTGCCGGTGAATGAGATCATCGCGATGCGCGGATCAGTGGTCAATTGCTCACCGACAGCCACATCACCGATCAACACGCTGAATAAGCCATCGGGTAAGCCAGCTTCGCGCAGTGTCTCCGCTAGTTTCAGCGCGGTGAGCGGGGTCATCGGCGAAGGCTTCAGCACGATAGGGCAACCCACCGCCAGCGCCGGCGCGACCTTGTGCGCCACCAGATTGAGCGGGAAGTTAAACGGGGTGATCGCCCCCACCACGCCAACAGCCTCGCGCATGTAGTAGCCTACTCTGCCCACGCCCCCTTTGGCGGCACTCATCTGGAGCGTTTCGCCGTTCAGATGGCGGGCAACATCAGCGGCAAAGGTGAAGGTCTCGACGCAGCGATTGACCTCGCCGCGTGCGTAACGCATCGGTTTGGCGCTCTCTTGCACAATCGATTCAGCAAACGCCTGACTGCGCTCGGCGATCAAACTTGCGGTGCGCGTGAGGATGCTGGCGCGTTCGTGGGCGGGCATCTGCCGGAAAGCATCGCGCCCAGCGTAGGCGCCAGCGATGCGTGCATCCACGTCATCGTGCTGATGATCGTCTATCGTTTGAATGATGGTATCCGTGTAGGGATTGCGGACGTGCATAAAGGACATCTCCTGAGGGTCGAGGGTGGCATGAGATCGTTAAAATAAAACCGAAAATTCAATATTGCCCACGCGGATCACGTCATTGCGCCGGATGAACACTGCCTTGCCCGGCTCAATCTTGCGTCCTGAAACATAGGTGCCGTTGCGACTTTCCAGATCAATGATGCTCAAGCGTCCGTTGCTCAGTGCAATTTGCGCGTGACGGCGCGAGACACTGCGCGATAACCGTCCGAAGGCGCTCAGATCAAGGTCAGCGCGTGAGTTACGCCCGACGATAATCGGACGCCCTTGCTCAATCGGTACAGTCTCTAAACTATCGTTGACCAGCACGCGCAGGTAATCGCGGTCGCCGTACACGTCTTCTTCGTGCCCTTCCAGCTCATGGATCACGCGCAAGAGCATCTCCGATGTGATCGAACTGGTGTCAAATGTGCCTTCGTCGGGTTCGACTGTTAGCCAGTATTCGGCAGGATCGCGCTCAAAAAACAACTTGGCGGTGAAGTTGCTGTTGCTATAGCGTGGTGGGATATATTTACCCAACCCGCCCAGCATCGTATTCGAGAGTACCACCGCCAGCTTGACATGAATCTGCGGGTTGCTCTCCAAGAATTTGAGGAAATAAGCTTTGCCCTCGGCGGTGATGCCTATGTTGAAAATATCGCGCTGGCTGAGGACAAAATAAGACATGCTGGCGTTGGGGTGAGAGAGGTCAAAGAGGATACGCGGTTGACTGTTAATATCCCAATAGCGGATGGCATTCAGCACATCGTCGCTCCATGTGGGCATCATATCCTGATTGACGCTGTAAATGGTATAGCGCAAGATACGCTGATTCTCAGACCAATCCGATTGCAAATATAAATTTGTGGGTTCCGGATCCATATGATTATATCTCGCCAATGAACAACTATGAAAGCATTATACCATCCCTATGCATCTATGTGGGAAAAATCAGTGTAACGAAGTGTACGAATACGCCGCACATATCAACGGACATATCAACGGGGATATGTCCCGCAGGGTTGTGCGTTACTCTGCTAGGCTGAAAGCTAACGCATCCCTAGTGAGAGGGCTTATCCGATGTTCAACTGGTTCACACAATTTTTTCAGCGCACGCCCCGCCAACGCTTACAGGCGCAGGTGCCCCACATCGAGCGCGTCAGCGTGCATCACAGCACCCCGTCTGACCTGACACAGCAGGCGACACATCACGCGATTTATCAGCACTCGCCGTGGGTGCATGTTGCGGTCAGCCGCATTGCGGAAGCCGGCGCACTGGTTCCTTTGCACGTGCTACGCCTCGATGGTGAACAGCGTGTCGCCATCGAACGCCACCCGCTTGAGAATTTGCTCGATCACCCCAACCCGACGATGAGCCGTTTTGAATTGTTTGAAGCCACACTGGGCTATCTGGAGTTAACGGGTAACGCCTTCTGGTTCCTCTCAGGGGATGGACGCGGGCAACCGGCACAAATCTGGGTGTTACGCCCGGATCGCATGACAATCATCCCGCACCCACAGCGCCATATCGCCGGTTATGTGTATGAGGTGGATGGCGTACAAATCCCCTTTGATCCGATTGAGATTGTGCATTTCAAGCGCTGGCATCCGTCCAGCGATCATCACGGATTGAGCCCGATTGAAGCGGGACGACTGGCTGTTGAGAGTGATCGGGCGATGGCACGCTGGAATCAGAACACCTTCGGCAAAGATAACGGTGTGCCGGCGGGGATTGTCAACATCAACGAGTTTGTCAGCGATGATGATTATGAGCGCCTCAAGCGCGAGTGGCGCAATAGTTATGGTGGCAGTCAGCGCAAGACCGCTTTCTTGCGGGGTGGGGCGGTCACGTGGCAACACATCGGCTTGAGCCACACCGATCTCGACTTTTTGCAGGGACGCATCGCGCACCGTGACGAAATCCTCAACCTGTTCGGGATTCCGGTGGGACTGGTCAGTGAGAACGCCACTGAAGCCAATGCCCGCGTCGCCGAACGGCAATTCATCGAGCGCACGCTGTATCCCAAACTGGTACGCATCGCGCAGAAGATCACACAGGATATCCTGCCCTTCTATGGCGCGGACTTGATCGCCCAATTTGAAGATATTCGCCCGACGGATACGCAGGCGCGTCTGGATGAAATCCGCACCGCGCAAGCCGTGCTGACCGTCAATGAGATTCGTCAGCAATATTATAATTTGCCGTCCGTGACATGGGGCGATGCGCTAACCGGACAGATCAAGGCACTGCCAGCGCCATTGCCCGAGCCGACTTTACCGACGAAATCGCCCCTTGATGAGCTGGCACAGTGGGAACGTTTCGCGCTCAATCGCTTAGATCACGCACCCTCGCGCCCTTTCCGTGTGGACGCAGTTCCCGATGAGATCGCGTTTGAGATCAGTGCGGGCTTGCACGCCTGCCCCGATGCCGACGCAATACGAACGCTTTTCAGCGCCGTTCGCGCTCGTTTAGAGTGAACCCCATGCCAATATAATCAAATGCAATTGACCTACGACGCACTCAACCTGACGAAAAAAGAGCCAGAACCAGGGTTCTAGCCCCAAGATTTTTGAGAATGGGGTCATCGTTGGTCATCTGGTTGGTGGCGTTGTAGGTGCGGGTCACACCATCGTAATCGACCAAATTGCCAGTCACATCGTAGCCATAATTGTAGACCGTATCGCCGAGATTGTAGTCGGCTTGGTTCAGGCGCGAGAGTGAGTCATAGAATCTATGTTTAAAAACAAAAAACAAAACTGACCCATCCAAAGTGAGTGAGGCAGTTGTTGATATTGAAGTAAAATCTATTTTTAGCGGATTCCATCACATTTATGAGCGAAAACGAGCTAGTTAGAGCGACGGATGAGCAAAGTATCCACCACAAGAATTAAATTATTCATTTTCTGTAAATTCCATAATGTTTAGGTCGCTTGTCATTACTAAACCATTTGAACTCAGAGATACTACTCCGTCAGTAAAGCCTCGAGGGAAGAATACTTCTTGTACATATTGTGTTTCAGAGGAATTAGTTTCAATTAGATATAATGTCTGCATTTCATTATCTGAAGTCCGTGCAATATAATACAGTATTTCCCCTGTTGGGGGTACAATTACGATGTCACTAACATACTCTTCTACAGAATTATCATCAATTGGAATTGAACTATAATCTACTATTGCATTTAAACTCTTTGACTCAACTTCAAACCAGAATTGCTGTGGAATTATAAAACCTTCTTCGGTTATCCAATTAAACGACATAATTATTGAATCACCACTAGGATGCCAAACAATTGAACGATTACTGGTAGGATACACAAAACTTACATTTAACCATGTGAATAAAAATCTTTCTAACTTTGGCGTATCTACAATAAAGTCTAGATAATAAGTATCTAGATTAATTAACCATGTACCAAACTCCAAATTTCTATCAGAATCGGTAATCAATTTTGGTGCAACTAGTGCTAATATTGAACCAGATGAATTAACCGCGCCAGCTACATCCCCAGGTGCTATGTGTTCAGTCAAATCTAATTCTAGTTTTGTTTCTCTAGTGTCTACATTTATTGAATAAAGAAATAATTCTTGGTAAGGATATTGCTCAAGACTAATTGAGGCATCTTGACTTGCAGAAAATGTTCTAAAAAATAACAACTCATTCTCAGATTTCCACAATGGCGAAAAATCGACAGGGATGTCTGCATAGACCATATTACCTGAAACCAGAACACTATCGAAGTTATCTTCTGTTAGATTAACAAAGTCATTGTCACCTGTGTCAAATAACCAAATATCACTATCAAAGCCTAAAAAAAATGGGTCTTGTGATAATGCAATATATTGACTATCAAGAGACCATTGCAAGTAGACATTATTGAAACCAACCTGTGAGTTCATAAATGCTTCATCCCACTCTAAATTATGGCAAATTGTTTCTTCTTCATGCAAGCAAATACGGCTGTTTTCGACCCACGCAATTAACCTGCCATTAGGTGACATAGTAGTTTTATAAAACTCATATTCAGTTCCAACAATATCTTCAATTATGTTTGATGAATTATACGACCATGTAATATCTTCGGTATCTTGAGCATTACTCATGTGGAGAATACTGCCAATCACAAAAATCGAGATAATAAAGTTTTTCATAACTAAAATCCTTTACAATTATAGGGAGTATCTCTACTCCCTAATTTATCAAAATTCAACAATTACATTTACCAAATTCATGGATTTCGATTGCAGTTTTGAGCAAGTATCTGATAGATACCACTAGCAATTTCTGCTCCTCGACGCACCTGTCTCTGAATTTGTAGCTTTGTTCCACAGTTCAATCTACTTATAGGTACATCTGTTAAATTGTTAGTATCTGCAACTAGATTTTCTAAATTGTTAACATTTGCTACAGTATATGCCATAACAAAGTGGTCTTCAGTCGGCAATGTAAGACAAACACCTGCATCTAATTGAAGGCGAGATGCTGCTGCCTGAAACTCTGCACTTACTGGAGTAAAGTTCAACGGAATATTAGGTGCAATATCTACTACATCTTCATCAAGGACAGCTTCATATATCTGACGTTGTGTACCTCCAATTACACTAGCAAAAATCTGCAATACATCATTACAACCACCACATGCTCGTTTACTACTAGCAAAGGTTGGTAATGGATTAATTGAACCACCTACATCAATTGAGCCATAAACTTGTTCAATTTCATCATATATTATTTGTTGAACACTCTCAGCAGTATTGCCGACATCAGGTATTTCGCAAATTTCATCTAAGCCACTCAGAAATGCGCCAAACGCTTCTTGAGGACAAAAGCCTCCAAATGTCTCCAAAATTCCAACAATAGGTGGTAGTGGAGGTGGTTCAACAACAGCAGGAACAGTTTGGCAAGAAATTCCAGCGGCTTGTCGTAATTGCTCAGATATGTTGATATGTGTTACTCCATTAGCCAATAGATTTTGCCCAGCATTCAAGGTAATATTGAATTCGCCAATACCCTCTTGATACAGTGGAGAATTGCCCACATTTGCCTCACTCAATAACCTCATTACTTCTCGCTGAGGTAATTTCGGGGATTGCGGTGGATGTGTAAGACCAACCGTAGCTCCATAAATAACATTTAGAGTATCATGTGGTTCAACTTCACCTGTACACCAATCAAATAAACCAGAAGGGTCTACTCTGTTGCTAGGATTACCAGATACATAAGCATAACGATTAGGTGTTTCTAGAGGGTCTAAGGCACTAAAGATACCTAGCTGTGGTTCATAGTATCTTGCCCGCAGAAACACCGAACCATTCTCATCCGTCTGTTCACCGGTGAAGCCGAAGTCTAAGGGTGAACTGCCGGTTGGATTCCCATATGGATCATATGCCATTGATCTCTCAACCGAAGCACTGTCATCGACTATAGCACGCACCGACCCCAAGCCATCCTGAGCATAGTAAGACCAATCGCCCAGACCATTCTCGGCTGAGTGAACTCCGCGTGGCGCATGAACATAACGCTTGAAAATCTGTCCACCACCAACCGACTGGGTGACCAGCACCTTGGTCAACCCACCCGCGACATCATTGACATACTCACGATAGGCGCCCAGATGCAGGGTCTGCACCCGATTACCCAGCCCATCATAGAAATTGAAATGGCTGTAATTGAAGTTTGCCAGTCGATTCGCCCTATCCCATGTGTAGATATCAGACCCAACAGTTCGCAGGTTGCCGTTGTTGTCATAGGTCAGCGAATTCGTGCCATCGTTAGTCATCTGGTTGGCGGCATTGTAGGTACGGGTCACACCGTCATAGTTGGTCATGTTGCCAGCCACATCATAGCCGTAATTGTAGACCGTGTCGCCGAGGTTGTAGTCCGCTTGAATCAGTCTGGAGAGGCTATCATAGAATCTATGATCAAAATGGGATTGGTGCGCCGTTCTCACACGGCACACCAGCGCACTGCCATGCAGTGCAGGCTGTCCTGTCGGTTTGGTTCATCGGGATGATAGGACGCACGTACAACATATCGTCACGGAGATCCATCTTCCACATTCAATGTAACTATCTCTACTAAATTGTCATTATTGAAATGAAATCTCACAATCCATATAAATACTGTCGAAAAAATAAACCAATATTTACGCTTCAACCTCACTGAAAATTGAATTATGGAGTCATAATCTTGAGTTGAATTTATCAAATGCTTGGTTGATGTGTTTCTCGAACTTGCGTATTCAAATACTTCATATGCCTGTTGTTTGCTAGTAAGAAATTTTTCGACTTCTCTTTTATTTGTTGTTCCGACATCAAAAACGCTATTTAAATTCATCCTGAGTTCATTCAATGTAGAAAACTGGTCATAGTATGTCATAAAATGATCCTTGATGATGAGTGTTGCATTCAAGCAACACCCATAAATTTATTTCTTAAAGATTGGTAATTCCCCACCCAGGAGTAGGTAACAAAGTGGGCTTACGTCTGGGAATATTACACCCAAAAAGTAACGAGCTTACAACGCTATTGCTGTTTGGTCCCATTGCATTATACGCGTAGCAACTGTTGTGTATTCTCATTGATTGCGCTGACAGACAATAGTATTTCTCACATGCAGATTCGCCTTGCATTACGGTGGTTGTACTGAAGTTAGGATTCACATCAATACCCGCTTCATTTGGCTGAAATGGAAATCCATACGGAACACCGTAAATGACGTTTAGTGCACCTCTAGGCGATGTACAATTTGGACATCTGCTACCATTTGTTGGCCATTCGGGACCGCCACGAAATAGTGTTTCCCAACCATTTCTGCCTGTGAAGATGATATACGTATGTTGGAGTGCCGATTGCCGAAATGGTTGGCATGGGTATTGCCACCCTTACCCGAACCGGTCACAAGCGGTATCGCCAATTGCTTCGACACTAATTTTCAAGATTTCGTCCAGACGGGCAATGTCGATCAATCGCCTTCGGGTTATTTTGCAGGAACATTCAATGGTACCTGTAGCGGTACACCAAATACTGAAGGTACGCTGGTTCAGGGTGTTGATCTGGCAGAAGCTACCACAAAATGTAACACCTTAATCACAAACCGTGGCGGTTTCGACATCACAGGCGCTCCTCAGTTAGCGGGTGGCGACTATCCTGCGAATTACTACTTCTGCTCCTATGTACCCATGGTTTAAAATCTAGATCGAGGATAGACGCTCGCACCCTGAGCACATTCGTACAAACGCATTCACAGTCGTGAGTGCGTTTTTTTGTTGTACAATAAGCCCCAAACGACCAGCAAGCAAAGGGATGTACTCATGCTCAAAACATTATGGACAGGGTTTCGTCTGCGATGCCCGCATTGCCAGCAAGGGCAAATGACCGATGGGTGGTTCGCCTTACGCGAGACCTGCGCAGTCTGTGGCGTGCGCTTCGAGCGTAAATCGGGCGAATCTGCCGGCGCGAGCATCATCTGGGTGAGCGTTCTGCCCATTTTAGCGATGATGATCTTCTTCACCTTTGAGCTGACCAATCCGGATATATCGCTGTGGATCAGTGCGGGTGTGCCGATTGCCTTCACGCTGATTGCTGGCGTAGCGTTCTATCGCAACGTGCGCGGGTTATGGATCGCAGTCACTTATCTGACCGGTGGTGTCTATGCTGATGCCAACGAAGCCGAACAGACCAACAACCTATGATGGATGAATTACAGCAGGTCTTGCGGTTCACGGATGCCGACTTGAAAGCCAATGCTTCCGGCGTGCTATCGTCATCACAACGTGCCCAACTGCGTGATCGGCAACGGCGCTCTTTGCGCCTGTTGATGGGTGTAGCCGGTGCGGTGGCGCTGATGACAGTCGGCGCGGTGGTGCTGGGTGGGTTCGGCGTGATTGTGCTGGGCACGATGGCGCTGATCCTCGGTGTGATGGCGCTGGTGGAATACATGATCGGCTATCAGACCTATAGTCGTGATCTGCACCACAACGAGATCGAGACGGTGCAGGGCGTGGTGCATTACGTCATGCGCGGCGATAGCGTGATGGGCATAGAGACGCGCCCGGCGGGCATACGCATCGGCGATGTGCAATTCTTGCTGATGGAAGATCAAGCGCGGGCATTTGAGGAAGGCGCGGTTTACGCGGTGCATATCGCGCCGGCAACGAACACGCTCTTATCCGCCCGGTTGATTCAACTGGATGAAGCGCCCGCCATCGATGCAGAGGTTGCCTATTGGGATATACAAGCAGATGAGCAGATCACAGACGAAAGGTGAATCATCTTATGCAGAACCCCGCCGAACAACTCAAGACACTCCCGCTCACGATCCTTGTGCCGGATCTATTACAACAGTTCAACAAGCCAACACTACTCGGGGCGCGGGATGTGCAACTGAACAAAGCACAGATGGACGATATCGCGCAAGCGTTGACTGCTCAGGATGATCTGCCGGAGCGCGTGAACGCGGTCAATCAGGCCTTGTATCAGATTGTACAAGAGAGCGTGCATCTGCTGGATACACGCTTCGGCTTGAGCTATGAACAGACGCTCCGCACCACCGATATTTCGGCAGTTGCCGAATGGGAAACGACTGCCGACTTTCTCGAAATAGCCAATCACAAGAGCAATGCCGAACTGCGCATCTCAGCGGGTTGTTCGCTGATGGCATTTCTGGGGGATGTGCGCCTCGCCGAGCATTTGCTGACGGTGATCCGTGTCGATGACGGTGCGAACGATGTCGATGCAATGATCGCCCGTCGCGCCCTCTCGCACTATAGCGGTGTACCGATGGATACCGAAGACTGGCTCGCGCAAGTTCGCGCCTACCTCAGCGATTGAGCGTGATCTCACAGCGCGATACACTCGCCGAACATAGCCCGACATCCTGATCGCCATTCCTGATGGTGAAGCTCTGGCTCACCCAGAAGAAGCGCATCTCGTTAATCAGATAAAAACTGCGAATCCAGCGACATTCCGGGATAGGTGCGACGGTATTGCTGGTATTCACCCCGCCAATTTGCAGGCAATGCCCGGCTGGTAAGGCGCCGATGTTCAAATCCGCGATGATCTCTTCCCAGCGACGCGCCTCAAAGAGCTGTGTGCCATCGCTAAAACTGACATTGAGCAGATCGAGCGGGGTGTCACTAGCGTTATAGAGCGTGAAGTGCGATGCGGAATAGAACAGCACCGCATCACTGGTAGGAGCTGGTGTGCTTGTCGGCGGTGGAGGGGTGGCTGTTGGGGATGAAGGCGTATTTGTAGGCATCGGTGCGGTGTCACCAACGGGCGTATTGGTGGCGAACAGCGACGGTGCGCCGTTGTTAGTAACCGTCTGTGGTTGATCGCCGGTGTACCAGATCGGCTGACGATTGACGCGCGTGCTGACCCGTCGCCCGTTCGCGTCTTCGTATTCCACATAGAAATGATCGCCTGTGAATTCTGGTATATCGACGCGGTATGCCCACTCAACCCAATCGTTGATCGGGCGTTGCTGTGCATCGAGGAAGCGATAGGACTGCACCACACCGATCCAATCGCCTGTCCATGTAGCGCGTTCGGTGGTCAGGTAGAGTTCGTCCGCTTCCACGTCGATCAGTGCGGGTAACACGTCGGGTTGTGCGCCAAAGACCACGATGAACAAGACATCTGAGCCCAGCTGACGCGCCGCCACCCCGACTTCACGATAAAACGGATTGAGTGAACTGTTGGTGTGGATCTCGGAATTTGTCCAGAAATTCATCGCAGAGCGCACACTGCCGATAGCGGCGATTTCGGTTACCTGTATGAAATCAGGATGCCCGTAAGTGGGCCATTGAAATGCAGACATCTGCGAACGCTGGCGCGGGTTCTCGCCCTGTGCGCCGGCGTGAATGTCGGCAGGGATGTCGGCTAAGGTCAGCAGATAGTCAGCTTGCATCGCCGCCATCGCTTCCAGCGTGGGATTATAAACAAGTGGTTCACGTCCTTGTTGCAAGCGCCAGAGGTTAATCTCGCGGATAATCTCTGGAATGAGTGTGTTGGGAGATTGCCCGGCTTGTGCGTGGGGTGTGATCGTGACAACGAATGCCCCAATACATAGCCCGATGATACAAAGTGCTAGATGTACATAGGATTTCATGAGTGCCTGTCCTGCTACCCGATTGTTATATTAAATAATATAACAATTTGTTATAAATGCAAGCATTTGTGCGTGCGAATATGGGGTTTTTGCATATTCCCCCGAAAAACCCCATAGAGATGATTTACAACATTGAAGTGCAGTAATGACAAAGCTTTACAGGCGATGGATATTTTTAGTCTCATAAGCTCTTAGGCAACCTGCGAAAATCAAAATAATTGATTTTGAGACATTAAATGAGACACAATTTTCAAGGGTTTCATAAGGTATACGATACGAGAATCAACCTTGTGGTGTTTTTCGGGGTTATATGTAATTATCCCCAAATTGGAATCAACCATAATATAACATGAAAGGATTTATGAAAATGTCAGTGAGAAACCATAATCTGCGTAATGAAGTAATATATTATGTTGATATTTTGTCTAACCCTGAAAAACAACGAGATGTATGGATAGAACTTAACTACCCTGAGGGGGTTGAAGAGGATTGCTTAGATTTTGCCATTCATTTATTTTTTGATGACACCTCCTTAGCTTACAAACCGGAAGCTCTAATTGGTGACATTTTGGTTAACCAACTGGAAGCAAGGCTAATTAAAAATCTTACAGATATTTTGGGTGAAATAATTGATGAATTGGGTGATGTACCCGATATCAATTATCTTAAACATTCAAAGTGGATTAAGGTTGTCAACAAAGCAAGGCAAGTTAAGGAGGTTATTGAAGAAAATAATTCCTGATCTGACAACTGATTAACTTGGAAAGAGATAAACAATGGACAGGACATTTGATACCCTTGATGGTGGCGGAGGTTCGGCTACCCATAGCCTTGAAACAATCATTCAGCGCATTCGCTATTACCAATCTCGGGCACCATTTAACGTTGGTGGCATTGCAGAAGAGGTTGGTGTACTCAACGGGTACATCCAATCATTCAATTCAGATTTTGAACGACTGGAAGAATGCCAGGATAGCAGCACTCCCACAAACGCAGATAATACTAGGAATAAGGAATACTATGAAAGAATTCAACATAAGACTATCAGACAAATTATCCGAGAATAAGTTTTTTGATGAACCAACAGCTATTGATATCTCGAAACTTGAGTTCGCAGTATTAAGGTTCTCAACAAAATATGCTCAAACTGAGTGGAAGATTGTTCTAGGCGATGCGGATGAACGCATACCATTAAGAGGTTTAATTCAAATATGGTCAGACATACCTACTGAAATGAGTAAGATCAATTCCATGAATGGAGAAGGCAAGTTAGATTTCTTTGAGCCTGGCTATGAAAAAGTAGTTGTAATGAAATCGATATCAAAAAAAGATGTTGAGTTTCGATTTGTTTCTTACAGAGCCTCCAATGATGTGGATCTGATCAGCCCAACAGTAATAAAAAAATCAGCGCTATTAACTGAATGGAGTTGCTTTATCAATCAAATAATAAATCTACTCATCAAACTTGAATTGATAGCAGCAAGTGATGATAGCGTTAAAAGCTACTTGGCATCGATGCCAAAAATTGATTAGGAGGAAACAATGTCAGACAGGACATTTGATACGCTGGATGGTGGTGGTGGATCGGCTACCGACAGCCTTGAAACAATCATTCAGCGCATTCGCTATTACCAATCTCGGGCACCATTTAACGTTGGTGGTATTGCAGAAGAGGTTGGTGTACTCAATGGGTACATCCAAGCATTCAATGCAGATTTTGAACGGTTGGAAGAATGCCAGGATAGCAGCACTCCCACAAACGCAGATAATCCGGCATTCCAAACCCCGGAGCATACGGCATCAGGAAGGATGGGAGGACCTAGATCGGAGTGACACTAGCGATACATTACAGTATTGCAGAAAACATCGTTTAATCAGGAGAATATTATGACAACGACATGGACACTATCCATCGACTGGGAGCGTACTGGCACGTTCGATGGGACACATGACAACATCACAGCCTATGTGATGAGTGCCAACTGGTTTGTGGGTTTTCGCAAACCTTATCAAGATGCGGCTGACGATACCATGCTCAAACCGGCGCTGAACAACGCAAACCGCCGTTTCTCACCGGAGAATAGCAACAGTTCGCTGTTTGGCAGGCTTGCGCTTGCGTGAGTTCAGGATTTCAAGCACGATTGTTGTGTATTTCTCGGTGGGTATAGACCATCCCTAAACTATTGATGGTGAAGTGTGGGCTTCCCAATGCGAGCTTAGGGGATGGTCGAGCGACGGGTGCTAAACTACCAGGCGTATGCTTTAGGCGCTTCGCCACCGGGGCCGGGGAATAGTTCGTCAAGTTTTGACAGTACGTCGTCTTCCAGCACGATTTCAGTTGCGCGAGCAGCACTTTCAAGTTGTTCGATGGTGCGCGGGCCGATAATCGGTGCGGTGACGACTGGATTATGCAACAACCATGCCAGGGCAACTTCACCGGGCGGGTGTCCGATTTCACGGCAGAGATCTTCGTAAGCCTGTAAGGTTTCGCGATTGTCCTCAACCCGCTTCACAAAATCAGGATTGCCCCGTCGTCCCGATTCATATTTTTCGAGCGCACCACCGAGCATCCCACCATCCAGAGGACTCCAGGGAATTAAGCCCAGTCCATAGTGACGGCAGGCTGGAATGACTTCGAGTTCCACCATGCGATTGTTGAGATGATAGATACTCTGTTCACTGACCAGGCCCATCAGGCCACGTTTACTCGCTTCCTGACAGGCAGTGGCGATATCCCATCCAGCGAAATTACTGGATCCAACGTAAACTACCTTGCCCTGTTTGACCAAGCTATCGAAGGCCTGCCACGTCTCGTCCCACGGACATTCGCGGTCGATATGGTGCATCTGATAGATGTCAATCCAGTCCGTTTGCAGACGTGTTAGACTGCCTTCGACATGTTTACGGATTTTGTAAGCGGATAGGCTCCGTCCATCGCTGTTGACTTCAGGTAGATTCGCTTTGCGTGTTACGGGATTGAAGACTTTTGTTGCAAGGACTACGGCATCGCGCCGTCTTTGATCTTCTGCAAACCATTCCCCGATGATTTCTTCTGTGCGACCGTGTTCATCAGCCCAACCATAAACATCAGCGGTATCGAAGAAATTGATCCCCAGTTCGAGGGCGCGATTCATGATCGCGAAACTATCTTCTTTGGTGGTGTGCCAGCCAAAATTCATCGTTCCCAGACACAGGTTACTCACCAGTACACCATGCTTACCCAGACGTGTATTTTTAACAGCCATAATAATATCTTCTCTCATAATCTAAATGACGCATTACGCGATAATAGAAAAAATTAGCGATACAGGCAAGTGACCTCTTATAACCAATGTGATTTCTTGTGCCATTAGTCAGTGCTTCATCCGGTAAATATTTCGATGTGAGAGCGTAGCTATGTCTGCGTCCGTTCAGGACGATACACAGTCCCCTACAACGACTTATCGGACGGAGCAGTAAGTAGATCTAATGCATGGTGCAAAATTGGATATGAAAATAAAGCACGTGCTTCAACTGTAGTTTTCCAATGTAGTTCGGAACTTAATTGACCGTCTTCAAAATTATACTTGGGGATTTCTCCATCCCAGCTATCAATAATATAAATATAAAATATAGCTTTAATCTCTTCTACCTTAAACTCAGATATGTACCTATATTTAGTGGGCGCTGTACCTGATAATTCCTCGCTCATTTCGCGCTTTAATGCCGCAATTTTGTAGTCTACGCCGTTACTCTTATCTATTAATTCTATTTTCCCATTAGGTATAAACCACTCAGCACGTTCTGTCTCCACTCGCTTTTCGACAAGGATTTTATCTTTATCATGAAGCATAAACATTACAGCTTCTAAGAAACTGTCTTTATAAGAAAACATATCGTTCATAACTATAGCTCCAAGTTCTACTTATGTGATCTGGCGCCAGTTGAGCAAGGCTTGTGCGTAGAGCACAGGTTGCTCTATCGGTGCAAAGTGTCCGGCATCCGGTACTTCATCATATGCAGTATCTGGCGGTAGAGCCTGCAAAAGTCGCTGACCGACTGATTCACCGGGTTGAAAGCGATCTAACGCGGATGAAAGCACAAGTATTGGCACGGAAATCTGAGCAAGCTGTGGCACAATAACAACAGACTCTGCATTACGTAAGTGTTTGAGGTGTTTAGCAAATTCCTTGATGGCATCTTTTTCGCGAATTTTGTCATCCCAGAATATCGTATGAAGCATGTCGTTGGTCAGTTTAGTAGGATCGGCAAAGCCCTCTCGCAACTGGTTTGTCGTGTAACGATCTTCGAGAAGCCCCCATGAACCGAGTAGTGGCAGGATTCCTGTTTTTGCCAGAACCTGAGTGAACCGAACCCCAAACACAGGGAAAGAATTGCCAACAGGCGAATTGCTCAACGTGAGATGACTGAGGAGATGGGCATGCCGAACGGCTATCATCTGGGCAACGGCACTTCCCAAATCGTGCCCTATAAGCCACAAGGGCGCGAGATGTTCAGCCTCTAACCAATGAGCATAGCGATCAGCTACCGCGGATAACGAGTAATCCGCACCATCTCTCAAGCGAGTTTTCCCATAACCGGGCATATCAGGCGCGAAAACCTGAAAGCCAGCCTGAGCAACAATTGGCATGACTTCGCGGAATAGAAGCGCATTGGTGGGGATACCGTGCAGAAACAAGACAACCGGCGCATCTATTTCACCGGCACGTAGCACGGAAAGCACGCCATCCGGTATGCCAAACGTCAGTCTTTCAGTTGCTGTCGTCACTCTAGTGTCCTCATCTCAACACTGATGATCAAAACCTGCTCTGAATACACGCCACGTGTATCGCGATATTCATCACCTTACCACGTCCAGAGTTGTGTCGGTAGATGATCGACACGGTTGAGATAATGAATGCGAATATGCTCCGGTGAGGTGCTATAGCGTGATTCGGCAAAATCAATGCGCGTGATGCCCGTGTTGTAATGGTTGTAAAAGAGCGTGTTGGGATGCGTCGGCAGTTGATTGAGCAGGGCTTTAATCAGTGCATCAAGGAAAGCCGCGTGAGCCACCAATGCGACGCGCTCATCAGTGTGGGCACGTTTGCGTAAGGCAATAGCCACTTTGATCGCCCGCGCCATGAATTGCTCCGGCCGCTCGCGCCCGTGGTTGATATCCCACCACCCTTTTTCAGTGACGGTTTCCGGCAGATGGTAGCGCGGGTAACGTGCGGCGAAGTCGTTACAGTTCAAGCCCGGATAGCCCGTGACCTGCTCGCCCTCAGCCGTGAATAACCCCCCGATTTCGTGAATGTCTGGCCACACCTCGGGGTCGATATTGAGCGCCTCTGCGATGGGAAATGCTGTATTCAGGGCGCGGATCATCGGGCTGACGTATAAATGGGTGAAGCTGAACGGCTCGGATTCCTCATGGGGCATGTCCACGCCATCTTTCAAGAATTGTCCGGCGAGTTCTGCCTGTTGCACGCCGATCTCTGTCAGTTCCGGATCATATGAGCGCAGGCGCTCAAAATCTTCATTGGGGATAGCCCCCAGCGCGTTGTTGGCAGATTGTCCGTGTCGGATGAAGTATAAGCGCATCGTTTGTCCTCTTAATTATCGCCTTGTGATTAACGGCCTCCATTGTAGATCAATCTGCCCGATAAGGAACAGGTAAACGTATGCTTGCTTTCATTTGTTAACCTCATCATGATATCGCCTTAAAAAACGCTTTATGAACAGAAGGTGCTATCGGCATCGGCGCTGAAGTTAAACTCGCCACGGGCGCTGATCGTTTCTGTGCCACTGCTGGCGGAAAAATCAAAACTGCCGATTACCGGCTGTCCGGTTTCTGTCGCTAGATCGTTGATGACAGCGAGCCCTTCAACCTCGTTGGCGAATGCACGCCCATCTTCTAAGAACACGGTGGCACTCGCTGCACTCCCATCGCCGGGGTTATCTTGAAGCGTATAATTGCCGGGAGTCGCGCCGCTGGTCAGTATGATCGCGACTTGTGGGAAATCATCGATTGACGCACGAATGACAGGCACACCATTCTCGCAGGTGAGTGTGCCCTCGCCCGCCACCGTGACGGCCTGTGTGCCGTTGAGTTCGGCGACGAAGCCCTCAACCAGGTTTTCATCGTCCAGACCAAAGCCACTGCCCGGATCACCGGTGATGCTATCCTCTCCGCCTTCAATCACGCCTTCTCGCGTGGGAATCGGTTCATCATCGTCATCGATGACAGTGGTGGTGGTCGGCACGCAGGCGACTAGCGCCCACATCAGCACAATAAGGGTAGCATATGTGTATTGCATCGTGTATCGCATGAGAAAATCCTCTCTCTCCAGTGAATTGAGTGACTCGGTCACGGTCGCCAGTGTGGCGTTTGCTCTTCTTGCAGGGTGAAGGTGATCGCCTGTAAGCCTGTGCCATCCGGCGCAATCACGAATAGGTCACGATCGGTATCGCGCACGCTGTGGAAGGCGATTAACGCGCCATCCGGTGACCACGTTGGCGAGTAATCCGCACCCGGATGATTGGTCAAACGACGTGCATCACTGCCATTGCTGGCAATGGTGTAAATTTCCCAGTTACCATCGCGATCGGTATGAAAGGCAATGCGCGCCCCATCGGGTGACCATTCCGGCGCGAAATCATCGGCGGGGTTGTTGGTCAAGCGCGTTAAATCGCTGCCATCGGGCGCGATGCTGTATAACTCATAATTGCCGGTACGGTTGCTGTGAAAGGCGATGCGTGTCCCATCCGGTGACCATGATGGTACGAAGTCGTTGGTGTTGCTGGTGGTCAGTCGGCGCGGATTGCTCCCATCAGGATTCATCACCCAGATATCCCAATTGCCCGGACTCCGATTGCTATGAAAGGCAATCTGACTGCCATCCGGTGACCAATCCGCCCGCAAATCCTGTGCAGGATTATTGGTGATGTTACGCAAATTACTGCCATCAGCATTCATCACGAAGATTTCTTGATCGCCCGTACTATCACTATCGAAGGCAATCTGACTGCCATCCGGTGACCAATTCGGGCGCACATCGTCGCCGGCGCGATTGGTCAGATTAGTGACGGCAGTGCCATTAGCATTCATGGTGAAAATATCCCAACCGGTGCTGTTCTCGCGCCGTGCATAGACCAGTTGACCCTCATAATCGAGCGCCACAGGGGCGTCAGTCACGCCGAAGATGCTTGTCGGACGTGGACGCTCGGTGATCGAAAACGGCGTGATCGCCTCAGCCTGTGTGGCGGTTGCGTCAGAAGGCGTATTGGCGCTATCGGTTGGGGCACCCAGATTACACGCGCTCAAACCCAACAGACACAGTACAATGATGAGATAACGCATGACATTCACTCCCTTGCAGATGATTGCTCACCCTCATTATAGTGCATGAATAGGTGACCTGCAGATGATGGCTCTACGAAGGGAACAGATTAATGAATCAAGCTGATCATACTCAACTGTTGCATTATCTCAGCGCATGGCAATTGAGCGCCCCTCGCTTACTGGCGCAAACGGACACGGGTAGGGTATACACCGTCAGCAACAGTGAGGGGCAACAGGTGGTGCTCAAGTTAATTGCACCGAATGCCCATGAAGAACGGCTCGGCGCACAGGCATTGATGCACTTCGGCGGACGGGGTGCTGTATACCTCTTGCGTTCGGATGCGGGCGCACAATTGCTCGAATATGCAGAAGGTGATGATCTCACAGGGCTTGTGCATCGTGGAGAAGACGATCACGCCACAGGTATTATCGCCGGGGTGATCGGACAATTGCACAGCATACCGCCTGATAACGCTCCTGCTGAGCTTGTGACGCTGGATCGTTGGTTTCAAGCCTTGTTTCAGCAAGCCAGAAGAGACCCCGCTTCTATATATGGGCGTGGCGCAGTCATCACCAGATACCTGCTGAACAATCCGCAAGATGTGCGCGTCTTACACGGTGATATTCATCACGCCAACATTCGCCATAGCAGGCGTGGATGGCTCGCTTTTGATCCCAAAGGATTAATCGGTGAGCGCACTTACGACTGTGCCAATACACTCTGTAACCCGATGCACCACTACCCGCCCGTTTACCACGAGGCACGCTTGCTTCGTCAGGCGTGGATACTCGCCGATGTGCTGGATATGGATTACTTGCGTCTGTTGCAGTTTACCTTTGCTTATGCGTGTCTCAGTGCATCGTGGTTTTTGCAGTCGGACGATACCCAGCACGCTCAACAAACCCTACGAATCGCTCAGCTGTTAGTGCACCATCTGTAGACCCTGTGTTGCTTTACCCGATTTTATGCATAAATGAGTGTGGTGTTTATGCTAAAAACGCAAAATAGAGCTTTAGTGACCCCTTAAAGTTCTGAATAGGGCATATTTATCACAGCATTAACTTGACATTACCCGAAAAAGTGCATATAATGACTATAGTTTACCCGATTTATCGGATAGGCGGGTAAATGAACTGATGGGAAGCAGTTCTGAGATACACCAGATTAATCCGATGGGGGTTGCTACCGAATAGCGTTTAAAATTAAACACACGTCCTAGAAACTTTGCCAAGGCATTGTCTTTGGGTAGCAACCCATTTTTCTTCGTTCTGTCCAATATTGAACTTTTCTAGTGCTCTTTTCGTAGGTTAAGTTAGAACAAACTGGCATCGCAGGCATCTATGCCCACGATGATGTGTTCGCGACCTGAATCACACCAGAGGAAATCGTCACAGGCAAATGCGTTTCATAAAAATTTTGTAAGAAATGTACCAATTTAAAACAATTTGCCACCCAAGCACGTAAAGGTTAGTGAGATGGATAATCAGGGGAGAGAGAATCAAATGAACGAAGCATACCAACTGTACAAATACGATGCCACCGAACGTCAGCAAAAAGCATTACGCCATCAAGTACGAGGCAACCGTCACCAAGAAAATCGGGGCAACCAGGCAACACGCCGACGCTAGTCTTTAATTTGCAAATATTTACCCATAAAATCGGTTATTTTGGGTTTTTGGGTTAGATCACACACAACAGGAGCGAACCATGTACGAGTACAATTATCAACACTACCAATATCAAGCTAGCGAACGGCGCGAAAAAGCCAAAAAGCGCCAACGTGCTGAAAAACGCCAATAACAGATCTCGATCACACACATCACACACACATAATGAGGAACACACATCATGTACGAATATAACTATCAACATTATGAATACGACGCCGCTGAACGTCGCAAAAAAGCTAAGAAGCGCGAACGCGCCGAGAAAAGTCAGTCCAAGCCCGTCCGCAAACAATCCTGATGGGTGGGCTTCAACCCACACTTACAGACCCCTGAACGCTGTCACAGACACCATGTGATAGCGTTTTTTGTTCCGGTATACTGGGCGGATAGATAGCGCATCACTTGAGGAGTATGCAGCATGAACGACGAACTCGCCGGACAACTCACAGCAGATTGGCAAATCCCCCCTTATGCACAAAATCGCCTGTGGCTCGATAGCGATGCAGGTTCAGCGCGATGTGAGGGCGAACAGGGGTTGTTCACTTTAGAGACACCCGCACCGGTGTTAACCTTGCGCTGGAACAGTGACGAGGGCATCGCGCTGACGCAATTACGCTGGCAGAGTGATAACCTGCGTTGGGATGGTTCGGTGCGGTTGGGCGGTCTGGTAGAAGCTGTACACCTGACTGAGATTGCTGGCGTGGATTTCCCGATGGCGATTGTCGCCTTCGGCGCACAACCCCTGCGCCCTGAAACACGCCCCTATGCCGATGCCTCTCAACGCGAGCGCCCGACGTTTCCCATACCGGACTACCTGAGCGCCGTCGATGATGAGCAGATACCCTTGACCACTCCGCTCATCACCTTTGCCGATAGCCCGCTTGTGGGCATCGCGCAGGATGCGCTGACGCAAAAATATCCGCTGCACGTGTATGGTGTACTGGATCGCAGTGAGGCACATTGGCACGAGTATTTCGCTTTGCCTATCATCTGGGAATCGGTGACGGTCTTTGTACCCTGAGCGTTAGAATGTTTCGTGCTGACCCTGTTGGTTGTCCTGTGGATCCAAACTGGAGCGCAGGGGTAACCAGAAACCGAAGCGACTGCCCACGTCTTCCTGACTCTTGACCCATACATCGCCATCATGCCGGTTGATGACATTCTTGACCAGGCTCAAGCCCAGACCGCTCCCTTTGGCTTTGATCTTGTTGGAGTTAACACGATAGAACGATTCGAACACGTAGGGCAGGTTATCATCAGGGATGCCGATGCCGGTATCTTCTACCACAAAGTAAAAACGATCCGTATCATAATAGGCGATCACGCGCACAGTCCCCTCGTCGGGCGTGTATTTGATGGCATTGCTGATGAGGTTCTCCATCGCTTGCCGAATCAAGACGGGATCAGCAACAATCAAAGGGACATCTGCTAATTGTATGTCGGATTCCAGCGTGATGGACTTCGTGCTAGCAAGTGGCCGCGCATTGACCAGTACCAGCTTGAGCAGGGCACTCATATCAGAACGCTCGCGTAACTCCAGCGGCGACGTGCGGATACGTTCCACCCGCAAGAGGTCTTCTACTAAATTACTCATACGCTCAATTTGTTGCTTGATGGTATCAATATAAAAATGCACCGGTGAATTCGGATCAGGCGTGTCTATGGTGACCATATCGGCGTATCCGGCAGCCAGCGCTAATGGACTGCGTAAATCATGGCTAGCGACGCGCAACATCTCATCTTTGAAGCGTGCTAAATCGCGCAGGGTTGTGATGTCGTGCATCACGATCACATAACCAAGTAATTCTTCGTCTGCATCCCACAGCGACATGCGCACAAAATAATCCGTATTGCGCCGTTCGGAGCGTGCTTCAAAGCGCCAGCGCGTGGTATCCATCACGTTTGTATCGAGCATGTCCATCACGGGCGTGAACACATCATCGACCATCGTAAAATGATTGAGGGGCATCCCGATTGCCTGCGCTTGAATCTCTACACCGAGCAAGGCAAGCCCTGCCTCGTTGAGCATCACAATCTCTTTGTTACGGTTGAGCACCAGCAAAACATCGCGCATCGATTGCAACACCGCGTGCAATTGACGGCGTTGTTCGCGCAGGTGGTTGAATAGTTGCGCGTTGCGGATCGCCACAGAAGTCTGATTGGCGATGATCTCCATCAAGCGCAGATGATGCGGGCGGAAGTGGTTCGGTTCTTCGTGGATCATGGTCACCGAGGCGATCACCTCGCCGTTGATAATGAACGGCACGCACATCGCCGAACGGGCTATGATCGGATCATCTTCAAACACAATCCAACGATCATCCTGTTGCGTATCATAGATGATATCACCCTGTTTATGTTCCAGCACCCAGCCTGCGAAGCCTTCCGAGAGCACCTGTGCAACGACCTTAATCGATTGATCGGGGGATAGGTTACGCATGGTGATGATGTGTTCCCATGATACGCTCTCATCTTCGTGCAGGAACAAGCTGGTCTTTTGCGCTTCCATGCGTTGGCTAACAAGCGCAATCACCTTATGTAAGACCTGATCGAGATCCACGACAGTTAGCAGTTGTGAGGCTTCTGCAAGTACGTCGAGGTCTTCGAATGTAGGATAATCGTTTTCAAATTCAACCATATATCTCAGTATCTTTTCTACTACGCAAATTCTAACACCATCTATAGGCGAATCGATGCGGAATCCCCTAATTAATTCCTCATTTGCAGTGATTATGCCACGATATGGTGGGATTGTTTATAGAACGTCCTTATTTATATTCTACTCCATTTTTGATGAAGCCGTGGTATTCTAAACGGTCATCTGAGCAAATTGTTACAAAATCAACTAAAATACGTGCAATCGGTTGAAACGGTTATGCCTTGAACGTGTGTCGTGATCGTGTCCTCCATCCAATCAATTGAAATAGGAGTTTGTTGTGTCTGATTTTGCAACCAATCTAAGAAAATATGCGGAGTTACTGGTGCGTGTGGGCAATAATGTTCAGCCGGGCACGCGCTTGATGGTGCAGGCGATGCTGGATGATGACCCTACTATTCGCCAGCTGGTACATCATGTCGTCGAAGAAGCCTATAAAGCGGGCGCAACCTATGTCAAGGTGGAGTGGCGCGACGAGATGCTGACCAAAATCCGCCTCGAACATGCGCCGGATGCATCGTTTGATCTGACCGACGAATTTTATTTTCAGGCGCGTAAGACCATCACCGAAGAGCAGGGCAACATCATGTTCTTGATTGGGGGCGATCCGGATTTGCTCGCCGGTCAGGATCAAAGTAAGATCGCACGGATGCAGAAAGCCTCCGGCACGCTCTTTCGTCCGATTAGCCTGCTGAACGACCAAGGCTATGGCACTTGGACAATCGGCGCGGTATCCATGCAAGTCTGGGCAGATAAGATGTTACCGGATGTGCCGGAAGATCAGCGCGTGGCGCAATTATGGCAATACATCTTCGAGACCTGCCGTGTCGATCAAGAGAATCCAGTCAGTGCGTGGGGTGATCACGCTCAACGCCTGCAAACCATCGCTGATTATCTCAACCAGCGCCAGTACAAATCTCTGACATACAGCGCACCGGGCACCGATTTGACGATCGGCTTGCCGGATCATCATATCTGGATGGGTGGAGGCGATGTCACGAACAAAGGCGTGAATTATATGCCCAATATCCCCACTGAAGAAGTGTTCACTATGCCCCACAAAGACCGTGTCAACGGTACAGTGCGGGCGACCACACCGCTCAATTATAGTGGCACACTAATCGACGATTTCAGCGTGACCTTCAAAGACGGACGCATTGTTGATTTCAGCGCGGGCAAAGGGGCAGATGCCTTTCAAGAACTGATTAATCTCGATGAGGGAGCGCGTTATCTGGGCGAAGTCGCACTTGCGCCCAGTACCTCACCGATTGCCCGCACCGGACGACTGTTCTATGAGACGCTCTTTGACGAGAACGCCGCCAACCATATCGCCATCGGTGCACCCTACCGCAACAACCTCAAAGGCGGGCCACAGATGAGCGAAGAAGAATTTGCACAAGCTGGTGGCAACGATAGCATCACGCACGTCGATTTCATGATCGGTTCGCTGAAAATGCAAGTCAATGGTATCCGTCAGGATGGCACTGCCGAACCCATCATGCGCGATGGCGATTGGGCGTTTGACGTTTAAGTGAATGGCGGATGCACAATTTGCATCGGTAGACCATAACGATCGCGTTTCGGGTGGGTAGGGATCGCAACCAGCTCACCCGCACGCGCCACCAGCGCACACACCAGCGCATCGACCACATCATCATCCACCAGCACCGATTGATGCGCGTCGAACACTGTACTGATGAGCGCAAAAGCCCCTGGATACAGACGCTCTAACACCCGCACGCGCTCCATGAAGCCCAGACCGCTTTTCTTGCTATAGCGCATACTTTCACCCCCATTCAGCGCCCAGAACAGCACTTCAGGGTGACTTTCGAGCATGATCTGCGCCCGTGATGCATCGCCCACCAGCAACTGATCCAGCTCATCAATCTTCGGACAGATGTACCAACTCTGGAGCGAGAAGGCTTTGCCCTCCACCTGACGATTGATCGCGCAGGCTTCACGGTATGCCTCACGGTTGAAAGCGTGGGTGCGTCCATAGGCGATTGCCTCGCGGGTAGGTACCGAGAAGATCGACGAACGACGCGCCCCCAGCACCTGACGCGCCTGCTCATCCGCTAAACGTCCGTCAATATCGTCCGCCAGACCAATCGGCATGTCGATCAGCACACGCTGAGCCTGTGCGCCGTACTGCGCCCAGAATGTGCTGAGTTGCTCGCAATATGCCACCTGATAGCCATCCGCTTGATCAAAACCGAGCGCAATCCAACCGCCTTTACATCCGTCAATGCCCCAATACATCACATGTGATCCTTTTGTGCTATTCACCAATCTCTATCAACTTTATGCTATTGACGTGCGTGTCACGCTATAATCAGTACAATGGTTCATACAATCCAGTTATCTATCACCCAAATAGAAAGGAACAAGCACATGCAAAAATGGGAATACATGCTCATTTCAGTGGTTAAATCTTACGGCATGAATTACCGCGCCAATGGGGATAAAGTCAACGATTGGAAAGATGTCCCCCTGCACGATGTGTTCGCCCGCATGGGCAAAGCCGGTTTTGAGTTTTGCAATTATGATGGCGAAAATTATATCTTCAAGCGTTTGATGACTGTCAAGAAATCTGCTGAATAACCCCTTAGCCGTACCAGATGAGGGCGATCACGGCACAGGCGCACAGGCTCAGCATGAGCACAGGGACGCGCCAGTGCCCGCGTTGCTTAGGTGAATACACCCCGTAACGGGCGTTGACGGGGTCTTTGAATTCGCCATCGTCGCCCAATAACTCATGAAAGTTAGGATCAGACATAGCAGGCTCCTCTCAGGGCGATCATGGCAGTAAATCCAGACCGAAACTGTTGTTCATGAAGATTTGCTGGCTATCAACGGGCGTTTCATCCGGTGCGGGACGCAATAACTGATAGCTGTCATCCGGTTGTAATTCCCACGCGCCCTGATTATCGAGCAGTTGTGTGGCGAGGGTGCGTAAAACGCGCAGACGGATCGATTGATCGAGGACGGGGAACACCACTTCGACGCGGTTGTACAAGTTGCGTCGCATCAAATCCGCACTACCGAGGAATAATTGCATCTCATCCGGCGCATTGCGGAAGTAATAGACACGGGCATGTTCCAAAAAGCGCCCAACAATGCTAATCACGCGGATATTATCGCTGATGCCTGGTAAACCCGGACGCAAGCAACAATGACCGCGCACCAGCAAATCAACCTGTACGCCTGCTTGTGAGGCTTCGTACAATTTTTGGATGATACGATCTTCTTCTAACTGGTTCATCTTGAAGATCAGGCGAGATTCTTCCCCCTCACGCGCCGCTTGAATCTCGTTATCGAGCAAGTCATAGAAGGTGTTGAACAGGTAATCGGGCGCGACGAGTAACTTACGATAACTGGTCTCCGGCGCGTAACCGGTCAGGCGGTTGAAGAGGCGCGTAGCATCGTCTGCCAGCACATCATCGCAGGTGAACACGCCGAGATCGCTGTACAATCGCGCTGTACCAGCGTTATAATTGCCGGTGCCGAGGTGCAAATAACGGCGCACTCCTTCATCTTCACGACGCACGACGAGCACAATCTTCGCATGGGTTTTGACCGCGAGTTCCTCCACCCCATAGACTACATGCACGCCTTTATCTTCCAGTGCCCGCGCCCACGTCAGATTGTTCTCCTCATCAAAACGCGCTTTGAGTTCAACCAGCACCGTCACCTGTTTGTCATTATCACGGGCTTCCAACAGGGCTTCGACCACTGGCGAATTTTTACCGACGCGGTACAGCGTTGCTTTGATCGCTAGCACCTGTGGATCATTAGCGGCTGTGCGGAAGAAATCCTCAACCGGCGTGAAAGACTCGTAAGGGTGATGCACGATCACATCCCCACGTTGACGAATTTGATCGAAGATGTTGATGTCACGGGGTAAGGCCTCGACCGGACGTGCCACAAAGGGCGGGTATTTGAGATCGGGGCGATTGATGGCTGCCATCTCGAACAAGTCATTGCTACCGAGGGTATCATCAATCTGATAGATGAAGGCATCACGGTTCAATTCCAGACCATCACGCAGACGCTTTAACATGCGCTCGCTAATATTTTGCGGTACGGTCAAGCGCACCACCGAGCCGAAGCGCCGTTCACGCACGCCCTGTTCGATCACGCTCATCACATCCATCAATTCTTGATCGCGCTCTTGCTCATAATCAATATCGGTATCGCGCACCACACGGAACGGATAGGCTTCAAGAACGTCCATACCGGGGAATAGCATGTCGAGGTTGTTGGTGATGACATCTTCAATCCATAAGAAATGATGCCCTGCCAGTTCCTGTGCGGCATAATCATGCATCACTTGATTGAGACTGACCAGGCGCTTGAGCACATCGCTCACCGGCACTTTGATGCGTGCGAACTCCGGCTCGCTGTTTGGCCCGCGTTGTACATACACGCCGAGGTTCAAGCTCAGGTTTGAGATGAACGGAAAAGGACGTGCATGATCGGCTGCGAGTGGCGTGAGTACCGGGAAAATCGCCTCTGTGAAATACTCGCGAATGACAGCACGTTGGTTCATATCGAGCTTGTCATACGATAAGATATAAATATCCGCATTTTCGAGTTCAGCGAGGATTTCGTGGAGGATGCGCCGTTTCTCGCGTAACAGTTCATCCACCTCGCGCCGTATCTGTGCCAACAATTGCAACGGCATATAGCCATCGGGGCGGCTGCTGGTGATGCCCAATTGTCCTTTATGAATATAATAGGCAACGCGCACCATGAAGAACTCGTCAAGGTTATTGCCGACAATCGCGATGAACTTGATACGCTCTAGTAAGGGTAGGGATACATCAGCTGCCATTGCCAGCACGCGCCGTTGAAAAGCTATGGTACTCAGTTCGCGGTTGATGAATGTTTTAGGTGTGAGTTCCGGTGTGGAATCTGCCGATGGTGACATCAAAGGTACTCCGCTTCTTGTGTGACAGGTAATGCCTTGAAATATACCACACTTTGTTTATTTGAAGTTTAAATTCAGTCAATCGGTGCAGGGGAGCATTCTGAGCGCCATCCCTACTGATTCGAGCAATAGAGCGCCACGCACCAAGATGATATGCGCCCACAAGATCGCACTCAGTCTCCTTGCATCTTGAAGATAAGGTACAATGAATCATGAGCAATCCAATACGCGAATAACAATGATCGACATTCCAAATTCACATACACCATACTCTGTAAGGATAGGTCATCATGCCGATACAAACGCTACGTTTCTTGCACATCAGTGACACACACATGAACCCAGATACCGATTACATCAAAGACTATGCACAATACACCCCGCTTATCGGCGTGCAGGCGCTGGTGCGCGAGATCAATCAATTGCCCTTTCAACCGGATTTCATCTTGCACACGGGCGATGTCGCCTATGACCCTGCGCCGGATGTTTACCATGCAGTGCGCGAGGTATTCGCCGATGTCAGCGCCCCGATTTATTACTTAGCGGGTAACCATGATGACGCGCAAGCACTCCAACGTGATCTGCTGGGGCGGAGTGCCTCCGATATACAAGCTATGCTGTATGGCACGTTCACGGTCAAGGGCGTGCAAGTGGTCTATCTCGATAGCAACGGGCCTCACGATCCCACGCGCCCATCCGGAACGGTCACACAAGACCAGCTCGATTGGCTCGATACGATCTGCACCGGTGACGATGAACAACCGCTCGTGATTGCAGTGCATCACAACGTATTGCCGTGTTATGTGCCATGGGTGGATGAGTGGATGCGGATGGAGAACGGTGAGGCGTTCCATGAGGTGGTGCGTCAGGCGCGGGATCGCTTGTGTGGGGTGTTTCATGGGCACATTCATCAGAATATGCAGGTGGTGCGCGACGGTGTGCTGTATGTTTCCAGCGGGTCATCGTGGTGCCAGTTCAGCGCGTATCCGGATGCCTCCAATCAACGCCTGATCCACAATGCGCATACGCTACCGAGCTTCAACATGGTGACTATCGGCGAGGCGGGGACATCTATCATCCGTCATAGCTTAACCGTGTGATCGTTGTTGGGATAGCACATCTTAATCGAACAAAGCAGGATAAAATGCCCACGCTCGTCCCATAATATCCTAATTTTGCGCCACAAATTTCGTAACAAAGTTGCGCCCTCCCGCACGTTCGCCACCTTAAGCCCATTATGAAGGATCAGAAATGTCTAAATGATGAAAGAAATTTTGAAAATGGATTGGACAAAAGAACATGCATCCCAAAAATCAGTATTAAAGTTGTTGTTATAGGAATATCTACGAAGAGTGAAAGTGTGGGCGGATCATTTACAAGTTAAACGTCTACTCTTTGCTGATTATCCAGCGCTCATAAATGAGAATATTCGTGCTTCAGACAAGGATTTGCAGATCATAAGAGAAAAGAAATTCCCCAATTTGTTAGTGCGACAAACTTGCGAGTATATTCTACATTGGGAAGAACTGAAAAAAATAACATCACCCAACTCAATCAGTTTCCTGATTTATATGAGCCACTCATAAAATTCTATCTTAGAGGAGGATATCTAGTTCCTATGCCTGGTGCTTCACCTGAATTACTGACCGAACATGTACAAGGCATACAAACATGGCGAAATCAGTATAGCGAGCTTCTTAGAGGGCAGTCAAACTCAAAGATAGATTGGATCAGAGATAATTTTTCTGATGTCGAAAATTTTGAAGGATTCTCAAACTTAACTGAACTTTCTGAAGTTGATATTGCGAGACTCTCAGATGCTGGGATTCGGGCTTTAGAAGACCTTGTTCGAAGATTTATTCCAATTGACCCTACTAGTACAATGAGATAAAGGATACATAATGAAATTTAAACCTAGTCAAGACTTTTATTGTAGAGTGTATCAGTATGTTGGCGAGATATTGGAGGAAAGCAGTAAAAAACTTTTCTCTGATATGTACTTAGTAGTTTTGCAAGGTTCTATAAATATCGCCTTTGTCCCGTTTTTCGACAGAGATACTATTCAATTGCCATCTGCATTACCTGATGTAAGTGAATTCAGTTCAACCAAAGAAGCATTCTTGTATGCTGTGAACTCACACGGCTATACTGTCACTCCTGATCAGAATCGTATTGATACTACTGAGAGTTTTTATCAAACATTTGAAGAATTCTCCTTCAAACGCACAATCTTTTATACGTCACCTGGCGAATTTAACCTTCTTATGGATGCTCTGACAAGAATCAATGATATGGGCACACTTAACCCTGCGGGATTTAAAACAAGTCAGTTAAATGAACCTGATCTAATAGCCTTTATCAGGCAGAGAGTTATACCACACATGCATGAAAGAGATAGAAAACAAGTTATGCCAGAATAGTAGTACTCGACCAAAAAGGTTTTTAGGTTATTTCTAGCTCAAAATCGGTTGAAGCATACGCAAGAACTAAATTGGTCGTGTAGTAGTTTGTTAGATAGGTTTTCAGAAGCGTATTCAACGGGAACGCATCAACTTGGATAAAGCCGCTAAGAAACTGGAACGACAAGCTTTCAACTGCGCTCAAGATGCTTACAAAGCCCTTGAACGTTTCAACAAGAAGTACAACTTTCATACCATTCTTGGGCAGGTCAGCTCTAGGGAACGCTACACCCAACCCGGACGACCTACTGAAACGAGTGAAACGGTCACGGATTGGTATCTCAAACTCACCATTGTCACCGACGATGATGCCATTGCTCACGCACAAATGCCACTCGGCAAGTACATCATTGCCACCAATGTACTCGACACAGCTATACTGCCCACAGAAGATTTGCTCACACTCTACAAAGATCAAAACGCCTCGGTTGAACGGGGATTTCGTTTCTTGAAAGACCCCATGTTTTTCGCGCACAGCCTCTTCTTGAAGAAACCCTCTCGTATTATGGCATTGCTGATGGTCATGGGACTGAGCCTACTCATTTATGCACTGGCTGAACACCATTTGCCACAACAATTGCTCGAACAAGATCAGACCATCCCCGACCAGAAGGGCAAGCCCACACAAAATCCAACCATGCGACGCGTCTTTCAGATGTTTGAGGGCATCCATCTCCTCACGATCCACACCAATACCTTCCGACAGCGGCTGGTCACCAATGTCGAAGATGTACATTTACAGATTGCGACCTTGCTCGGAGATACGGTGCTTAAATTCTATACTCTTGAAGAAAGTACCCTCTGAATGTCGGTTTATGGACAAGGTGCTCTGTTTTTCCTCAAATTTGAATCCGAAACATGGAAAGATAAAGTACCCAATCTTGATCTATCTGACGAGCGATTAGACTCCATCAACGAGGTATAGATACGGATTAACAATCTATCTAGGACAAAAAGTATACTAGAGAAACACTATTTGTCTTGTAAACTGTTTCAAAATTCACGTTCAGCTATTCAAAGTATAAGAAACCGTCACTCAGCACCTTATTTTGAACCCAAAAATTACAAGAAATAAAGTGGCGAGCTATGTGACACGCTCGCTCCCACTACGCCTACAGGTCTGCAAACACGATACCCTAATTGTTCGAGGGCTGTACGGAGAGCTGTGGTTCCGGTCTTATGAAATCCAATGCAAAAGTTCTTTCCACTGTAGTCATTTAAGGGTTTCATAGCATTTCATCCCTCCTTGATTTTCTTTGATCATTATTATCATTAATTATAAACGCATCAAACCATGCTCGATCTGTTTCGTAGCCTAATGTTTCCAATAAACTAAACAGTTCGGGATAATGTGTAAATTGATCCTTAATCCTTTCAGCATGTATTGGGTTTTTCCATTTTGCGATACGAGATGTGGTTATTGCCTGTGTATGTCTGACAAGGGTCTGATCGCGTGCCTCTTCATTTTTTAGGACGATTCTATCAGGATGATTGTGGTATTCACTGAGAGAAGCTTGTAGTGATTGATTTATAAAATTCTCGATAAGGAGCTGAGCATCGTCGGGATTGGTTATAAAATCTTCATAATTAACGACTATTGATGGGTAGTTACTTGACTTTATGGTTGCAATACCAGCCATATAATCACGCAATCCCTGTTCAATAAAACGGGGCGGGACTCCACCTTTTACATTTTCAATACCACCTGGTGAGTATCGATTGGCATATCCTATAAAGTAATCATCCGGTACATTATGATGTATCGATGTGATTATATCGCGTATATCGCGTATCTGAATAATAAATATAATTTTCTTGTTATAGATGTTATATTCATTCAATTGCTTGATGTGGAACATATCTACAAAGTTTTTGGTGAGGTGATTTTCATCATAAATCAGTGACGATTTTGCATGATATTCGTCTGGGTCAGATGAATAAAATGGTAGCGCGAATGTTAGCATGTTATATAGTAAAGTTGTACCGCTACGCGGAAGCCCTGTGAGAATTATCTGCTGCTTATATTGATAATTCCTGATAATGAAACGTTGGTAGACATATGTAAAGAAGTGTCTTCTAAATTTACGGTCCGGCAAATTTTTAAGGATGATATAGATACGTTTCAGAAGTATAGGAAGTTTCATCATATTATTGGCAACACCTTGATAAAATTTATCAGCATTTGATAATTCCTGGTAAATTAACACATTGGGCTATGGCTTTATCTGCATTAGGGAATCCTACCAAGTAATGATTTTGGGGATGTAAATGGCTAACAAACCACACTCCTAATTCTACTTTTAGTTCCTTAGCCACCCACCTCGTATCAGCTTTCTTATTAGGTTCAATCATTATTGGATAGCGTAGAAATACGGGGATAGAATTTTGTATAACAGTAGGGGGTTTATAATTATTATTTCTACACCAATCATCCCATACTTGTGCAGTTTGACGGCGTTTTTCGTTTATGGAATCTATTTTTTTCAATTGATTGAGACCTATTAAGGCTAGACCAGAAGAAAATTTATTTGCATAGCCATCTGATTGTTTACATTCTAATTCTTCTATTGTAGTAACCAATGGTGCTAGTTGCAAGTCATGGATAAAACTGGGGTCTACGAACAAGGTGTCAGAAGATGATCATTTTCTGGTCTCACTGGTCGTTAAAATTCGAAATAGATCGATGATTCAGGGTAATTGTGTTGCTAAAAAGCTTTACCACAAAGATCTCCAAGTGCGCAAAGAAGGGCAAAAACAGGTTCTTTTTTTCGTGTTTTTCGTGGTCTTTGTGGTGAAAAATTTGTCGGGTCTCAATCTATGCAAGGAGTGGGTGACCAGACACCTTGTGCAGGTTAAATTGACGAGGCTTTCGTAGTCCCAGTTTTATGGGACTACGAAAGCCTCGTCAGGAAATTGAAGATGAAGTCCTTATAGTATATAAAGGTGAAACTCAGGAGCATCAGCATGAACGCTGAAGATGCAATTCAAATTGCATTTAAATCTTGGGGAAACGCAGAAATATTTCCAGTAGTTGGCTCTACTGCTACGTTTGACGAAGAATCAGGAAAATGGGTTGTATTAATTGAACTTGACATCCCAGTAGACCCAGATTTGGTGATAGTAATTGTAGATCCTGATACAGGGCAAGCTGAATTTGAGATTTATCCATAAGTTTCAAAATTGGCGAAAGTATTGATTAAAGGAGATAGTACGATGTTATCTGAAAAATTCGAGGACTATTCTTTGCTTTGGATGGAGCCTAATAGACATTTTCTTATTGCTAATCCAAAACTATCTGATAAAACCACATCTATTCAATCTACATATTTAATCTATCGTCGTCATGCAATGTCGATATCTCGCGTCTTGGTAGCTAAGAATTTAATAGAAAATGTTATCAAGAAAATGCTAAGCGTTGGAGTCGAGGTTAAATCAGAGTCTATAGATTTGATTGAAGAATTTCGTGTAGAGAGATTATGGGCAGATCGAGCTGAAGAATTTACGCTTATCCCTGATAAACGCAATTCAAATAATTTTTATATTTTTCATAAAGAGTTTGAAGAATATGTTTTGCTGGATCAACTCGATGATGAGGCTTATAGGAAAATAGTTCAAAACATGATAAACGCTGGTGTCGAAAAAATGAATAAATAATCCTCATAATGTTTATATTCAACTAAGATAAAAGATATAGGAGATAAAACATGGCAGAAGGTATAGATATAAACTCGCAATCAGGAAGTACGCAAGATAATACAGGTTCAGGCGTTGCAAGTGCAATTGGATTCATCATCGAATTTAACCAGAATGCCACAAATTTCAACCAGATTATAGGAAAAGTGGGACAATGAAGGATATAGAACATTTCGGGCATTACCTTATCAATAGAGTTCGTAAGACAAATCCAAGAGGTGTACCGCCCTGTATTGGTTGCACTACTGAAGAAATAGAGAACCTCATGAAAGCTCAGGGTGTCAGCCGATTGCCCCGTTTCTACCGAGAATATCTTGAAGTGATGGGTAAGCAAGGGATAATGAGCATCAATGCAGGGTCTGATTGGAGTTATGAACGGCTTTTGACGATCAAACAAAAGTGGCAAGCCAGCTTGAAGATGAATAACTTCGATTTCATCATACCCGAAAAATCTTTTATCTTTTTTCAGCATGGAGGCTATGATTATCGTTATTTTATGACTGATCATGACAATGATGATGCACCTATTTATTATTGGGAAGAAGATGATAGTGAACAAGGCTATCGCGTTTATCCTAAAAAGACTTTACGAGAATATCTCGAAGCATATGTAGATCTCTATAATAAGCCTGCCAACTATTAGAATTGGGATTGGTGGGCAAGGTGGTGGTAGCTCGAATCAAGGTTCAGGTGTTGTAACTGCAATCGGCTTCATCACTGAATTTAACCAGAATGCCACAAATTTCAACCAAATTATAGGAAAAGTGGGACAATGAAGCATATAAAACATTTCGGGCATTACCTTATCAATAGAGTTCGTAAGACAAATCCAAGAGGTGTACCGCCCTGTATTGGTTGCACTACTAAAGAAATAGAGAACCTCATGAAAGCTCAGGGTGTCAGCCGATTGCCCCGTTTATACCGAGAATACCTTGAAGTGATGGGCAAGCGAGGGATAATGAACATCCATGCAGGGTCTGATTGGAGTTATGAACAGCTTTTGACGATTAAACAAGATTGGCAACATTTCTTGAGTAGAGAGAAGTTCGATTTTGTCATACCCGAAAAATCTTTTATCTTTTTTCAGCATGGAGGCTATGATTATCGTTATTTTATGACTGATTATGACAATGATAATGTCACCCCCACTTATCATTGGGAAGAAGATGATAGTGAACAAGGCTATCGCGTTTATCCTAAAAAGACTTTACGAGAATATCTCGAAGCATATGTAGATCTCTATAATAAGCCTGCCAACTATTAGAATTGGGATTGATAAGGTAAACACATCTAAAGACTTGAGGTAAACGATGCTCAACATCCTATCCAATTGTTTATAAGAAGGAGACAAGAATGATTGAAACAAATTTTAGTGCTGATGATAGTGGGCAAGGTGGTGGTAGCTCCAATCAAGGCTCAGGTGTTGCAACTGCAATTGGCTTCATCACTGAATTTAACCAGAATGCATAAATTTTCAACGAACAAATCGCACCCTTACCGGGGCTAGGGCAGCAAAGCTACAGCGAAACGCAAGATTGTTAGTGAATGGCATCATCTGGGATGGCGTACGTTCTCATCGCGCTCAATCCGTGACCCAACTCGACGTTGACTTTATCTCCCAACCCCTTATTCGCCAGACTAAACCCTGTTGAGCGTTTTTTCCAAGAGCTAAGGAAAGAAATTGAGGGACTCGATTTGTGACGCAATGGACAATTGAACCAAGGCTACATAATTATAGGGTGTTGCATATCCGAACTGGTATCACATCTGATATGTTGCACCGCCACCGATACCCGCACTCAGAGCGTCTCCTCTTCCGCATTGAGCGCGGTTTGCCACAGTTGCTCGAATTGCGTGTCATCCGGCGCGTTCTCATCGAGGCGGATGGAGCGCGGGATGTTATAATCGCGATACAACCATCTGAGCATCTCAAGGCGCGTCAGATGTAAGACCATCGTTGTGGTTGCCATGAATGTCCCCTGCGCAATCTCACGCTGAGAGGGGGCGATACTATGCTCGCGAATATAATCCCGCACGAAGCGAAATACGCGCAATGTCTGTGCATCCGGTGAACCGGTCATGTACTTGCTCCCATGCTATTGACAAAGATGCAGTAGAACAAGTGTACATTATTTATCTTTTCTTGACGATCAAGATGCTGTTCGGTGTTGGTTAGGATTGTGTTTATAAATATCACAAATTCCAAATGGTTGTGATGACGCTGTCCCTCAAGAGGTAGGCTCAAGCACGATTTCCACCCATTGTCCCTGAGTATCCCCCTCCGCATTGACGGTGTTTTGAGTGCTTGTGCCCCCATCAGCATCCAATGTGTACATGCCCACCCGTAGCGTTGTTGCCTCTGCTGGAATATCTGCCAATACCGAGGTGATGAGCGTATCGCCCTCACACCAATGTTGACCCACGTAGAAAGGCGCGTCGCGTTGCCCGATGCGCTCGCCGTTCTCGTCCATAAAATGCACAAAATATTGATAACTGCTCGGTGGGTCAGCGCGGAGGACTTGCCAGTGTAACTGCATGTACCCCTCACCGAGGTGATACCCGTTCAGGCGCAGACCATTCTCGAATGGTGCTGATTCCACCGGGGTCACGGGTGCATCCCATTGTGGCGCTTGCTCAAAGGGGTAGATAATATACGGGTCTTCGCCCTCGCGCAGTGGGAATACCTGTGGCTCATCGTGTTGATACCGTTCGGGAACTTCATAGCTGGCGTTGATCGGGCTTAGGGGCGCGACTAGCACCGCGTACTCACCGGCTGGTAGGATGTCAACCACCCCGTCGAGTATCAGCAGATCCCGCACGCATTGTGTGCTCTCGTAGAGCATCGGTTCCCACACGTAATAGTTGCTCTCGTGCGGATTACTGCCGAGGATAATCACATCATCATAGGCTTGTAAGGCGTCGCGCACGTCTAGTAAATAAGTGATAGGCGTTCTTGTCTGACCCCCACCGTTAATCGCCTGATAATTGACCAGATTGTATGGGTAACTCTGTAAGGTTCCTATCCCTTGCGATAAAAAAACTAGCGCCGTACCACCATATAAAGCGATTTGTAGTATGCGGTATAGGGCAACATTGGGTAAGGCTTCTAGCCAATGAACAATCGAGATGAGTCCGATTGCTATCAGCAGAGAGAATGCCGGGATTGAAGGGATAAAATAATGCTGATAAACTCCGGATCCTGTCCAAATTGGAATGAATGCAAGCAGTGTCATGCCTGCCCAAATCCAGACTAAAACGGCAAACCTGCGCCACAAGGGTCTCAAAATAGCGATAAGCCCAACGACAGTTAAGATTGCCAAGCCCGACCAGAGCCATTCAATATATAAGAATGTGACGAGGTTGCCATTAAACGCACTGAGGTTGTTATAACCCACACCTGTGATCAGGTTATAGACTTGTTCCAGAGGATACCAGCGAAAAGTGATGCCATCAGACAAAATCAACAGGATGAGTTCTGCACGCTCTGATGTGTCTGACGGTTGTTGCTGAATACCTAAGATGAACGGCACTATAGAGAGGGTTGCTAGCATCAAACTAATGCCCAATGCAGACCATTGCAAATGTTTGCGCCCTATCCACAAAAAGTAAAAATAGATAGGGAGTAGTGTCCACGCGGCAAAGTGAATCTGAAATCCAATGAGGAGCAGGGGTAAGGTCAAGGCCTGTGCCCAATATCGCTTTTCAAGAAAGCCTAATAAACCACAAAAAATACCCATCAAAATAAATGGGGTGTGATAATCCTGTGCCCATATCGAGCGACTGTAGACAATTGCATAGGGACTGACTGCATAGGCTATCCCCGCAACGAAGGCAATCTGATTCCCAAGATAGCGTTGTGCGATGCCCCATAACAGCGCAACCCCGATCACATTCCAAATGACAATGAAGAATGTCACAACAAGCGGGTTGCTACTTATCGCAAAGAGAGGCGCTAAGAAATAGACGGTCATCGGTGAATTGGGCACACCGGCTGATGATTCAATGCCTGTTAAGGGGATATTTTCTCCATGTGCCATTTCCAGTGCTAATTGGGATAATGTCGCTTGATCGTAACGAAAACCCACTGTTGCGCCCATATCTGCCCAACGCAAGCCCAATGCAATCAGAATAATCGTTAACAACCCCAGCAAAGAAATTCTTGTAATCGGATAAATTTTAGTGTTGCTTTCCATGTTCTGCGTCTCTCCTAATGACAGTTGGTTATATACTGTCATAATTGTGAGTTGACCCACTGTGTTCAGTTATCTTTACCATAATTGTTAGCGTGTTCTGTGTTGAGTATCTTTTCAAGTGGCACATATTGAATCCTTGTATGGTTTAGCTTACCGTAAGCTACCAACCAGTCAAGCGCGAGTGATAATTCGCACAATATCCCCCAAAAGGGGGAGGCACAATCCCCAATTTCGTTGAGCATTTCAGATACAATCACACCTATGATAGAGCTAACGACTAGAGAGGATGATATACGATGTCTTTAATACCTGAACAATGGATTCATACTACACAAGACGGCACCGAGCGCTTTATCGGGTGGCGCTGGTTGCTGGCTGTGGTCTTTGAAGTCACACTCGTTGCGATCTTTTCGTATGTCGTCACCATGCCACTGCTTGATCAGTTGGGGGTTCACTGGTTGCCGGGGACAGCCTTGTATGGTCTGCTGGTGGTTATTCTGAACTATGCCACACTGAACACGCTTGCCATGCATCTTGAGCGCGTGGATAAGACCTTAATGCGCCTCAACCAGAATGAATCCTTACCGCCCCTCATCAAGGAAGTGCGTGATCCCTTGCGCCCGATCCGCCATAAGATCAATCAATTGATTGATGAACGCCATACCTTGACCACAATGCGAGGCAAGTTATACGAGCAGATCAGTGAGGCCGCCGCACAGGAAGAACGCAACCGCCTCGCCCGCGATTTGCACGACTCGATCAAACAACAGGTATTCAGCATGAGCATCAGCGCGGCAGCCGCCCATGCCCATCTGGATCAAGACCCGATACAAGCTCGAGCGGCTTTGCTCGATGTGCGCCAGAGTGCTCAGGAAGCGATGGTAGAAATGCGGGCCCTGTTGCAACAACTCGCGCCGGCCCCGCTTGAAAAATCAGGTTTGATTGATGCCCTGCGCGAACAGGCAGAAGCCTTCTCCTACCGTACCGGCGCACAAATCGTGACAGAATTTGGACAACTGCCCGACGATACCCAATTCCCGATTGGCGCACAGGAAGCGGTGTTTCGCATCGCGCAAGAAGCCTTGTCGAATATCGCCCGTCATGCACGGGCACATCATGTGCAGTTGCGGTTAAAACAGCACGATGCACACACCCTCATCCTCGCCATCAGCGATGATGGTCAGGGCTTCGACATCGCACAGGTGGATATGGGCATGGGCTTGAATAACATCCGCTCGCGCATCGAAACGCTTAAAGGGACACTGCACTTAGACAGTGTCATCGGCGAGGGCACGCACCTCAGCATCCATTTACCTTTAATTCAACTCGATCAAACATCAGAAGAGAGCGAAACCGATATGAAAAATAAACAGAAAGACTTGCTCGGCCGTCACACGCGGGAGGTTGGGCAGTTTGCTGGCGCAATCAGTGCCATCTTCATCACCTTACCGTTATTGTTCAATAATCCCTGGTCACGCGGGGTTGAGATCATGACAATTGATTGGATATTGCTCGGGATCATCATCGTTGCCTTCATTAGTGGTATTGTAATCAGCATCATCAGCTTATGGCGCACACAAACCATCCGTAGCGATTTCTTGACATGGGTGGATCGCGATAATCCGCTTTATTATCGTTTTCAGCGCTACACTTACTTAGGCTATACGGTGATCGGCGTGGTGGGCTTCTGGATGATGCCAACACTCTGGCTGACGATGCCCGCGCTTCACATACTGGCATCGTTGACTGCGCTCAGTTTCTTACTGCTGGTGATTGGGTCATATTATCAGGCTTATCGTGTGTATGATCGCGAACTTCAGATGAAAAGCCCTGCTGAACGCGAACAGGAGATTGATACAACCACCCGTCAGGTACAAGCCGCTTGGGGATCATGGTTCGGGTTGGTGTTGGTATTGGCTTTCACCGATGTCTGGCGCAATGGCATTGTCTTACTGCCAGAAACAAGCGATGAATGGATCACCACCAGCATGATCTTAATCGCTGGTATGCTCTTTCTCAATCAGGTGCTTCAGTTGTGGTATTATCGCCAGCAAAGACGAGCATTAGCCGATAAGGTCAACGCATGACAAGCACATCTATCACATCGTTCAAGGTGGTATTGGTTGACGATCATCACGTAGTACGGCGCGGTATACAGAGCTATCTTGGCGCGATGCCAGATATCGAAGTGATCGGCACTGCTGAGAGTGGCGAAGCCTTGCTGGAACAGATCGAAGGCTGGTTGCCGGATGTGGTCGTGATGGATTTGTACATGCCGGGTGGGATCGATGGGATCGAGACCACCCGCCGCCTGCGTGAGATCACCCCACAGACACAGGTTGTCGTCCTGACTGCCCACACCGATGATGAACGTGTGTTGGCGGCACTGCGGGCAGGGGCAATCGGCTATGTGCGTAAAGAGAGCGATCCGCAATTACTGCTCGATGCCATACGCAGTGCCCGACGCGGGCAATCCTTGATCGATCCAGCCGTTGCTGGCGCAATCCTGCGCGATATGAAGCAGAAGCAATTGCCCGGCAATAGCCTGACACAACGCGAAACCGATGTGTTGCTGGAATTGGCACAGGGGCTGACGAATAAACAAATTGCAGAGAAGCTGGTCATCGGTGAAGAAACGGTCAAGAGCCATGTGGGTAACGTGTTGTCGAAATTACACGTGCGCCACCGTAATCAGGCGATGCTCTACGCACTCAAGAAAGGCTTGATCTCGCTCGATGATATTGAGTTATAATGAGTGAGATAATCCGTCAGTTGGTAGGACAACAGAGATGTTCCAACGTTTTTTAATCTGGATGTGGGCGGTGCCGGCGCTGATGATTCTTGCAGCGTGTGGTGTCAACACCACCGATGAGGGTGAGGTGCTCTCAGTCGGGATGCCTGCGCCTAATTTCACCTTGCCGGATGCGCAGGGTGGGGAGGTCTCGCTCGCCGACTATCGCGGGCAGGGGGTGTTGTTGTACTTCCACATGGCAGGGGGTTGACCGCCTTGCCTCGAGCAAATCGTGGATTTGCAACGTGACCCTGAATTTCAAGCGCTGGATGTGGCGCTGGTGAGCATCGCTTTCGATAGCTTTGCTGAACAAACGGCTGCCATCGCCGAATACAGTATTGCTGATGTGCCGATGTTGATTGATGCCGATGGCACGGTATCCCGTCAGTATGATGTGTTGAAATGGGCAGTGCGCTCCGGTGAGCCGGGGCATACCTTCATCTTAGTGGATGAAGCTGGCGAGATCGCATGGATTCGTGATTATGGTTCGCCGAATTTGCCCAATCCCGTGATGTATGTGCCCACAACCGATCTTGTCGAGCAGATCAGCGCCCATCTTGTGAATTGAACTTTGATAACATTTGATTAGAATGTATATCATACCCGGCGAGGTCAGTATATACTGACCTCCGTTTGTTAAGTGAATGAGCAGGAGATTATTATGGGTGATAGACCCGTTCGCGTCGCAATTATCGGCGTGGGAAACTGTGCCAACTCATTGGTACAGGGTGTTGAATACTATAAAGACGCATCTGATGATGAATTCATCCCCGGTGTGATGCACGCTACTCTGGGGGATTATCATGTCAGCGATATTGAGTTCAGCGCGGCGATTGATATTGATGTGGAGAAGGTCGGCAAAGATCTCAGTGATGCGATCTGGAGCGGACAGAACAACACTATCAAGTTCGCCGATGTGCCCCACCTCAACGTACCTGTAGCGCGGGGCATGACGCATGATGGACTCGGCACATACCTCGCTGAGAAGATCACCAAAGCGCCCGGTTCAACCGCCAACATCGTTGAACTACTCAAAGATACCAAGACCGATGTGGTCGTCAACTATTTGCCGGTGGGCAGTGAACAAGCTACCAAGTGGTATGTGGAACAGATCATCAACGCGGGTTGTGCCTTTGTGAATGCCATTCCGGTCTTCATCGCCCGTGAGAAATACTGGCAAGGGCGTTTTGAAGAAGCCGGTCTGCCGGTCATCGGAGATGATATCAAATCACAGGTGGGCGCGACGATTGTGCATCGCGTGCTGACCAACCTGTTCAACGCACGGGGTGTCAAGCTGGAGCGTACCAGTCAGCTCAACGTGGGCGGTAACATGGATTTCTACAACATGCTGGATCGCACGCGCCTCGAGAGCAAGAAAATCAGCAAGACCAACAGCGTGACCAGTCAGCTACCCTATGAATTTGACGATGACAACGTCTACATCGGCCCTAGCGATTATGTGCCGTGGTTGACCGATCGCAAGTGGGCGCATATTCGTTTAGAAGGGCGCAGTTTCGGCGATGTACCACTGAATATCGAACTCAAGCTGGAAGTGTGGGATAGCCCGAATAGTGCCGGTGTCATCATGGATGCCGTGCGTTGTGCCAAGATTGCGCTGGATCGTGGTCTGAGTGGGGCTATCGAAGCGCCCAGCAGTTACTTCTTCAAATCACCTCCCATTCAACCGGATGATGAAGTGGCTCACGCGATGGTAGAAGCCTACATTCGCGGGGATGGTTACATCTGGAACAATCAAGATCGCACCAAAGGCACCGCCAATCACCAGAAGTGATGCCTCAGCTGTCAGGGGATGACCAGCGCGTCATCCCCAACAATCCCCCCTCATGCTCAACAAATCTTAATCTGAAGATGCTCGATCTTAATGCCAAGTGCCATGCGGTTGGTTATACTCGGCGTGTGTAGCCAATGATTGCTACCTCACACACATTTTTTATCCACACATATTTAGGAGTTTTTACGATGCACTATCGCTTTTTGTTTGTGCTGATCACACTATTGGCATTACCGCTGATGGTGACAGCACAGGATAATTTTATTTCTGAACAGCGCCTCGACGCGCCCGAGCTATCGGCACTTGGTAGTTATGCCGTCGGTGTGCAAACGCTGGAATTGGTCAACCCGGATCAGCTTGACTTTCTCAATGCTGCCGAAGATGGGACCGTACCCACCTATGACCGTCCATTGACAGTTGAGGTCTGGTATCCGGCAGTGGTAGAAGATGCCGACGCGCTCGGTGAATACGTCGTCAATGCGCGTGATGCCTCGATTCAGGTCACGCTGACCGGTATTGCCATCCGCGATGCTGAACCGGACGCAATGAGCGCCCCTTATCCGCTGGTAGTGATGTCGCACGGGTATCCGGGCAACCGCTTCTTGTTGAGCCATCTGGGCGAAAATCTCGCTTCTAAAGGCTTCGTTGTCGTCTCGATTGACCACACCGACAGCACCTATGCCGATCAAGGCGCGTTTGCTAGCACGCTCTACAACCGCCCGCTCGATCAGCATTTTGTGATTGATGCCCTCATCGAACTGAGCGCCGATGATAGCAATTTCTTGTTCAACATGGTGGATGCCGATAACGTCGGTTTGATTGGTTACTCGATGGGTGGTTACGGCGCGGTGATCGCGACCGGTGGCGGTGTGACCGATGCCAGCACACAATACGGCTTTGCTCCGCCGAATGGCTTGCTTGCCGACCATCAAGCGGATAGCGAAGCCTATCAGGCATTGCTGGCAGATTCGCGCATCAAAGCGGTAGTGGCGTTCGCGCCCTGGGGCTATAACACCGGCTTCTGGGATGCAGACGGCTTGAGTGGTGTTGATGTGCCGTACTTCTTCATCGCGGGTGATCAAGATGATGTCAGTGGTTACGAGAATGGCACGCGTGCCATCTGGGAAAACACCACCAACACCGATCGCTATCTGTTGACCTATGAGAACGCCCGTCATAACGCCGGTGCACCCATACCACCGCCGAGCGAAGTCAGTGAGTTTGGCGTGTACATGCACTATGCGGATAACGTGTGGGATTCTACCCGCATGAACAATATCGCCCAGCACTTCGTGACGGCATTCCTCGGTATGCACTTACAGGGTGAGGATTACGGTGCCTATCTTGACCTGATCCCGAATGGGGTAGAGGGCGTTTACGCCACCGATGATGACGGCAACTTCACCGAAGATCATACTTACTGGCTCGGTTTTCAAGATCGTACTGCGGTTGGTCTGACGCTGGAATATCTCGAAAGCGACAACTAATTGTTAGCAAGGTGTAGGGTGATACAAACAATCCCTGCTCCTTTAATAGTTTCGTGAATGGTGACTAATCAGTATTATTATAGGAGATGATGGATGAGCTATGATGTGATCCATCGTTTCCTATTCAATGTAAACCTGATGAGGTTACCATGAAACTGTATTTTATCCGCCACGGCAAAGCGGGTTACGATGCCCCAACAGGTGAAGCCCGCCCCCTGACCGACGTTGGCGTGCAACAGGCAATCGATAACGGCGCACTGCTCAAAGCCCTCAACGTGCAAGCTAGCGCAATCTACACCAGCCCCCGTTTGCGGGCACGCCAAACAGCCGAGTACATCGGCGAGGCGCTCACCTGTGAGCCTGAAATCACCGACGATTGTAATTTTGATTTCAGTGCGAAAAAAGCACTGGCGTTGGCAGCGCGTCATGCGCCCGATGCAGAATTGCTGTTCGTCGGGCATAATCCGAGCATGAGCGCAGTTGTCACGCAGTTAACCGGCGCACAGGTGGAATTGCCAACCTGCGCGATAGCGTGCGTGACACGGGTGCATCCCGGTGATCTGCACGCTGCGATCCTCAAATGGATGGTGACCCCTAAACTCATCGCCGGGTTGATAACCCTCAACACTCTTAACAATTGATACGTCTGATCACTGATTTCATAACAAGATGTAGACATCTTTGAACATTAAAGCCACTTTCATTCTGGTATAGTAATAAATATAACAAGAAACGTATCTGATTTTTCCAGTCACACGAGGAATCAACACATGAAAATTTTGGGGAAAAAAGGGGAAAAAGGGCAAAGTCTGGTTGAATTTGCCATCACACTCCCTGTATTAATCTTAATCCTTTCGGGTTTGCTTGATTTGGGACGCTTGTATTACACCTTCATCGCACTCGAAGAGGCGGTTGCTGAAGCGGCATTATATCTGGCAATCAGCCCGACCTGTCCGGAAGCTAATACGAATCCGCGTTGTGACAACCCCAACAATGCTATTTACCGCGCTGTGAATTCCGGCAATGACGAGTTTGATCCGGCCTTAGCCGAATGGAATATTCCATGGACAGCACAAAAGGGTGCCGATGGTTGGACAGAACCTTTTGAGCAAGGTTGTGCAAGTATTGGTTGTAATGTGCTGGTACAAGTGGAATACCCATTTGAAGTGCTCACCCCCGGCATACAATCGTTCTTAGATAACACCGAAAACACGATCACACTCAGCACGCAGGCATCACAGATCATCGTGTTCAACCAGCGTTAATGAGGGTTCAGGGTTCATTTGGAGGCTACTAGTTGATGAATACACCGTATCATAGAGGGCGTAAGCCCCACAAAGAGAAATCGCTCGGTCAGGCACTGGTTGAGTTTTCGTTGATTCTGCCAGTTTTGCTGATTGTAATTCTTGGCATCATCGATTTCGGGCGCATTTTGTTGATCTTCTCGAATGTGTCGAGCAGTGCCCGCGATGCTGCCCGTCAGGCGACGCTGGTGGGGAATTTCACCGATGCGCAGATGGGCAACGTGCCACGCTATATGGCGTGTGCCAATATTGACACGCTCGCCGGTAACTTCTTCGGCGCGGCGCGTAATTCGCCGGATAGCGTGGTTAACAGCATCGATATTCTCTATTTCGATACCAGTGGCGATACCACGCCGCTGGCAACTGTCGAAGCCAATCTTGCAGCGCTTGATCCACGGGATACAACCACGCTTGAAGTGGCAGATTTTGACTGTGATCTGGCGGATGCGCGTGCGACTAATCCTGATATTGCAGCAGGGAGGCTCACCACAGGTGATCTGATGGTGGTGCTGGTGGATATCGAAATCGAGTTCATCACGCCCTTCGTTGATCTGTTGACCGCTTTCTTCGATAGTGAATCGGCAGATACGCTCAATCTCTCATTCCGCGCACAGCGCACGCTGGTTGATTCGTTGACACTGAACATCAATGGCGATGACCGTGATGGCGATGGACTGCTTGATTTCTGGGAATTGGGGCGCTTCGGGTGTGTGCTAGATGGTTCATCACCGAATGATGTTGTGGTGAATGCTATCGATTCATCATTATTGATGGATTTGCCCAATGGTGGCTGGAGTTATGTTGATCCTGCAAGCTATACATTAGGTGATCCGCCTACACCCTATGATCCTGCGCCTGGCGTGCCGGTAGCCAGTGGCTATAGCGTGCCTGGAGATTGTAACCGTATCAATATCTCGTCAAACATCTTCGATGATCCATCCCAATATGCGTATCTACAATGTCAGTCGACGAATCCACCTGTTTTCATCGGCTGTATTGACGTTGCACTGAATCTGTTCAATGCGATTGATGATCCTGACCAAGATGGTTGTGTGAATGGCTGTGAGCAAGCGCGTGGTACCGCACCACTGGATTATATCGGTGGCTTTGCCGGTAATGATACGGATGGCGATGGCTTAAGCGATCTTGCTGAGGTAGCCGCTGGTACGGATCCGAATGATCCGGATACCGATGGCGATGGTATCCCGGATGGTGTCGAGCGCTGTGAGATCGAGAGCGACGATGGCTTAAGCTGTTTGACCTCACCAACTACCGGTCCCTGGGCGGGCATGTGGACCAACACCGATCCCACCAAGGCGGACACCGATGATGACGGCATCGAAGATAATGACGAACTCGATCCAACACGTGGCGGTGGCTACGCGACCGATCCATCAAATCCTGATACGGATGGGGATGGCATCACCGATGGCGACGAAGTCAACGGCTTCGTACTCACCGGTCTGACTGTGGATGGGGTGAGCTTTGCTTCACTGAATGTGACGACCTCGCCGGTATCCGATGATACCGATGGCGACGGCATCACCGATGGCGCTGAAGTCAGCGGGCATATCATCGAGAATGACATTGATGGGCGCATCCGCGTTGTGACGCATCCAAATGATGCCGATACCGATAACGACGGCGTGTGTGATGGCCCCGGCACCGCAGGCACAGGCGCTGAAGGGCCTTGCTCGGGCATCGCTGACATCAACCCGATCAAAACCGATACGGACGGGGACGGCTTGAATGATTATCTGGAGCAGATCGAATACGGCACGCTCGCGGATAACATCAACAGTGATCGTGCGCTTGAAACCTGCGCTGGCTTCGTAGCACCGGGCTTGACCGATTCTGAAGAGATGCTCGATGCACCGGATATAGATGTTGATGGCGATGGTGTCGTCAACGCGCTCGATGAAGATTCCGACGGCGACGGTTTGACCGACTGTGAAGAAGTTTATGTCTACGGTACTGACCCCTACAACGCGGACACCGATGGCGATACGTCGGTCAATCCGTTGTGGACAGATGGCTATGAAATTGCGGCATTCTGCTTGAGCGCACAAATTCCGAACGTGGCTGGCGATGAACTCGCCTGCGATGAAACAGCCGAGAATGAAGATACGGATGGCGATGGTATCCCGGATGCGTGGGAATTATTGCACTATCCGGATCTGAGTAACGATCAGTTCTCTGATACCGATAATGACGAGTGTAATCTGTTGTGTGAATACACGCAGGAAACTGATCCAACGGATTTCGACACGGATAACGACGGCATCCGTGATGGACGCGAGGCAGGCGCGAATCGTACCTCGCCTTTGCGCCCCGATACCGATGGCGACGGCTTGATTGATGGGCGCGAAGGGCGCAATCTGGCAACAGGGGAATGTATTGATCCCGATGCGCTGGTATTGATCGGGTTTGCCCCTGATGATTGCTTCTATACGGATCCTTTTGTACCGGATACGGATCGCGATGGCTTGACGGATTTCGCTGAGGTCAATGTACACGGCACCGATCCAACTAATCCAGATACGGATGGCGATGGCTTGCGCGATGGACAAGAGATTAACGGCTTCACGCTGGATACACAGGTGCGGACGGATGATTCGAACGGTAATCTTGTGCCCTATGTGAACCCGGTGAGTGGCACGACAACCGTTACCACTGATCCGCTCTTAGCCGATAGTGACGGTGATGGCTTGTCGGACTTTGCCGAGTTGTTCTTCCATGGTACGGATCCAACCAATCCGGATACGGATGGCGACGGTATTCCTGATGGAACAACACCGACCACACAGGGTGAACTGAGCAATGGCGCCGATCCGCTGACGTATCCGGGCTATGGCACCAACCCGCGCTGGCACGATACCGATCAAGATGGCTTATCTGATTGGCAGGAAATCTTCCCCAATCTGAGCAACGCCACTTATCCGGCATTGTGGACGTATGAAGTGACCTATGTCAATGAGAACGGACAAACCGTCACCGAGGCGCGCAACCCCGCCGGCTTTGATCCAAACACGCCGTTTAACGCCAATCGTCTCTCACCATTGAACGATGACACCGATGGTGACGGTTTGAAAGATGGCGACGAGATGAACATCCATGATACCGATCCGCTTGATCCCGATACCGATGGTGACGGTGAAGAAGACGGTGCTGAGATTGCGGATGGTACTGACCCGCTGTTTTACGATAGCAACGTCACCCCCGACGATCCTGATGGGGATGGTTTATCGAACGATGATGAAGTGCTGTTTGACACTGAACCCGATGATCCGGACACCGATGGTGATGGCTTACCAGATGGATGGGAAGCCAACCCGCCGACAATCGAATATGTGATTATCGACATCAATGGTAACGAGCAGACGCGCTCGATTGATCTCAGCACGGCTGACCTCAGCAATGCCAACTTGCTCGGTACGAATCAAGTGACGGGTAATCCGTATGGCTACTCTGATGGCTATGACAGTGACTATGATGGTCTGGCAGATAGCTATGAGTTGTTCTGGGCAACACCTAACAATCCGATCCTGTTGCGTGGTCATGGCTTCAACGGGTTCAACAATGCACCGGGTGATAGTGCCTCGTGTGACTATCTGGCGAATTATCCAGGCGGCAACCTGCCAGCACCCTTCTTGCCCGGGCAACCCTTGAACCCGATCCTCGACGATACTGATGGCGACGGGCTCAGTGATGGTTTCGAGTGTAATCCGCCTTCTGTGATCACAGATGATAATCCGGGTCTGGTACTTAATCCCTTCGATGCCACCAACGGTGGCGTGTCGAACCTGCTGGATGTGATTGTTGATACCAATCTGCGTCAAGCCGTTTCGCTGGCACTCTCCGGTGACTATGCCGCCGCCGCCGCGTTGCTGGGTGGTGATATGCGCAATGATGGTACAGTTGCTGTACGCTTCCTGCGCGTGAATCAAGAAGAAATTGGCGAAACGCTCGTACTGCGTGCGTGTAGTCCATCACATAATGGTTCGGTTTCAATTAATGATGTCTGTGCCGAGTATGCTCAGGGTAACGGTTCAAATGAACCGAACAATAACAATAATAGCGGCGATGATGAGATCACGATCTACATCGCGCCAGCGGCGATCTACTATCTGCTGGTTGATGATATCGTACAGGGTAACACCATCGTTGCGCCCGCAATCACTCGTGTACGGCGCTAAGCATAAGAGATAAGTCACGCAAAAGAGCAGGGGTTAACCTCTGCTCTTTTTGTTTGTATGAGCACTTAGCGCAAGTCGTCAGCAATGCGGGCGATGATCTGCTGAAAGCTGAGGCGTTGTGCGGAATCCTGCGCGAGCTGAACCAGCGGAACGGTCGGGCGACGATCCATGCGCTCTTCCTCGAAGTGTTCGCCCTCTGGTAACAGCGTCTCCAACTGGCGCAGGATCGTCAATCGGCGAGCATCATCGGTGAATGGGGGGTACTTGCGCAGATAATCGAGCGGAACCTGTACCGCCGGATGATGCAAATAAGCGAGTACTGAGAATACCGTCACCTGTTTGTTGCCGATCGTCACGCGCCCGTGTAATGCCGGACGAAAGCGCCCGGAAAATTCACAGGCGGTGAGTGTCTTCTGTCCCCATTGATACAGCTCGCGGGCGCTCTGTGCCAGTGCTTCGCCTTCCTCCATCTGTGCCAGATAAGCGAAGAAGTTACTTTCGTTGGCATCCAGCGAGACGCTCTCCGGCAGGGTGATGGGATATGTGCGCTCCGGCGGATGTGCCAGCGCAGTCGCCAATGCGGGGATCAAGCGGGCGAGACCCTCCTCATAAGATGCTGTCAAACTGGTAAATTGCCGATCAACCAGCAGTAAGGGCAGGGGGATATTATCAATCAGTGCGATGAACAGGGGTTTTCGCAGTTGCATCGCATATAGGCACTCGCGCATCACCCAATCAGAACGACGCGACGCATTCGATAAGATCACCAGCACGCCCGCGCATCCGTCGATGGCATCCTGTATGGTGTTCAACCACAGGCTACCACTCTCTAGCTTGTCGAAATCTACCCACACACGCAGTGTATCGGCTTGTAAATCCTGCACGATCTCGCGCACGGCTTCGTTATCGGCGCTACTGTGGCTGATGAAGAGATACGATTCGCTCATGAGTCAGGGTTTTCCGTCTGTTGATGGTCAGTGAACAGGTCTATTGTACGGCATGGTGTGCGCGGGTGACAACTGCTCTCAGGCTCACCCGTTATTCTGGGGCAAGATCAAATACGTGCCGAGTGCCAGCACAAACAGACCGAGTACCCGTCGCCAATCAAGCGGGATGGGATCGCCCCCCGCCAACGCCAAACTATCGACAGCAATCGCCACTGCCATCTGTGCGAAGATCAACGCACCCTGTCCGGCAACTTGCCCGATGCGCGGGAAAGCGAACGCAATGCCCATTAAGATGAACATGCCGGCTGTCCCTGCCAACAATGAGAACATAATCAAACGCGGGGTGATCTCAATCTCGCGCAGGCCAGGGTTGGTGGCAACCACGAAAGCGACCATCAACGCGCCAACCAGCGTGCCCCCGATGTGAATCGCGAAGCCACCGCGCACCGGCCCGACGATCTGCCCGACAATATTGGTGAATAAACCCTGCATCCCAATCGCAATACCTGCACCCAACGCCACCATCAAACCCAGCGTCATGCTCGAATTCATAACTGTTCTTTCCTCAGTGTGTGTAAAGTAAACCGTTGGATTTTAGCCATGTTCAGGATGAAAGTCTATTGTATACTACACAGAAGCGAAAATTTGTTCTGAAATTAGGGGGAAACCATGACAGCAACTTTCGGGATGGTCGGCACACTCAAGGCAAAGGCGGAAGATCGTCCGCGCTTGGTGGCAATTCTCACACAAGCATCTGAGCTGATGGGTGAAGTGGATGGATGCTTGCTCTATGTCGTCAGCGAAGACCACGATGATGAGACCGCCGTTTGGGTGATAGAATTATGGCGCGATCAATCGGCACACGAGGCATCGCTCCAACTATCGGCGGTGCGTGAGTTGATCGCGCAGGCGCGTCCTCTGCTGATCGGTGCGCCTTCCGGGGCACGCCTGAACCCGATCAGCGGCAAAGGCTTATAAGCCTTCGTTTAACGGGGCACGAGCACCACATCGGCGCCGATGCTGTGCCGTCCAATGATGAAGAATAGGTCACGCTCGGCGGGCTCTAATAGCCAGCGCACGCGATGTTGTGTGCCTCCAGCATCGACGCTATGCTGTTCTGCGATGATATGATAATCGGCGTGGTGATCGGTCTGCGTCTCGCTGATGCGGATCGTATCAAACAGGGTGAGTGCTAATGTGGCGTGTGGGTGCTGGTGCGTGTCGGTGGTGAGGGATAGGGCGCGTCCGCGTGCCTGACTATGGCGCTGGAGTTCCCATTGCAGGATACTCTGTGCCTCATCAATATCAGTGATGACGGGCAGGTTTATCTGGCGGGCGTGCAACCCGTCGTAGGTCATACGCACGCGATCTTGTGCGGTTAGCGTCAGAGGATCACCCGTGATGAGCGGGGTGCCGTTTAGTGTCAAGCGCGTGAGATAGAGCGCCTGTGCGGTGGGGTTGTGCAATTCCAGCACGCTAGCGCTTGTCCCGCGTTCGCTCATGCGTACTTGAAGCATATCCGTACGATCATGATCGGTGCGGGTGGGGTGGTCATAGGCTTGATAATCGGCATAAGGGCGCGGGGCACTGACATCGACAGCGCCGACAGATTGCCCCTCTAGCTGATAACGGGCGGTCAGTGTCAGCGTGCTATCGGGGGCGATGCGCATCGTCTGTACCAGTGACCACAACGTGCTGAAGGGCGCACCGATACGCCTCGGTGTGAGCGTCACTGTCACCTGATTGATGACATCGCCATACCGATAATCCAGCGCCGACATGCGATTGTCGAACTGTAGGTTGGGGGCTGTATCGCTCAACAGATGGTGCCGATGATAGAAGACTGCCTCACCCACCCGATTGAAGAAGAAGCGCCCACCTTCACCGCGCATAATGGCTAACACTGCCTGATCAGCAGGCAAGCCCTCCGCCCAATCATCTGCCATGAAAGCAAAGACCGAGCGACCTTGATCGGCATGAATGGTTAAGGGGCTAGCGGCGAAGATCTCACAGTTGCCTATTGTTGATTGTCCGATGATGCACATGCCTACCAGACGTGGATAACGCCAGTGAATCTGCGTGAGGATCGCATCCAGTGCGTGATCAGCACGCCAGTTGATCGCAGGAGGCAGACGCACAGTTTGTTGTGCGAGTTCGCGCTCACGCCCGTATGCGATGATCTGTGCCTCGCGCTGACCTTGATCGCCCGTTTGCGGGATGACCTGTGCGATGAAACCGCTGAAGTGTGTGCGCGGTGTACCATCATCGCTGATAATCGTCAGCGGTTTGCCGATCAGCTTACCGCTCGCTTCCGGTGAGTAATGCCTTTGCCAGTTACGCACGGTGAGCGTCGCCTGTGCCACCGCCGACACAGCATCATAGGGGCGAGCCATGCCCAGTTGCCACTCAGCGCGGATCACATCGGCGCGGATGTTGTCACCGGTTTGCGTGAATTGCCCGTCGTCGTCGTCGTCAATCAAAAAGTGATAGTCAATGTTCATGATAGGCTCCTCCTGTTAAACGGCTACAATCCAACGATGCCGGAAGGCACAGCCGATATAGTCCCTATTGCCCACGCTGTAGATGCCCGGCTCGATCTGTATCTGTGCGGGATAAACCAGATGATCTCCTAACGTGACATCCGCGCCCAATGCCTCGATATAGTGATCGATGGCGCTGATGAGCGTCGGCAGATGCTCGCGCAAGCCTTTGCCCTGTGTGACAGGTGCAATCACCAGCAGATGCGTTAGCACATAGCGCACAGTTTGTGCCCCACCACTGAAGGCAACCGCTTCAAACGCTCCTCCGCTCTCCTGAAAAAGCGCATTGCTCTGCGTGTCGATAGGCATCACCAGCAGGGCGGGCAATTGAGCGCGGTGTAAAGTCTCCGGTATCTCATTGATGCCATACTGACGGGTGATGCCGGTCACGCTGATCGTGGCTAAATGTGTGAGTGCCTGTTGAAAAGCCATGTGTGATCCTTTCATATCGGGATATAAAGTTTTGCATTACAATAGAGTAAAACTGAACATAAGGAGACGCTCATGAGAACATTGTGGATTGTGTTGATAGTCATGCTGGCAGGTGTGCTGTTACCCCTCAGCGCTCAGGATGATGAAGCGCCGGAAGCCAGCGAAGAAGCGCCCGCCCGTACCTTTGATTGTGCGGTGAATGCGGTCAACCTGCAGATGGATACATGGTATAACGAATACATCGCTTCACGCGGGGAAGTTGACGCTGAGGAAGCCCTCGCCAGTGCTCGGACCTTTGCCGATAATATTGCGGAACTGACCGCCTTTTGCACCACTGAAGCTGAAGCTGATGGCGATGAAGAGACCATCGAACAGACTGGCATCGGCACGATAGACGCGCCCTTTGTGATCGGTGCGCCTGGCATTGTCGGCGATACCACGATTGACATCACGCGCAGTATTCTGCCTGCCAACGAGTTCTTAGAGGAGCAGGGCATCACCATCGTGCCCGCCACCATCGAAGGGCGCGAATACTTCCTTGTTGAAGTCACCGTAACGTGCCGTGAAGGCTCAACGATTGGCTGTCGCATCACGCCCGATTCTTTCCGGGTGATCGGTGATCTTGGTGAGCTATACCTGCCGACATTATCTGAATATGATGACTACCTGCCCGCACCCGGCACCATGCTCGGTGGAAGCGAACGGTCGGGCGCTTTGCCCTTCCTCGTCGATCAAGCGGATACGTCTCTGCGTCTGGTCTATTTCCCCAATGGTGACGCGCTAGAAACTAACACGCTGGCGTATTACTACGACGCACAGGGCACAGCCAACAGTTTCGAGGTGACCACCACCACCCGCGAACTGATTATCCGCAACGCGCCGGTCAACGGTGCGCCGGTGGGCGTTTTGCGTTCCAGTCAGGTGGCGACGGCTATCGGGCGCAATGTCGATAGCACCTGGATTCGCATCGAAGCGCCCGAAGGTTCTGGCTGGGTATCTGCTGATTTCATCGATACCGAGAGCGATTTAGAGAGCTTGTCTGTCATTGACGAGTGAGTGTGAGCAGTCGAGGGGCTGGGTATCAGTCAGCCCCTCATTTTTCAGCATATTCCAATTCCCCAAAATTCCCCTACACATTTTGCACTGAAACCTGTACTGTCTATCCGCATTGTTCATATCAAAGAGGTGCTATGCCGTATCCATCTCAGACAGACCGTGATACCATCATCGACACAGCGCGTGCGATGATCGAAGCGGAGGGCGTGGCCAATCTTTCCCTGCGTAATTTAGCGGATACACTGGGGGTGAAAGCGCCGTCGCTCTATCGGTATGTGCAGAACAAAACCGAGTTATTGCGGGCGATCAACCAACGCCTTATCGCGGAGATGCGTCAGGAATTGCACGCTGTCGCGCAGAGCAATCTTGGCGCCGATGAGCGCATGATTGCTGTCGCGAAAGCCTTTCGACGGTTTGTGCATCGCAACCCCGCCTGTTACATGCTCTCGGCAAACATCCCGCCAACTGATGAGCCAGGCAGTCATCCTTTCGCGGTTCCGATGCAGAGCATTCTCGCGGAGATTACTGCTGATGAAGACGCTCTGCCAGCGTTGCGGGGGGCGTATGCGTTCATTCACGGCTGGGTGGTGTTGGAACTCATGCAACAGTTCGCCTGTGAAGGCGATCTCACCGATCACTTCGAGCGGTCATTCCGTGCCTACTTAGCCGGATGGTGAAGGCGCTTAACTGGCAACCTGTACACGGCGCAGACCGTCGGCGCTAGCGTGCAAGATCGGCGGTAGGTGCTGTGCGAAGCTATCCGGTTCACGGTACAACCACAGCGCCCAGCGCAAGGTCAACTGTGCCACATCTGCCGGAAATTGATAAATCAAAATTGGGCTCGATTGAGCGTGTTCGCTGGCACTTGTACCCTGCACACCGCGCTCAACCTCTAGCTGTTGCATATCAGCATCAATGGCGGTCACGTGCAGATATTCCTCGCCGATGCGCAACAACTGTCCCACCTGAAAACGCGGACTCAATCCCCCACCGATGGCATCGCTCACCGTGAGCGTGCTGGCACTGGCGCTCACGGGGGCATCCTGTACCTGATCACCACTATTGCGCCATGCCTGCGCCCATTGCGGATGATAGCCCCAGATACCTGTCACACTCAACGCGCCTTCGGGGTGGCTGATATAGCTGAAACGTGCGCCGTTGGTCAGGCGCAAGACCGCGCTGGCAACTTGCACCACATCACCGAGCGTGATGGCTTGCCCATCGCCGTTCGTCAGTGCCTGTAAACTCAGCAAATCCTCTTTGAGAACCAGCGCCCGTACATCGTGCGGGTTGATATCATGCGTCAGGGTGGCGAGGCGAGGCTGAAAGGTTCGGCGTGTGTGCTGTTCAATCGAGGCGCTGGCTACGATCAACGCATCACGTAGGCGGGCATCTTCGGCGGTGTCATCGGGCGCAAGCCCCAGATATTGACGCATGGCGTAAACAGTCGAGAAGGTATACATGGTGTCTCTCCTTATTGGCTGATAAATGAACAGTTTAGCGCTCATCGCGTGCCTCCTATAAGGGGATCGCGAGTGAGGGCAGTTGTGTGCTGTGTAGGCGTGCATGATCTAGAAGATAACCTGACAATCCGCGTGTTCTCTGCTACACTTTGAGCGGTAGTTTGAGATGAAATTGTGAAGGTTGAACAGGTATGACATCACGCAAACAGAAGATCAAAGAGAAACGCTCTCAACAGGAGCGCGAGGAGCGTCAGGTGCAGATCGCTGTCGCGGTATTTGTGTTATTGGTGGTGATCGGTATTGGCGGTTATGTGTTGAATCAATCCGGCGCATTTGAGCCATCATTTGAAGCCCTTTCTTCAGACTATGTGGGCACTCTGGATGAGATCTGCGAAGAGGCAACCCCTGCGAGTGGTGGTGGTGCATCTTTTCTTGAGCGTTATGATGCGCCCCCTGGGATGGGTCTCGATGATGGTGTCGATTATCAGGCGATCTTCTGTACTTCAGAGGGCGCGATATACGTCGATCTATACGAAGACCGCACGCCGATCACCGTCAATAACTTTGTGTTTCTATCTACAGAAGGCTACTATAATAATTCAGTCTTTCATCGCGTTTTAGAAGGTTTCATGGCACAGGGCGGTGATCCTACTGGCACAGGACGCGGTGGCCCCGGCTATACCTTCACCGATGAAATCCTGCCTGATCAAACCTTTGATCGCGCTGGTTTGCTGGCGATGGCGAACTCTGGCCCCAATACCAACGGCGGGCAATTCTTCATCACTTATGGGCCTGCCACACATCTGGATAGCGGGCACACCATCTTCGGCGAAGTGCTGAGCGGGCAAGAGGCGCTGGATGCGCTGGTACGTGTTGATCCACAACGCCCTGATCCTTCTATTGTGCCATCCGACTTGCAGACAGTGGTGATCGTCACGCCGGAGCAGGTCACACAATAACATCATGACCGATTATTAGGGGAAGCACAGCATGTTTGAAGCGTTAGAAGCCGGTATGGGGCTCGATTTTATTCTGTGGTTACAGCAGAACCGCACTGGATGGATGGAAACGTTATCGCAAATTCTCGATCAGCTCGGATATGATCTGGGCTATGTGGCGTTGTTCGGCTTTATCTTCTGGGCGGTCAGCAAACGGCATGGTGTGCGTTTGATCTTCGCGCTGGTGACAATTGCGCTGGTGACGTTCGTCCTTAAAGACCTGCTCGCGCGTCCGCGCCCCTTTGAAGCTTATCCCGATCTCATCACGCCCGTATTTGATGCCAATGGCTTTGGTTTACCGAGCGGGCATACCACGCTTGCCGTGATGATCTGGGGTTATCTGGGTATCTGGTTGCGCAAAGGTTGGGTGTGGGCGCTGGTCATCCTGTATATCGCCTTACAATCGTGGGGGCGCATGGTATCTGGCGTGCATTTCCCGCATGATGTCGCGCTGGGTTTGCTTGTCGGCGCGGTGACGCTGGCGCTGTATTATCCGCTTGCCACTCAATGGGAGCGTTTATGGGAAGCTCAGAAGTACTCCGCACAGATGGCAATCGTCATCGCTGTGCCGGTGGGGATTGCGCTCGTGGTGATGGTTGCCCCGCTACAAGCTGAACAAGCCGAGGCTTATTTGACCGTGCTTGGTCTGGCATTAGGGGCGGGGATTGGCGTGGTGATCGAACCGCGCACGTTGAACTTCACCCCGCATCCCAACTGGGTGCAACGTTTCGTCCATTTTGTGATCGGTGCGGTGCTGGTGGTGGCGATCCTATTCGGTCTCAGTCCGCTCTTTGACAATATCGCCGAGACCGGCACAATCGCTTATTTGTTGCGTGTGGTGCGCTACAGCATCGCGGGCTATGTTGCGATTATGATCGTGCCTTATCTGGGTGTCAAACTCAAGCTGATGCACAGCGAACGTCCCACCACCACTGAAACTGTACCAGTTACCTGATACCATTAGTGGATGCAGGTGGCATCTATGATCAACAATGAGGAGAACTCATGAGCATTTTCTATGTCAATGGCGCTTATGTGCCCGAATCCGAAGCCACGCTATCCGTCCGTGATCTATCTGTACTGCGCGGATATGGCGCGTTCGATTATCTGCGTACCTACGGCAAACAACCCTTCCGCCTCGATAAAAACCTCGAACGCCTGCGCCGTTCCTGTGACATTTTAGAGATGCGTTATCCGTGGACGGATGCCGAACTCGCGGACATCGTCATCGAGACGCTGGCGCGTAACGTCGCACTGCATGATGCCGATGAATACAGCATTCGTTTAGTGGTGACGGGCGGTATCAGCGCCAGCAATATCACCCCTGATAGCGATCCGTCGCTGGTGGTGCTGGTGCAACCCTTCACACCCCTGCCGGATACCCTGTATAACGAGGGCGCGATGGTCATCACGGTAGACCTCAACCGCCTGTTCCCGACTGCCAAGAGTACGCTCTATACACCCGCGATTCTCGCCCAACGGCGTGCCCGTGAGCAGGGCGCAATCGAAGCGCTCTACAAAGATGCAGAGGGCAACATCCTTGAGGCAACCACGTCTAACTTCTTCGTCATCATCGACGGGGCACTGGTCACGCCACCAACCGGTGATAACATCCTGCCGGGTATCACGCGCATGACAACGCTCGAACTGGCACAGGACGTGTTCGATGTGCAGGTGCGTCCGCTTGCCTATGACGAGGTGTTGAACGCTGATGAAGCCTTCCTGACTTCATCCAACAAAGAGATTTTGCCGATTGTACAGGTAGACGCGCACACCATCGGCGATGGCACAGTGGGCGAAGGCACACAGACCTTGCTCGCTCGCTTCCGTGACTTGACGCAAAAACGCGCTCAAGGACAACCGGTCTGAAAAGACGCCTCTCATGAGGTGTGTATATCGTCTGAAAATCTGTGAGATAGTAGAGAGATTATTGGTCGAGATTGACGAGGGAAATCCAGCTGGATTTCCCTCATCGTTTACGCAAACGAACTCAGAAGGGGAAATGCGTTGCTTGACCGGCAACGATCACCCAGGTTATGAACATCGCTGAAATCAATGCGCCAGTGTAAATCGTACCTGTCTTACGGAAGAAATAGGTACTAAAGATGCCGACGATCGTCAGCAAGCCCACAAACTGGTAACCGACAATCGATAGCAAGGGTTGGCCGAGTGGTAGAGGGCCGCCTGCTAACAGCGGGATGTATTGGATCAACAAGAGAACGACGAGTCCCGTGACCAATAAGCCAACATTTGCCAGCATCGCACGCCACATTGATGCATCATCCTGGCGGAGTTGTCCGTGTAAGACTGCCCCCAGAATCAGGAAAAATATGATGAAGAATGGTAGATAGCTGAGGAAGATACGGAAATGCAGCGATCCCATCAGCTTGACTGCGACCACCCAGAATCGGAAGTCAACACCGAAGATCAGATCAGCAGCACCCAGTAGCAAATATCCGAACACGATTACCGAAACAGATAACACGATGGATTTGAAAATCGCCGTCAAATTGAGCGGTAGACCATAGTTTTTCAATCCGGCATCCGCATTGCTGGTAAAGTGCCAGATGACAAACAGGATCAAACTGATTAAGCCATTGCCTAAAGCCCACAACACAACCCCGTTTGTGATGTCTTGTGAGAAGATAGCAGTCGGGGCTAGGAAGAGTAATGGATCTTCACCACCCATTAACATCGTTTTCAAACCGTCTTGGAAGTAGAAAAATGTTAGTGCTGGAATCGCTGCTGTCAGCACATAACTGACCCACAGCATCGGGCCTGAGGGCATCGCCTTTGATTCTGCCATATCACCCATATCGCTGAAATAGGGTGTTTTAAGTAGCAAGCCACCAAAACCGATCATGGCGATGATCATACCAATGAGGGCGATCAAGCGACCGATTTCATTCCATTGCCAGACTTGGTCTGTAGGGTCAAGATCACTCCCACCTTCAAGTGTAAGTTGCATCCATTCCACTGCTGAGGCAACAGCGGCAGAATTTAAGTGATCTCCGGGATGCGTCGTTACCGGTTGATACAAGCGACGTGCCGTGCCATCTTCAATACTGCCGTATGTTTCACCGACTACGACTGTTTCGTCTGTACCAAACGCTGTTTGCAGTTTTTCAGTTTCGACGATATCTGTAGCAGTCTCGGCGCCCCACATCAATTCTGAGAATTCATCCCATGTACTAAATGTGAGTGCGAAGTTTCGTGGAAATTCCGCAGTACCTTCCGGTGCCCCTAATGTGCCAGTTGACGAACCCTGAACATTGATCGATGTATAGTCATCAGGGAACACGCCCGCTGCAATTAATGATGCCCAGCCACCCATGGAATGTCCCTCAAGACCGATGTTATCGGTATCGACAATGTCGAGTGATCGTAAATACGCGAGACCATCAGGGCCACCGTAACCATTCGCGAATGCAGGCGGTTCAGAATAGCCATGCCCGGTTTGATCAAGGGCAAGTACAACATATCCACGCCGTGCAAATTCAATAGCATATGGCGCTTGCGTTTCGCGCGAGTTGATGTAGCCATGTATGGCAAGAATGGCCGGAGCTGGATTTTCGGCAGTGACGCCATCAGGGACATATAGCAGCCCACTCATGAGGGTTCCGTCGGTGCCGATGAATCGAACGTCTTTGATATCAATTGAGCCACCTGCGCTATGGAAGTTCCAGGCAAGCAGACTCCCAACCAAGACTAAAAACAGTCCTAATATGAGTGTATTACGGTTAGACATAAAATACGCTTTCAAAAAGTTCAAATGTGTCAGTAAATGTGTGTGTAGCTACGTTATTTTTATCCGTAACCTAATCTCTATTAGATTAAGTAGTGAAAAAAATAACTGACATTTACATTATATCTAACCGCAGGTTTGCTATCAACTAGATGGTATCATGTGGGTGCATTACACTTTGATGCGTTTTTGCACCACACATAGATAGCCGAATATTTTACTGTTTGGCGATAACTTGAGTACGTAAGCGAAATGGACTTGTGGAGGCAGACTCTCTTGAGCTGGTAGATATCAGATCGGTATAAGTCCCTCTCCTAGGCGTGAAACGGCGGTTGGGAGAGGGACTTAGGGTGAGGGCTATCTTACAAACTGATGTTATACAAGGTGCTGGCAACATCGTCATTGAAGTTGACAAAGGCGAGGCGCACCGTCGCAGTCATCTGATAGCTGTCATAGTACGGGATATAATCGACGTTAACCGCAATCTTGCGCCGATAGCCCACGAACCACCCCGGACGATACACGCAGACCGCGGTCCCGCGATCATTGGTGCCGGTCACGGTGTTGATCTTACCGTCGCTCATCGTCAGGGGCATCTCTGCGCTGATGAAAACTGGAATCCCATCGATGAACCCGATTTGCCCCGTCTGTGCGGTGGCGAGTGCGCCGGCTTTGTCCATCGTCAGGAACTCGCTCAAACCGAGTAACTGGGCGTAGGTTCCCCCATCGACTATCCATGCGAGATCCTGCAGGCGGGCGCTGTATTTGCTCTGCATCGCGAAGCGCACCTCGCGCAGTTTGGCCAGTGTGGGTGCGGTGTTGCCCATATCCACCGCATTACTGGTATTGCTGACCAGCGGCAACTTACGCAGACCATCAAAAGCGAGATAGCGGGCGGTGCTGTTGGGCGCGGCATCGTCGCTGTTGATGTTGCCGGTTGCGCCGGTTTCGTCGTCGCCATTGAGCAAGAGATGATCGATACTATCAGCAATCGCCCGCATGGCTTGCTCGCGGTAGATGTTCAACACGGGCAGAATCGCATCTTCCACCAATTCACTGCTGAAGCCCACGCGCAACGCCAATTTCTTGGCGACCAATTGCACCTTGCCACTGCCGATCTTGCTATCAGGGATGGGGTTGTTGCTGGTGAGCGTTAGCTGACTTTCGTTGCCCGTCTCCGGTACATAATGCACCGTGGGATCTGCGCCTTCAATCGGCAAGTCGAAGGGGTTAGAGGGCATCTCCACACTGCGGAATAGAGGCAAGATCACGTTATCCTGACGCGCCTTGTGCCAGATTTGCTGGCTCCATAGTTCCGGCACCCACTCATCGCCGAAGCCAGTCTGCGTGCTGTACATCAGCTCATCGGCTTTGATCGTCGATAAGCCACTGCCCGCGATTTTGTGGGCGAGCGCGTTGGCGTAGCGTTCGCTCACCCCCTGAAAGCTCTTGCCGGCGCGTAACAGCATATAGCCGTGGAGCATGTCGCCGGCATCGAACGTGTCAAACTCACTGCTGACCTGAACGCGGGGTAGGGCATCGGCTTGTGAGGTCAGCGGCAATTGTCGGATCGGTTGGCTCATGGTGTGTCCTTTCGGGTTGGGTGTGCTGATGGGTGGGGTTAGGCGCTGACTATCCAGCCCTAACTGATCGTATACGGCTTTGATGCGCGAGACATCAGTACGGCGCGGTTCGGCAGGCGTGGGTGTTAGGCTGCCTTCGATCAGGGGCCAGCGTTTGATGTGACCATCGGTGCTGGTCTCCACCAGATGCGCCAGACTACCACTTGACCAGTGCAGGATGCCTTTGTCAATCAAACCCTGAACCGCCCGCACATAGCGTTTGTGTATATCGAGCTGACCTTCTGCCCAGATGCCGATGTCGTCAACCTCAAGGCGATCAATTTGCCCGATCACGGCAGATTTCAGCTTGCCATCCAATCCGTGATGATAGAGCATCGGGCGCGCATCGAACCAATCAAGCGCGAAATCGGTCTCTTGTGTGAAATATTCGCCCTGTAGATCGCGCTGGTGATCGTCGCCCCAGATCACCAGATAGCCCCCGATGCGCCCTTCGGCGCTGTCGAGCATCTTCACGGCGCTGTCGATAACGGTCATGAACAATCCTTTGTCTACTATCGGTGGTGTGTGTTGCCGACTGCCTCAGTCCGTCCACACGCGCTGGCAATGATGGTGCAGGGGCGGGCAGTCATCTTCAGTCGCTAGCCATCCTGACCGCGCCCGTAAGCACCGCCGATCATAGCCCCGCGTCTGTTGTTATCATCTCACTCATGAGCGTAAAGCATTCACTGCGCTTCGTGCTGGGCATATTCCCGTTGATATGTCCGTTTTTATCGTGAGGTTTTTCAAACACTGGCATCCCCTGCCAAAACCCGTCATAATCGGCGCAAATAGCCCGCCTAATGAAAGGGATATGATGAAATTTAGCATTCGCATCAACAATGATCTGACGCTCAAGGAATATCTACAACTGGCACAAGCTGCCGAACAAGCCGGTTTCGATCAGTTCTGGGTGAGCCATGATCTCTTTCTGCGCAGTTCGATGGTCATCCTGACGGCTGTCGCGTCGGTCACGCATAAGATCGAAATCGGCACGTGCATCCTCAACCCGTATACGCTCAACCCTGCTGAAATTGCGATGTTCGCCGCCACGCTCGATGAGTATTCAGGCGGGCGCTTCAATCTGGGCATTTCATCGGGCGCGGGTGAGTTCATGAAGTGGGTGGGCATCGAACAACCCAAACCGCGCACCAGCCTCGTCGAGAGTGTGCGAGCGATCCGTGCCTTGCTCAATGGGGAGCGTTACCCGCACGACGGGCATTTCATCAACTGGACAGATGAAGCCTATCTGCGCTTTGAATCCCCGCGCCAGATTCCGATTTATATCGGCGCGATGAGTCCTAATATGCTGCGTAGTATCGGCGCAGATGCCGACGGTGGCTTGCCGCTGTTGTTCCCGCCGGAGCATTACAGTCAGGTGATCCAATATATCGAAGAGGGCGCACAATCTGCCGGACGTGACCTGAGTGCCGTCGATGTCGCCGCCTGTATCTGGTGTTCGGTGGCAGATGATGCCGAAGTGGCGAAAGATGCCCTGCGTGAGAAAGTCGCCTACTACGGGCATGCCCTCAGCCCGACGATTTACGAGGCGCTCGGCGTATCACAGGCAGATTTCCGTGAGATTGAACGTCTGGTGATGGTCGAAAACGACATGGCACACGCCAAACAACAGGTCACCGATCAGATGTTGCGCATTGGCATTGTCGGCACCACCGATGATCTGATCGAACGCATCGAAGGCCTGGTGGCCTTGGGTGTGCAACACCTGAGCTTTGGCCCGCCTCTGGGACCGGATCGCCTCGATGCCATCCGTCAGATCGGCACGCACGTCATCCCACACTTTAGCCAATCAAACTAGGAGTAGCTACACGATGCCACACGATGAACACATCGCCATCCTGCGCGATTTTGTCCCGCGCTTACGGGCACTCATTGCGGGGTTATCCCCACAACAATTGACCACTGTCTACATCGAAGGTGAATGGACAATCGCGCAGAACGTGCATCATCTGTTTGATGCCCACGTCAACGCCTACCAGCTCGCACGGCGCGTGCTGAGTGAAGATAACGCCAGCCTCAGCTGGCCCCAGCAAGATGTGATCGCCCAATTGCCCGATGCACAGGATGCTGAACTGGAACCCTCGTTGCGGGGTTTAGAGGGCTTACATGCGCGTTGGACGCAGATGTTCGGGCAGATTAGCGATTGGTCACGCGCCGGAACCAGCGCCAAATCAGGCAAGGTCTACACCATCGCCGATTTGCTGGCGCTCTATGCGCGTCACTGCGAGAATCACATTGTGCAAATTCAGGCAGTTTTGGATGCCATGCCCGATACACCCTGATTGGACTACCCCGCGCCATGCGGGCTACGGTATCATTGCATCGACACAGACAAGCAAAGAATGTTTGAGAGGTTGTTTTTATGTACCAAAATTTAGCGATCATTGATTTTCACACACATTTCCCGACTGCCAAGCCCTGGTTCAAAGATATGGGCACGGATATTCAAGCCGATTACCGCGCCCGTCGGGGCGATGCCCGCGCTGATAAACTGCGCCAGCACGCAATGGGTTACAGCGCACACTGGCGTAAGATGTGGGGCTTTGATCCGCCGGAACCCCACGCCGACGACGAAACACAGGCAGACAAGTGGATGGCAGAGATCGACAAATACGGCTTGCGTGCGGTGGGCTTTGTCACCGGTGGCGGTAACGATAACCTCGGCGCAGTGATTCAGCGTTATCCGGATAAGTTCATCGGCTTCGCGCATCATCATCCCTTCGGTGAGAACGCCGCCGAAGAACTCAAACGCGCTGTCACCGAATATGGTTTCAAGGGCTATAAACTGCTCGCGCCGATGATTGACCGTCCGATTGAGGACGAAGCCGCTTATCCCGTGTGGGAAATGTGCGCTGAACTGGATATTCCCGTGTTGATTCACTTCGGCATTCAGGGCGGGGGCGGGGGCATCGCCTGGCACGAGAACATCAACCCGCTTAAATTACACAATATCGCCCGTGATTTCCCCGATGTGAACTTTGTCGTGCCACACTTTGGCTGTGCGTGGATCCGCGAAACCCTGCAACTGTGCTGGGCGTGTGGCAATGTCTCAATTGATACGTCAGGCTCAAATCAATGGGTGCGCTGGGTGGATGGTGATTGGTCAACCAAGAAGTTGTTCCGCAAGTACATGGAGACTATCGGCCCTGAACGCATCGTCTTCGGCACAGATTCCAGCTACTTCCCGCGGGGCTTTGCTGAACCGTATTTGCGCGATCAACTGCGCGATTGCTATGAACTCAACATGACGGACGATCAGGTGCAGATGATCTTCGGCGCGAATGCCGCTCGCCTGTTCAAGATTGATCTCTACGACGGTATGTGAGTTGTGATTGCCATTCAGGGTAAAATAGGGATTTGTGCGCTTTGTGCTGGAGAATCTGTCACAGTTCAATTGATCCAAATAATCTGTTGACTTGGCAAAAGTCGCTGATTGGCAGTATGAAATTTTGGTTAAAATTTCATTGCGCAGTATAATGAACACATAGCATAATGCTGTATAGACGCGGTTTTTTAAAAATGATTGACTTAAGGAGTAACTTACAATGAGATCTAAATATCTAATAATTGTGGGTGCGCTGTTGCTGTTGGTGCTGAGTTTTAACACCATGGCACAGGATGACGTAGTTGAGATTGAATACTGGCAATATAGCTTCGGCGCACGTATCGAAGCGATGGACATGCTCATCGAACAATTCGAAGCTGAAAATCCAGATGTGCGCGTGATTCACAATAGCGATATTGCTTATGATAACTTCCGCACTGAACTGGCAACCTCAGTGGCTGGTGGCGTAGGCCCCGATGTAGTGGCGCTGTTCTATGGCTGGATTCCGTCTTTTGTCGATGCCGGCTATCTCGTACCCCTGCCGGAACCATTCACCGAAGAATATATCGCTGAGAACTTCGTGCCGATGGTCAGCGGTTCAGCCGCATTTGAAGGCGAATACTACGCCCTGCCGACTGCGGTCCGTTCACTGGCACTGTTCTATAATATTGACTTGCTCGAAGAAGCAGGCTTCGATGGCCCACCGGAAACCCTCGAAGAATTTGTGGAGATGGCAGTCGCTACCACCACTTATGATGGCGATCCAAGCCTCGATAACCTCGTGACTGAAGGCTATGCCGTACAGATGAGTGGTCAAGCGCATCATTGGTTCCGCGAAGTGCTGTTGCGTCAATATGGTGGCGTGCCGTACAACGAAGACAATACCGAAGTGCTGTGGGATAGCGAAGAAGGGTGTGAAGCCTTCGCATGGCTGACCCAATTCGAGACTGACTTGATGACCGGCACCAATGAAGGCGTTGGCGGTACTGCCGATGCAGATGATGCCTTTGTCGCTGGTTTAGCCGCTCTGCACATCGATGGGTCCTTCCGCTTAGCCGCCGCACGCGCTAACGAAGACCTCAACTTCGGCATTGCTGAACTGCCGATTGGCCCTGATGGCGAACGCTACACCTACGGTTCATACTGGACGAACGGCATCACCCGCCGCGCCGCCGAAGATCCAGCACGCCTCGATGCCGCAACACGCTTCCTCGAATTCATCACTTCACCGGAAGCCGGTGAACTGTGGGTGGAAATCGTGGGTGAATTGCCTGCACAATCCGTTGCGACCAGCAACCCGGATCTGCTGGCTGATCCAGAACTCGGCCCCTTCATTGCGGGCTTGGATTATTCATACGCGACATTCTTCGCTGATGAGACCCAACAACGTCAGGTGTTGATCGATGCCTTCGATCTCGTACGCCTTGCCGGTGTGGATCCCTGCGACGCACTGCAAGAGATGGCAGCAGTTGAACAAGACCTGCTCGATCAATTCTGGGCAGATCGTTAACCGCATCGCATCACCTCTCACGGGGGCAATCCATGACGGGTTGCCCTCACTTGCAATTGCATAACCTGTATACCACGTACATAAACCATACCGACGGTGATTTATGTTTAACCTAACATTGGCGAAGCGGAAGATCCTGTGGGCGTATATCTTCCTCGCAATACCCATCGTTTTTTTCTTGTATATCCGCATTTACCCGACGCTGTTCGCATTTCAGATGAGCTTGTACGACTGGAACCCCCTCGCGGAAGAACAGCGATTTGTCGCGTTTGATAATTATGATCGCTTGCTCGATGAACTCTCTAAACCACGTTCACCAACACGTTTTGCTTTCGTCAATACGGCGAAATATATTGCAATTGGGATGCCCTTACAGTTGATCCTATCTCTGGCTATCGCGCTGATGCTCAATGAAATACGCTTCATGAGTACGTTTTATCGGCTCTTATTCTTTTTGCCGTTTGTCACCTCGACGATTGCGATTGCGTGGGTCTTTCGAATATTGTTCGAGCGGCAGGGCTTCTTCAACACCATGTTGCAGGCCTTTTCTTTGCCGGCGCAACCCTTCCTACGAAGTCCCGATCAGGCGCTGTATTCGATCACGGCAGTCGTGGTCTGGCAGGGCTTAGGCTTTGCGGTCATCATCTTCCTCGCCGGCTTGAAGCAAATCCCACGCCTCTATTACGAAGCCGCCGAGATTGACGGCGCGAGCCGTTGGCAGAGCTTCCTACGCATCACCTTGCCCTTGCTCAATCCGAGCATCGTCTATCTGGTGGTCTTGCAATCGATCTCTTTCCTGCGCATGTTTGCACCCGTCTACGCCATGACCGTGCAGGGCAGTGGTGGCCCGCTCAACTCCACGACAACAGTCGTTCTGCGGGTGGTGCGAGAAGCCTTCGATAGCAATCGCTACGGCTTCGCCGCCACGCTGACTGTGGTGCTGTTCGTTATTATCTTGTTAGTCACGGTGGTGCAGTTAGCTGTCACCAGTCGCAGAGTCGATTGAGAAGGATAAAACAGATGACTGTGGTTAAAACGAACTTATTTGAGGATAACAAGCCGAAACGCGCTGTCTCCAGACGGGCAGATGGGTTCGGCTATAAAGCGATGTCTTACGTGGTGCTGAGCATCCTCGGCGTGACGATGATCGTGCCCTTCTTGTGGATGATCTCAACATCATTCAAGCCCTTCAGTGAAATCCTAGTGTTGCGCTTCTGGCCTCAAGAGCCGACCGTTGAAAATTATATTCATGTGATGACCCAGACCGCCTTACCACGCTGGTATATTAACTCGCTCGTTGTCGCGATTATCTCGACAATCAGCGTCGCCTTCTTCGATTCGCTGGCGGGTTACGTCTTCGCCAAGTACCAATTCCCCGGCAAAAAGCCAATCTTCATCATCTTCCTCAGCTCTTTGATGGTACCAACGGAGATGCTGATTATCCCGTGGTTCATCATGAGTGCCAACCCGATTGTAGGGCCGGTGTGGATTGATACTTACTGGGGCATCGCCTTTCCGGGGGTGATTACGGCGGCGGGCATCTTCTTGATGCGCCAATTCATGCAGGGTGTACCCGATGAATTGCTGGATGCCGCCCGCATCGACGGTGTGAGCGAGTTCGGCTTATTCTGGCGCATCGCTGTGCCCCTCAGTTTGCCCGCGATTGGTGCGCTGTGCATCTTCAACTTCTTAGGCAATTGGAACGCCTTCATCTGGCCCCTCATCATCACCTCACAGCGTGAGATGATGACCTTGCCGGTGGGCTTACAGTTCTTCTCGACAGAAGCCGGCTCCGAATGGAACCTGATTATGACCGGCGCCTCGCTCTCGGTGATTCCGTTGTTGTTGATTGTGATTATATTCCAGCGCTATATCATCGAAGGCATCGCCTTAACAGGCTTGAAAGGTTAATCAATGGCAGATACGGCGAAATCGTTCCCGCATCCCCTCTATGAGAAATACGTGTTGCAACCGTTCTTCAAGGATGCACAGATTTATTACTATCAACCGATGCTCGCCGCCAACAAAGCGCACGCCGTCATGCTCCATCGCAGTGAGATCATCACCCGCGAGAATGCCGCGGCGCTCTTGAACGCCTTGAACGACATCGAAGCGCGGGGTCTGGAACACCTGACGTATCAATCGGGCGTGGAAGACCTGTTCTTCGCGATGGAGAACACCATCATTCAGCAGATTGGCGCGGCTTTCGGCGGAAATTTACAACTGGCACGCAGTCGGAACGATCTGGGCTATGCGCTCACCCGTCTGGCGTTACGTCCTCTGATCCTCGGCGCGTTGCAAGATGTGATCAGCTTGCGCGTCACGCTGATCGACTTTGCCCGCCAGCATCTGAACACGCTGATGCCCGGCTACACGCACACCCAACCCGCACAACCGACGACGATGGCACACTATATCGCCGGAGTGCTATCGTTCTTAGAGCGCGACACCGCGCGTCTGTGTTTCGCCTATGAGATCAACAACCAGAGTCCACTCGGGGCGGCGGCGCTGACAGGCACCGGCTTCCCGATTGATCGCCAGTTCAGCGCCGATTTACTGGGCTTCGCGCAGGTGATGCCCAGCACTTACGACAGCATCGGTGCATCGGATAACCTGACCGATGTCGCACACGCGCTCAGCAGTCTGGGTGTGAACCTCTCACGCTTCACGCGGGATATGCTGTTCTGGGCGACACAGGAGAGCGGAGCCATCCGCATTGACGATAGTTTCATTCAGATCAGTTCAATCATGCCCCAGAAGCGCAATCCGGTTGTGCTGGAGCATATCCGCGCCCGAATCAGTCGGATGCTCGCCTATGCACAGGGGACGGTGCTACAGTGCCACAATATCCCCTTCGGCGATACGCAAGACATCGAAGATGAGATTTTCCCGCTCTTGTTCGGTAGTGTAGAGACCGCGCAAGAAATCTTACAACTCTACACGGCAGTCATGATGAGTTTGCACGTCAACGCCGATCATCTGCGGGCGCGAGCGATTGCCGGCTTCACCACCGTCACCGAGTTAGCTGATACGCTGGTGCGCGAGGCAAACTTGCCTTTCCGACAGGCACACAGCATCGTATCGGGGATGGTCAACCATGCGCTACAGCATCACCTCGCGCCCGATCAACTGAGCGTGGATCTGTTACAGCAGATCGCGCAGGAGCGCATCGGGCAGAGCGTGACACTCACGCCGGAGCAATTGCAACAGGCGCTTGATCCGCAAGCCTTCGTCGATGCGCGTGATGTCTTCGGTGGGGCATCTGCCATAGCCACCGCTGACGTATTAGAGATTCTCGAATACGCCATCGACAACGATCAGAAACGGTATCAAACCTACGTGCAACAGATCGAAGGCGCACAGCAACGGCTGGCACAGGAACAAGAGGCGATCCTCAATACCGTCTGAGCGTTTCATGTGATTAGCCTACTGTTGGTGTTCTCTACCTTTTAAGCGCGTGTATTTTTCGCTAGGATGTTTAATAGTTTAGCCCTCATCCCCAAAATATTAAGATTTGGAATCCGTGTGGGCAATCCAACACGCTGATAAAAGTGATAATGAGTCCGACAGGATACAATGTACGTAAGACGAAACCAGCGCAATCGATTCTTTAAAGAACGCAACCGTAAACCCTCAGTTTTTCGGCGCTTCTTCATGATGCTGGTTGTCATCATGATTGCCGGTGGGGTTGCCTTCTGGCAACAGGATTGGGTGCTCGATACCGTCAATGAATTTTTAGGGCCACCCGTCACGCCGACCCCTCTGCCGGGGGCGCTGGCGCTCGATGCACAAGAGGTGTTCTGGCAGGGTGATCTCGCCGGTTCCGCTGAAATCTGGGAACGGGCAGTTGCGCTACGCCCCGATAGCATCGATTATCTGTATGAATACGGCATGGTCTTGATTGATCTGGACGACGGGCGCAACAACAACGTGCAACGCGCCGAAGAACTCGCCATGCAAATCTTAGAACTTGACCCCAACGACCCACGCGGTTATGCGCTACGGGCGCGGGCACTGGTCTGGACAGGTAATTCGAGCCTTGCACTGACTGTCGCCCGTGCCGGTCTCGATATATCGCCGGAGTTCGCGCCCTTGCACGCGGCACTCTCACGGGCGCACATCGGCGAGGGTAACCTGCGCGATGCTCAGGAAGCGGGTGTTCTGGCGATTGAATACGGCTCAGGGGATGTGCGTTCTTACTGGGCTTATGCCAGCTCGCTGGCGTTCAGTGGCGCACGCGATGAAGCCATCGTGGAATACGAGCGCACCGTTGCTACCAATCCCGCCTTTCTGCCCCCGTATTTTGAGTTAGCCAATCTCTATCTGGCGACCAATCGTGATCAAGAGGCAATTGATACCTACAACCGTATCCTTGGCGTGCAACCGACCAACGCCCGCGCCCTCTTGCGCCAGTGCCAATCGTACCGTAAAGTCGGGCAATTCAACGAGGCGCGGGGCTTGTGCGAAGATGCGGTCACTTCTGATCCAAGTTATGTGCCGGCGCTCTATCAACTGGCACAAATCCAATACAGCAACAGCGAATTCGACAGCGCCAATGAACTGTTCCAGACCTGTGTCGATCTCGATGGTAACAATCTGGAATGCACCTATTATCTCGGCTTGACGCAGTATTATCTGGCGCAAGCCGAATACAACAACGTCTGTCTCGAAGAAGGTCTATCGGCATCCGAATGTCAGGCACAGCAGACCTGTCAGGTGGGCTGGAACTTATTACAAGAGGCGCTCGTGATGACTGAAAACCGTGCCAATACCGAAGGCAGTCGGGAGGTCATCACCACCGGCTTGACCGCCATACAGGATGATCCGGCATGTCGTGGTGTCAGTGGTCTGCCGATCTCGACACCGCAACCTGATGTAGAAACCACACCGGAAACCACACCCGAAGTGACTGCGGAGGCTTAATGCATGTACATTCAAACCCCCAAACGCTATCGCGGACGACAGAGCCGTAGCGCGTTCTCGTGCCAGCGCTTCCTGATGTTCTTCCTGCTGGTGATCGTTATACTGGTGGGGATTGGTATTTATCAGATGCGCGATGCGGTGCGCCCAAGTTTGATGCAAGTAGTCGATGCGGGTGTGGAGCAGGTCAGCGTGTGGCAGGCGACACAATTCGCCCCCACGCCCGTTCCCACCCTCGATCCATCTACAGTGCTGGTCGATGCCGATAATAACTGGTCTGTGGGGCGCGTCAATCTGGCACTGAGCACCTATGATGAGATTATCAACTCGCTCCCTAATGATGTCGGCGTGCATGTGCGCATGGCGGAAGGATACCTGACACGGGGCAATATCGAACAGGCATTGCTTTATGCAGATCGCGCAGTCACTGCCGATCCGTTCAGTGCGGATGCCTGGGCAACGCGGGCACTGATCTACAGCTGGAACGATAACGGCGCGGAAGGGATCGCCAGCGCCCAGCAAGCCCTCGCTCTCGATGCGAATAATGTCCGTGCTACGGCGTATCTGGGCTACGCCTACTATCAAGAAGATCAGTTCACACTCGCTAACAGTCGCGCCAACGAGGCCATCGACCTTGACCTTGATCACTGGTCAGGTTACTGGGTGCGTGGTCTGATCCGTGAGAACGTCATCCCGATTGATTATCCGGGCGCACAGACAGACTTTGAGACCGGCTACAACCTCGCCCGCGAGCAAAACCCCGCGATGGCGGGCGTTATCGGCTCTGGTCTGGGGCGGATTATCAGCATTCAGGGCAATCCGCAACGCGCTGTCGAATTACTCAATGAGATGCGCACACTCGATGATGGTAACCGCGAAGTCTTGTATTATCTGGGCATCACGCACTATCGCGATCTGGGCGAGTGGGGGCAAGCGCAAGACCCCTTCTCCGATTGTGTCGATGTGGCGCCAGAAGATGTCAGCTGCTGGTATATGCTGGGGCGCACGCTGTTCAGTCTGGACGATCAAGAAGGCGCGTTACAAGCCTTCGAGCAGGCAGTTGAACTGGAAACGCCTTTTGCGCGTCATTATTGGTGGGCGGCGCGATCTGAGCGCGTGCTGGGCAGTTGCACCGCCGCCACGCCTTATCTCGAAACAGGCTATGATATGGTGCGCGAGGGAGGCTTGCCGGCTATTGAAGAAGGCAATGCTGATCTAATACAGGCGTTTGAGGATGAACTCTCAACCTGTCGCGTGCCGATTATCCCCGGTGCCCCTGAACCCGAACGCACACCTGAAGCGGAGCCAATCGGCGATGCGTGAGTACTGAGTGGAAAGGGTCGGCAATGATGCGCTGGGTGTGTTTGAGCTTCATCATATTATGCTTTGTGCCACTGACCATCACCGCACAGGATGATGCGGTGCCCGATGCCGACGATGCTGAGACCATCGATCCGGGCGAGATCATTGGCGGGCGTGTCGATGCCAGCAACCCGCGTGTCATCTACAGCATCGATGGCTCACGCGGGGCGATCTTGCGCGTGCGCTTGACCGTCACACAGGGCAATCTCGATCCGGTTCTGCTGATGTTTGATCCCTCGAATAACCTGCTGGTCAACCGCGACGATGCCGACGGTTCCCGTGATATTGACTTGACGATCACGCTACAGGAGAACGGCAGTTATTTGCTGATTGTCGGACGGTTTGGCTATGCGCTCGGCACAACCACCGGGGAGTATGAACTGGATGTAGAGCGCGTCGGCGTGTCTTCCGCTGAAGGCAGTACCTTGCAATATGGCGTGCCGATCACCAACACCATCACCAACACCCAACCGCGCCTGTTCTTCACCTTCGAAGCCAGCGAAGGCGATATTATCAACCTCTCGATGGTGCGTAGCAGTGGCTCGCTCGATCCTTACGTGCAATTGCTCGATCCCAACCGCTTTTTAGTCGCTGAGAATGACGACAGCAATGGCGGTCAAAATTCACGTATTCAGGCTTTTGTTGTCGATACCACCGGCACCTATATTGTGGTGGCGACGCGCTATGGTCAGGCGGCGGGTAACAGCGCTGGCAGTTTCGTGCTGACAGTCGAAGAAGCCAGCAACAGCGGGTTAGGGAATAGCCGTTTTTCGCCGGCAGGCATCGCCTTCAACCAGACCCGCACCGGCGAACTGACCGACGCGCTCTATGAACGCTTCTACGTCTTTGAAGGGCGACGCGATCAGATCATTTCCATTAACATGACGCGCACAGAGTTTGCCGGACAACTCGATGCCTATCTGGTGCTGGCAAACGCCCAATTTCAGACGCTGATCGAAGATGACGACAGTGGTGAGGGCAGTAGTGCGCAGATCAGCAACTACCGCCTGCCAGAAAATGGCTTGTATTACATCATCGCCACACGTTTTCAACGGGCAGAAGGCGAGACCTTCGGCGAATATACGCTCACTCTCACCGATGAGGGATCAGCTTTCACGGGCGTGCCGGAAGGCATCCCGCGCTTGCTCTACGGCACATCGCTGGAAGATACCCTGACCAACGATGATGCGGAGTCACTCTTTGCATTCTGGGGAACAGCCGGCGAGCGCGTTATCATCACCATGGATCGCACGGAGGGCAATCTTGATTCGGTGCTGGAATTACTCGACGCACAACAACTGCGCATGTTCCGTGATGATGACGGCGGTTTTGAGAATAACGCCCGCCTTGATGTGACACTCGACTATACCGGTGTGTATTACATCCGCGCTCTGCGCTTCGATGGGACAACCGGTAACGATACCACCGGCACCTATCGCCTTAACCTGACGCGCATCGTCAACAATAACTGATCCTCACGATGACTTATCCCGCAGGCGCTTGCGTCGTGCTTCAATCTGGGTGATCACCGCGTCAATGTCAGCTTTTTCATCGATGCCATACTGCGCCCGCATGATGCGTATCTGTCCTTTGAGCGCGGTGAGTATTTGCGTGTTCAGTTCGTTAGATCGCTTCGTCTCTTGCAATACATCATAAGATGTTTGGTAGTTCCTGAGCAAAACATCCGCCAATTGTGCGATGGTGTAGAAAAATAGAGCAATCAAGCCCCCGATAATCAAGATATACAGCGCCTGCACCGCGTTATAGGGTTCGCCATTGACGAACGTTGGCACTGCCAAACCACCAATCCCCCCGACCGCGAAGATACTGATCACCACCGCACCGGATAAGAATAAAGCCCGCGCTAGACGCAAACCGTAATAGGGTTCCATTGCTGTGTTCACCTCTGATTGTCCGATAAATAATCTTTGCCTAGTCTATCATGCTACGCAGACAAAATCAGGGCGCATCGATCACGCTCAGGGTGGGTTCGTCCTCGAAGAAATCCACCACCCAGCCATTTGTGCCGTTAACTGTGCGCACGTTCCACCAGCGCAAGCCTTCATTCTCTTCCGGTCCACCGACGATCATCAACGGTGTGCCCGGATTGAGCGCAGTGATTGGATCCTCCTCTGTGTTAGGATTACGCCGTAAGTTCAAGCGATCCCCTTCGGTGGTATCGACGCGCACCAACACGCCGATATTGAATGGGCCGTCAACCTCTACCGGTTCGGGTAAGCTGGTTTCCTCGATGTAGTTAACCCCATCCGTAGTGATGAGTGTGCCTTCCTGCGCGTTGTATAGATCATTGTAGAGCGGTGCGTAATTGTCAATGAAATCGACGAAGTTCGCGGTCAACCTGCCGAAGTTGGCGATGCCCCCGCCGGCTATGTTGGCGACGTTGCTAGAAATGCGCATGTTATTGAGCGTGACATCGCCATAGTTAGCAATCGCCGCCCCCCAATCGGCGCTACCGCCGGTGATGGTGATGCCGATTATCGCCACATTGATGTTCGGGTTAACCGTGACGATTGTCCCCGTAAAATCACCGGTCAGGATGGTATTTTCAGCGCCAGTACCGACCAGTACCACATCCTGATCAATCACCAGCGGTTCTGTATAGATACCGCCTCCTAAGCGAATCTCGGCATAGAGATCGGTCTGGCTCAGCACATGGTTGATCGTCTGGCAGGGGGCTTCTGCACTACCACAGACTGGCGTATCCGCGCCATTCGGTGAGACGTAGAGCGTCAGTGCCGTATCAAAATCTAAACTGTAAGGGATGAGCAATTGTTGCCCCTGGAAGATCAATGAGGCATTATTGAGATCGTTGGCTTCGATAATCTCGCGCACAGTCACGCCAAAGCGCCGCGCAATCGTCACCGCGAAGTCTCCTTCTTGTACCGTGTACGTCAGAAATTGTGTCTGTGGCACAGCCACTTGACTCTCCGCAGTGGGGACTATCTCAGTGGGTGTCAACGTCGGCGTGATCTGTGACTCGGCAGTGGCGGTGCTGTAGAGGGATTGCTCGGCAGTCACAGTCATATCAACAGTCGCCGTGGCGATCCCTGCCGCGCCTGCGCCATCTGTAGCAGCAATTTGTGGATCGCGTGTTGGTGTGCTGGTGCGCGTTGGGGGGAGGGTACTGCTCGCCGTGGCGCTGGCGACGGGTTCGCGTGTGTTCAGTGCCTCAATCGTCTGACGCAAGGCGCTGATCTGGCCCTGTAATGCCGATTGTGTGTTCTGTAAGTTTGCTTCTTGAATGATGTTGGTGGCGTTGACCTGCACGTCAGCGATGCGCGTGTTCTGTGCGGCGATCTGTGTGCCCTGTGCGAACGCCGTCGCCGCGATGAATGCCTGATCCTGTGCCTGTATCGTGCTACGCGCATTCTGTGCGCTAATTTGTTCTCGTTGCAAATACGCCGATACGCCCAAGATCGCTACGATCAGCACACCAATCAGCAAGCCTACCACCAGACGCGCCTGCTCACGATTCTGTGTCATCTGGCTGGTGAGGATGTAATCATATTGTAGTTCTGTCGGATTAGGGGTGAGCGTCTGCCCCTGTTGAAGCCAATCCTGAAACTCCCGCAGTTCCGCGCCCTTCAGCAGATAACTCGTCTGACGGTTACTGTTCTGCCATTCTTTTGCCCGTACCAGCAAGCGCGTGTGCCGATGCAAATACTCTGGCGCAAGACTGAACGATTCCACCAGCTTATCGAGCGCATCATCAAACTTGGCTTCATCAGAAAAATCAATCCAGTTATGGGTGCGCACTGCCGGATGAATCACTGACGAATCAATCGCATTCACCGATTTGTACAAAATCGGGATGAAGCGCTTGTTGTTATCCATCGCGTGTTGGATCTCATCGCGGCAAATGTCCGATTGCACCGACTCCGGCGTAATGACAAAGGCGAACACGTCGGCTTCTTCAATTGCACCTTGAATCGCCTGCCACCAATCCACCGTCGGCAAGATGTCTTCCCAATCTACCCACACATCATATTCTTGATTGCTGAGCCGCTCGTGCAAAGTACGAACAAACTCACTATCCCGCCGTGAATACGAAATAAAAATATCGGACATAACACTTGAAAGCCTTTACGTCAGATTGATCTTTTCTTAGTATCGCATAGAATACTACTTTTGGCGATAATACCCTTATCCTAAGCAGGGTGAACAGTGCATGTGCGTCAGGTGAGCGTTGATTTGAGCAAACTAGCCGTTCTTATAGGCGGGGCATCCGCTATAATGTGAGTTCGGATTCAGGCAGATTATAGAAAGAGAATAAGCCCTCATGGCGGATATCACACACAATACCATCATCAACAGCAACCTTGTCGAGGTCTTCAAAGCAGTCACCGATTACGGTGATAGCGACGCGATCAAACGCTGGCAGACGGCTACCCGTTCAGTCGGCGTGACAGCCGGTGATCCCCTGCGTACCGGTTCAATGATCGCCATGAAGCGCCGTTTTATCATGAGCGAGATTTTTGTCAACCTCGATGTGATCGATCTCCAGCGTAACAAACGCTTCGATCTCAAGGGGATGCACGGGCGCTTTCCCATTCAGCGAGAGATTGAGTTTGTGCCCGATGGGCGACAGACACAGGTCATCGACCGTATCTGGATCAAGACCGGCTGGTTGTACTTCTGGTGGCGTCCGGTGGTGGTGAGTTCCCTCCAGAGCCAAACTGCCGCAGAATGGCAACGCTTGCGCCAACAACTCGAAAGCTGATGCCATCCTGCGCCGATCACGCGCTCACATCGCGGTCATGCCACCATCGGCGGCGAGTGCTACGCCATTGACGAACGAGGCACTATCCGATGCCAGCCACACCACCGCCTCCGCGATCTCTTGTGGCGTGCCGAGGCGACGCATCGGGCTAGCAATGCGCACGTTGTTCTCCATGCGGGGCTGATCTTCAATCATCATGCTGACCATCGGCGTGTTGATGAATGAGGGGCATACCGCGTTGACCCGTATCCCTTTGCTGGCAAATTCCAGCGCTGCCGAGCGCGTCAAACCAATGACCGCGTGCTTGCTCGCCGAATAGATCGAGCCATATGAGAAGCCGACCAAGCCCGCTACGGATGACATGTTGACAATCGCGCCCCCGTGTTCATTGCGTTGCATCAGGAGGATTTCGTGCTTCATGCACAACCACACACCCTTAACGTTGACTGCCATCACCGCGTCGAAGCTGTCTTCGCTCTGCTGATGAAGCGGGTTCATCTCGCCACCGATGCCAGCGTTATTGACCGCAATATCTAGCCGTTTATAGCGTTGCACGATAGTATCCATCATCGTTTTAACTTCGTCGGCGTTGCTAACATCAGCGGTGATGTACGATGCAGTTCCACCCGCATCTTCGATCAGGCGTACTGTCTCGTTGCCGCCTTCGCCATTCAGGTCACTGATGAGTACCGTTGCACCCTGTTTTGCCATCGCTACCGCTACTGCCCGCCCGATGCCACTACTACCACCCGTGATTAATGCAGTCTTATTCTCTAATAACATCGTTCACATCCTCACATCAATTTAAGTCGTTCGTCTATTTTAACGTGAAAATGTGCTTTCGGGTTGCAGGGGGAGTCCATTGGACGGCGACAGGCAGATCAGTTTAACACGCTGAAGTACAATGCCTTGTCAACATATCTCAATCGATAGCGCACCCTCAAAAATTGCCCTTGCATTCCATCATTCCTTTGCTATAATCTTTTACATAAGCAAGAGATGCGAGTATAGCTCAGCTGGTAGAGCGACTGCTTGCCATGCAGTAGGCCATGGGTTCGAGTCCCATTACTCGCTCAAACAAAATCCCACCTTTATGGTGGGATTTTTGCGTTTCTAGGAGATATGAAAACGAGGTCATCTCACTGCAACGTTTCTAACTCCTCAATGGTCTTTTCGATCAGCGCGACCGCTTCCCCCAGCGTGTCCGCATCAAAGGCTAGTTTCGCGCCGGCTGTCTCGTAGAGTTCCGGCAAGGTGACTGTTCCGCCCAGCGCTAGCGCCTCGCGATATTGCTTGAGTGCCTTCTGCTGATCGGTCAGCGCATTTGCCCACACTTGCACCGATCCCAACTGCGCCAGACCATACTCAATATAGTAAAACGGATAGTTGAAGATATGCAGTTGTCTGCGCCAGCGATTGATGATGAAATCCTCATACCCTGACCAATCCACGCCTTTCATATAGCGATGCCATAACGCTAACCATTGCTGATCGCACTTATCAGGATCACTGGCTTCGTCGTGATGCGTGTAAATCCAATGCTGGAAAGCTACCACCACCGCCATATAAGGCCAGAAGCTGAGGATACCGCGCAGGTGATCGATGCGATAGCGGGCTGAATCGGCTTCATCGAAGTACCCGCCGTGTTCGGTTGTTACATAGGGGCTAGCTAGCAGTTCCATCGCCATCGATGCCACTTCGTTGAACTCCATCGGACTCTGGCGTTGCATCAGGTAGTTGGTATCGCCCCGCGAGAAACCGTGGAAGGCGTGCCCGGCTTCGTGCAGGAGCGTGCGCACATCGCTCGCATAGCCTACTGCATTCATGAAGATGAACGGACGCTCCGACAGGGCGAAATAGGTGCAATAGCCCCCCGGCCCCTTGCCTTTGCGGTTATCGAGATCGAGCAAGCCTTCGTTCTTCATCGTGCTGAAGTTCTCGCCCAGTTCAGGGTCAACCTGCTGGAAGATGCGTTCGGTCTTGTCGATGAAATCTGTGATGTTCTCATAAGCGCGTAGCGGGTCGCGTCCGTCCGGATCAACCTGTGTATCCCATGGCTTGAGCGCCTCGTAGCCCAATTTCTCGCGGGCACGTTCGAGTTGACGTTGGTTCGCCGGCACAGCAACGTCAGCAATCGCTTCAGTGAAGGCAAGGGCATCATCCGGCGTGTAATCGTGGCGGTTACGTTGTAACCACGCAAACTCGCGGAAATCGTTCAGCCCGACATTCTGGTACATCTGTTTGCGGATTGCCATCAATTCGCTCCATAGCTCGTTATACGCTTCGCGATCCGCTTTCAAGCGTCCTTCGATCAGGTGATAAGCGCGTTCGCGCACGTCGCGATCTGTAGATTTGAGCAGGGGGTACATCTGCGAGAGTGTGCGTTCTTCGCCTTCCCATTCAACCGTCTGTGCGCCGGCGATCTTGTTGTAGCGTGTGTTGATGGCGCTCAATTCGGTGATCAGGGGCAGATTGTCCTCGCTGAAAATGCGCAGGCTGGCTTCGACATTACGCAGGGGGATTTTGGTCTCGTCCGGCGCGAGACCACTCTCCACCAGCTTTTTATCCAGCTCAAAGCCGATCTTCTGTGCCTGCGGGTTGACCTCACCCATGAACTTCTTGAGGCGGTTCTCGGCGACTTCATCGGTGGTATCGACAGTCGTCGCAACGCGGATACGCGCCCCGACTTCCCACATCAGGCGGGCGACTCGGTCACGCTCAAGCAACCACTCTTCAACAGTCCCAGCGTTTAATTCGCGGACACTCAGCGCCTCGAAGTAGGGCTTCCACTCGTCCCAACCCCAATCTAAGGCGCTGGTATAATCTTGTGGCAATGTATCAAACATGATTGACCTCATTTATCCTTTAAAAAAACTTTTCAAAGAGATAGTACACAAAGTCAATTGGCAATGCAAGCAGATTATGCAAGCTAACGGGTAATTCACATTGTCTACTGAGAAATGCAGAGGTGTGTGAGGAGAAAAAACCCTCTCCACTTGGATAAGCCAGAAGAGGGTTTCGGCAGTCAGATCTGCTTAGTTGATCTCAACTTCGTGGCTCTCGCGCAGTTCATCGCCGTCTTCGTCGGTGATGATCAGGCGATAGTCACCACTCGGTAGCGGGTCACCGCCGTTGGTCAGGAAGAAGCACAACCAATCATCACCATCGAACTCTGTCTCGATGTCCAGATCGAAGATTTCATCGTCGATTGACCACAATGCCCGCACCTGTTGTTCATCAAAGTTGACGAACTCGGCATAGACATAGACATAATCGAGGTCTTCCAGCACATCGCCCTCATTGAGCAGTTGACCGGTCTCGCGCCCGCAATCCTGCGCGAAGCGCAATGGGAAGATATACGGATCATCGGTCACCGTCATCTCTGCGGATTCGATCAAGTCACCGTCATAGTAGACTTCAACTGCCCAGTCGCCTTCATCAAGGGCAATCGGGTCTGACCAATTGGTCCAGAATGCGAATTCATCGCTTTCTGTTGTGTTTTCCCACGTCAAGCTATCGACTTCATCACCCTCAAATAACCACAGAATATCGACGCTTTCGCCCGGCTCAATACCTTCACCGGTCACCACAGCATAGACGACAGTTAAGGTATTGGGAAAGATTGTATCGGCTTGCAATGGCGTGATATTACCGAAAGTGACATCACGGGCGAAGGTGATCGACTCGATCTCTACATCTTGCGCTTGCAAAGGCAGAGCAAACAACAAGAGTGCCACCATCAAGAATAGAACACGTACTTTTGACATCCAATTAACTCCTTTTATATATAACCCTACTATTTATCATAGTCATATTTTTAGCATGCGCTACTCAATTGCGACGTATTACTGATACGCTTAACCTCTTGATAACCTACGCTTGCTCACCGCTCGCATATTTTTTGACCACCTGACGCGCGGTGACCATTCGATGCACTTCAGATGCGCCATCATAAATGCGGAAGGCGCGGGCGCTCTCGTACCATGCGCTAAGGGGCATATCCCGGCTGATACCCGTCCCCCCGCAAATTTGTATCGCCCGATCAATCACGCGGTTGACCGTCTCACTGATGGTGACTTTCGCCATGCTGGTTTCCTCGCGGGCTTGCTCGCCATTCACTAGTTTCCATGCCGCGTGATGCATCATCAAGCGTGCTTGATACAACTCAATCTCACTATCCGCCAGCGCAAAAGCAACCGACTGATGCTCAATCAAACGCTTGCCGAAGGCTTCGCGCTCGCTGGCATATTGTGTTGCGATCTCTAATGCCCGTTGTGCGATGCCTGTCCAGCGCATACAGTGTGTCAAGCGGGCGGGCGCAAGCCGTGCCTGTGCGATGCTGAACCCTTGTCCGGCTTCACCGAGCAAGGCGCTATCGGGCAAGCGCACATCCTCATACTGAATTTCCACATGCCCGCCGAAGTCCTTCAAGCCCATAGTGGGTACATCGCGCACGATATGAATGCCGGGCGTATCGCGGGGCGCGATGAAGATGCTCGTTCCAGCATAAGGGTGTACCTCCGTATCGGTCACCGCCATGATGAAGAAGAAATCGGCAATCTCGCCGTTGCTGGTATACCATTTGTGCCCGTTAATCACCCATTCGTCGCCCTCGCGCCGTGCCTGACTCTGTATCATGCGCGGATCACTGCCTGCCCCCGGTGGCGGTTCGGTCATGCTGAAGGCGCTGAAAACCTTGCCTGCTACTAACGGGCGCAAATAGCGCTCGCGCTGTTCCTCGTTGGCGAAGTGTTCCAGCATGTGCATGTTGCCCTCATCCGGCGCGGCACAATGCAGGGCAATCGGGCCAATCAGTGAACGTCCAGCGGCTTCTAAGACGGGTGTAAACTCCTGAATGTTCAAGCCCATACCGCCGAGCGCTTTCGGCATAGTGGGTGCCCAGAGTCCTGTCCCGCGTGCCTTCTCGCGTAATGCTTGCACCTCCGTCATCGTGATCTCGCGCTCATCACGCAAGAGTTCCCGCTCAATCGGGATCACCTCGCGCTCAATGAACTGCTCCACACGATGCACAATCGCCTGAACATGCTCCGGTATCGTAAAATCCATATCATCAACCTTTCTTAACAAAATTAGTTCCCTGCAATGTCTCAACAGGTATCATCTGCATTATAGTCGGGGATGTGCCAGATGCCGAATTAATCCCTACTAGCGCAATCTTAACGATATTCTGACTGTTTACTTGCCTATACAGCGCTACTATGGGCAACAATCACCTGAAAACATGACCCATATCCGCTATAATGAATTTGCACACACTGAAATTGGTGATGTGGCGGTAATGAACAAATTGAGGACAACTGTATGATTGATAAACCAGATAAAGAGGATCAGACTCGCGCTATTCCCGCTGAGCTACTCGACCAACTCGCAGAAGAAGATCAGCACATCATCACCGATTCGATCAGTGATGATGATTCTCAACGTGATGAAACCAGCGCGGAACCAGTTGTCCATCTTGGCGATGATGAGACACATGCCACTGTACGTATGGATTACATGAATGATGACGATGGTTTGTTACACATCGGTACAGTGCGCTTTCGGGGCAATTTGGTATTAACCGATACCGAAACAAGTAAGATTTACCGCATCAGCAATGAGGATCTTGAAGAGGTGATCTTAGGGCGTGTCAATCTCGAGACCGGTTTTCGTCCCCAGGTTGATTTTACCGAGGATGATGGCAAAGAGCGCGGGGTATCACGCCGACATGCCACGATCAACCAGCATGGTGACCTCATTTTTGTCACTGATCACAATAGCCTCAACGGCACATTCCTCAACGGACAACGGCTCGTGCCAGAACAAGCCCGCGTGATGCGCGACAGCGATTCCCTGCGTATCGGGCATATCACATTGCTGGTCTCATTTGAGCGCATCCCTGCTGAATCGTCATGATGCGGATCGGTCACACCCTATGAAAGACAAACGCATGACACCCGAACAACAGACCCTGCTCGCACAATTACAAGCATACTTATCGGAACAAATGATGATGTCGGTCACTATCACGGATGCGCGTCCCCTCGCGGGTGGTGCATCCCGCGATACATGGTGGTTTGTCATCGAAGCCGATGATGCGAGCGAACAACTCGTGATGCGCCGTGATCTACCCACGCAGATGTTCGAGCAGGCACTGACCCGCGAGCAAGAGTTTCACTTGATGCGTACCGCTTACGAACAGGGTGTGACTGTTGCGCGGGTGCGCTGGCTTTGTGCCGATCCTGATGTGCTTGGTAGCCCCTTCTTCATCATGGATTATGTGTCCGGCACCAGCATCGGACGGCGCGTGATCGGACGTGATGAATTTGCAACGGCGCGTGCTGTATTACCCGGGCAGATGGCGCGGGAACTCGCCTGCATTCACCAGATGGATGTCAGCGCACCGGAACTCGCCTTCCTCAAGTATCCAGCAGAGGGGCGTACCCCTGCCCAGCAAGCCATCCACGAGATGCGCCTCGTGCTGGATGATCTCGGTGCAGATAATCCTGTCTGGGAGTGGGCGTTACGCTGGGTACAGACACACTTACCCCCACCCAACCCCCTGACCTTTGTGCATGGGGATTTTCGCATTGGTAACCTGCTGGTTGATGAACAAACTGGCTTGACGGCAGTCATCGATTGGGAGTTCGGGCATGTGGGCAACCCCGATGAAGAACTCGGTTATTTATGTATGCGCGATTGGCGCTTCGGCGCACCGCAACACCGCGCCGGCGGGTTGACGGATCGCGAGAGCTTCCTCAAGGTGTATGAAAGCGCCAGCGGACGCACCGTCCAGCGCGAATCGGTTGATTGGTGGGAGATCATGGGCAACATTCGCTGGGGCATCATCTGCATGGCACAGGCGAACCGTCACCTCAGCGGGCAGGAAGTCTCGGTAGAGCTGGCGAGCTTAGGACGACGTAGTGCCGAGATGCAACTGGAGACCTTGCGTCTGATCGAAGCGACAGGATTGTTCGACTAATGGCATTCTTGCGCGGGATAGGGCGGGTAATCTGGCGCTTTCTTGTCGGGCGCTTCACGGTGGTGTTGCGCGTGCTGGTCGGTGTCTTCATGTGCTTGCTCGGTCTGTGGTTCGTGCTAGCACCGATCACCCAGCAATTCTTCGCCCGGAGCGAAGCCCTGCAAGCGAGTCCCTTCGTCTGGTTGATTGTGCCGGTGGGTATTTTACAGATCGCCATCGGTTGGAGCATCCTGCGTCCGCTCTGGCACCGTCCAAATTCAGACTAGATGTTTCGCGAGGTCATGCGCTAAGATGATCTGTGAAAAATATCACGAATAATTATGAAAGTTGATCGCGCATGTCCTCTCGTCCACTGACCGCCCTCCTCTTTATCTTCGGTATTATTGCACTGATGATTGTTGCAGTTCTGGCGTTTGCACCGGATAGCACAGGGATCAGCCCCCTTAATCCCAACACCACAGACAACCCCGCCTGCCTGACCGATATCGACGGACAATGCATCACCCTGCCAGATGTATCAGGCTTGAATATCAACAGTGCCGAAGTGCGCTTCCCCGCTGATTTTGATGCCGATTATCAATTGTTGGTAATGCCCTTTGACCGTGAACAACAAGTGCTGGCGGTGACGTGGTTACCTTTATTTCAGGAGTTACAGGCGGACTATCCCGATACGCTCGACTATTGGAGCATCGCCGCCTTGCCCGCGCTCAATCCCGGTGTGCGTTTGTTGGTGCTAGGGGGCGTGAGTGCTGCCATCAGTGATGCGACAATTCGCCCGCAGGTGACCGCGCTCTTTCTCGATGAACAGGAAGCCTTTCTCGATGCGCTTGGCATCACCGATAGCACACAAATTCAGGTGTTGATTGTCGATCAAGCGGGTACGGTCTATTATCGCGAAATCGGCGAATACACCGCTGAAGCTGGCGCATCTCTGCGCGAGGCGGTGGAGCGCTTGCTGGGATAGCGTTGGTAAGACGCTTCATCGCCTACTAACCACCCCTCATCAAAATCTTAATCATAGTGCGTATACTGAGGCTAGTTGCTGTTAGCATTGAAGAAGGACACACTATGCGTTTTCGTCATACCCTGAGCTTAATCGCGCTGATGTGGTTGATGACCCTGCCCCTGAGCGCACAAACTACTGAGATTCAGACCCTCCTCGACCAACCTTATGTCAATCAACCCGATGCGCGTCAGGTATTGGATATTTACCTGCCCGCGTCCGGCACGCCGGCACCCTACCCGACAATCTTCATGGTACATGGTGGCGGATTTTATACCGGCGATAAAGAGGAATTGCGTCAAGTTGCCGAGCGTTATGCTGATATGGGCTATGCTGTGGTTGCGCCTAACTATCGCCTTGCGCCACAGGTAACTTTCCCCGATGCTCACGGCGATGCCTTCTGTGCGCTGGCATGGACGTTCGCTCAGGCCGAACAGTATCAACTAGACCTCACACGCCTCACTTTACTGGGTGAATCGGCCGGGGGCAACATCGTCGCTTACCTCGGCGCAGTCGATGACCCTGCCGACTATCTGCGCGATTGTGATACCGCCTATCCTGATGATCCCCAATTTCAGGCGGTGATCTCGCTCTATATGCCGGTGGACTTGCTCACCTGTGAGTGTTCGCTAGCGCGTCGGATGGCAAGCCTTTACACGGGCATCAGTTACTTCGATTGGCTCGATCAGAGTGCTATTCAACAATATATGGACATTTCCGTGATTACTTCGCTGGATGCCGAGGACCCGCCGTTCTATCTGTTACACGGTGACCGTGATTTCCTCGTACCAGTCAGTGAGTCGCAATTCTTCGCGGACGCCTATCGATCCGTTGGGGGACAGGTCGAACTGGTGGTGCTGGAAGGCGCAAATCACGGGTTCCTGAATTTCCCGTCATCTTTCCGCGATGCCTCTTATGAATTGCTCGATGATTGGTTAGACGTGCGTTCTTGACACATAGAAAAACAGAGAGGACGGCTTCAAGCTGTCCTCTCTAAGTGTGTGCGGGCTGAAAGAGCTAACTCAGCGTGCCGGTTCTTCGATACGGAAATAGTGCAGACTATCGCGCATGTCCTGCACGCTGTCCATCTCTAAAACCAGATCAGCATTGGGGTTGATACTGCGAATCATCGGGATGATTGTGTGGTAATCCAGCACCCCGTGTTCCCAATCAAAACCGTGATGCTCATCGAGGATGCCGTTGTTGTTGTTCATGTGGATTTCGGTCAACCACGGTTCCATCGTGCGCAACCAGTATTCGAAATTATAATGATCACTGCTGAAGATGTGCGCGTGCCCCACATCAAGGCAGGTGCGTAGATAGGGATGATTGACCTCACGCAGTAAATCCGCAATGATAGTCGGGTCAAATTCCCACATATTCTCTAGTAAAATTTTCACGCCGTGTTGTTCGGCGTATTCAGCGACAGGCGCCCAGAATTCAACATTGCGCTGATGCCAGCCCTCACGATAAAACGTATTCTGCAAAGAGCCGATGAAATTGGCATGAAAGACTACCTGCTTGGCGTTGAGTTCGGTGGCGATGCGGATCGCGTGGCTATAACGTGCCACACAGACCGAATTGATACGCTGATCAGGGCTACCACTCACCATATCGAGAAACGGGCCGTGCAATGTGATATCACCGGTCACGGGTTGTAAGCGTTTTTTATATTCAGCTAGTGTCACACGCCAATCACCATCCAGCACTTGCGGAAAGGCAAAAGCCATCACCTCGACACCTATCCCGCGCTCAACTGCCAGAGCAATCGTTTCATCTACATTGTTGACACTTGCGCTCAATAGCACATTATCGACCATATGCTTACCTATATCTGTGACGTCATGATAGGTTTAGTTTACATCAGATTAATTTACGTTAACTAAATGTTATGTATGAAAGGTGTCCAAATCTGGTTTGAATTTAGATACTAAGACTGGCGCGGGTGCGCTCAGTCTTGTTCTTCTTTTTGTACACCGTCCAGATAACCGGATAGCCAGCGCATGACATCGATTGCTGATTGGGGTTGTTGCTCCCCCTTGACTAGCTGACGCTCAACGGTGTCATCACTGCGGATAATTGAGGGTTTACTGCGATTATCCGAGAGTGTGGTGACCAATTGGGCTAGCCCTTTGAGATTGGTCGATAAGACCGGACGCAGTTCAAACGGCAATTCATCAGCACGTGAGTCGATCTCGTTGCGGATGGTGATGCTATCAACGAGCTTCTCGTCAGAATCAAAGCCTTCGGAGAGTGCTTGCAAGAGCGCGTAACTGGTCGCCACGATATCGGAGAATTCTGCTAAGTTGCGGTTACCGATGATCCGGCGCATGGCGATGCTTGTCTGTACGACAGCGCGGTATTCTTCCAGATGACGATTATTTTGTAAGTGCTTGTCGATCTTTTGCAATTGCCCGATGTTCTGCTCGCGGGCGTATTGTCGCCACCACTTGAGCAAGACCGCACGTGCAGTTGGGCTCCATGAGGCATCTTTGCGAATGCTCAGGATGCGCTCGACCACTTGCACCTCGGATAACAATTCGGCAGTGCTATCCAGCAGGCGGCGCATCGATACCTTGAGCATCTGCTCATTCTTGGTGTTGGCAGATAACTCCGATAATTTCCATAGCACGCCAGTGCTGGTATCCGTATCCGGATACTGGGTCATGATGCGTGCTAGATGCTCGGTTAAAGGCAGGGTATCCGGTGCAAAATTGAGGTTACTCAGCAAGATCGAGAGTGTGTCCACAAGTGTCTGTGGCGTGAGAATATCCTCACTCAGCAAGCGCGTGAGAATTGTCAGGATTTGATTGGTATTACGCTCACTCTGTTCGAGTGCTTGTGCCAGAATCGATGGAAATCCATCCTGCTCAGTGAGGGGTACAACCAGCTCGAAGAACGTTGTATCCGCCACATCATCGGTCATGGCAAATGCTAATAAAGCCGATTCAGCATGGTTAACGAAACACGTCGGTTGATGAACCAGACGTTCCATCAACGTGCGCGGACGGAACTCTGGCGGTAAGGTTGCGGTGTTTTGTTGAGTATGGATTTGCCACAGTATACGCACAATATTCGCTGTAATCGCGTCAATGTCGGCTTCGATGGCGCGATATACACCAAACAGGAACAAATTACGCGATTCACTGCCGAGGGTTTCAATCGCGTCCGGATCATGCTCGATAACGGCACGCCTCACATGTGTGGGCAACATCGCCACCAGCGTCTCATCAGCGAGCAAGTCGTCGATGATTTCCGGTAGGCGCTTGACCGCTACACCCAGTAATTCCTGTGCGAGTTCGGCACTTTGCCCCACATAAGCCTGAGAAGTTGTCACGAGTTGGTTAAGGATGTCACCCAATTGATAACGCATCGGCTCGCGTGAGATCAACATCAACCAGCTACGGATAGTCTCAGGGTCTTCGCTATCTAATGCCACCTTGACCGAGGCTTCAGCAGAATTTTGCAGGCGGGTTAACCACTTTTTGTCGATGTCGTTCTCGATATGATGTAAGTGGTTGCGCACGAAGGCATAGACTGCATCGGGTTGTTGTTCAATTGCTGAGGTGAAAACCGGCGCGAGGTCTGTATCCAGCGCACTATCTTGATCGATTGCCTCGGCAATCATACGGGCGACAGCCATATCACGTGTTTCGAAATTGTGTTCCAACAAGCGTTTGAAATAAGCTGATTTAAGCGCCGGTGTCAGTGGCACCTCACTGTCCAGGGCGTGTAAGATCACATCTGAATTCAATGCATCACCGTTGAGGGCACTCAAATCTTGCTGATGGCGTTGGGTGATCAGTGTGAGCAAGGTATTGAGCGCTATCTCAGGACGCATCATCACAGTGGCAATCTCGCTACACCGATCAATCACCTGTACCAGTGAGATCACATCATCTTGCCAGCTAGTGAGTAGGTGCGCGATGTAGGGTTGCGCCAGCAAGGTGTCGTCTGGCACCATCTGATCCCAATCAATCTCATGCCGTGCATCAAGTTCCGGCGCATCGCTGAAGGTGATGCGGGGCAAGGTGGCTTGTGGCGCGTCAACGTAAGTGGTGAAGGTCAAGAGCGCCCGCGTCATGGCGGGTAATAGCAAACGCAATCCGCGCACCAGTGCCAGACGTTGCCTGTTATCTGGCGGGAAGTTACGCACAATCACGCCTCCGTCAATCGCACTGGCGAGCAGTGTCAGCAACAGGCGGAAATCGCCTGCAACTAGCTCATCCAGCAAAGACTTGATGACCGTCACGCGCTTATCAGGCGATTCAGTTGCGTCATCATCCACAGTCAGTGGTTCGAGCGGGGCATGGGTCACGCTATAGGTAGGGATCGGTTGTGTGATCAGCGTCATGAGCGTATCAAAATCAAAGGCACGCTCATCGGGGATCAAGATCAGCTGATGCACGGGCATCGGCGGGGTTGATCCTTGATAATGTGCACGTGCCATCACATATTGCTTGGGTTGGGTGCCGTTGACCGCGACAAACGCCACTGCCTGAGAATCATTCCCCTGTGCAATTGGTAAAGGAGAAATCGGCACGGACGCGATTAACTGCTTAGCACGGTCAGGTGTCATCTCAGCACTGCTTGCCAGTATATCGGCGATATCCGTCGCCTGATTAGCAATGACAGCGTTGCCATAGATGAAATGTTGTAAAGTACGATCTACCATGATGGTTGTCTCTAACTTGGATAATCGAACGGGAATGCACGATGGTGCTATTGTGTCAAAGAGTCGAACCTCTTGCAAGGTTATCCGTCCATGATCGTATCACAATCACGTTAGATTCACGTTGGGGCATAATAATTAAGAGCGGTGACAGAGCGCTCGTAAAATGCCTGTACGTCCTGCTATCCTGCAGTCTGCTTTAGTGAGCAGGGCAGTAATCAACTCTCATATGATGCAGCCTTCTGAACCTTTATTCTGTGTGCATCAAAATTGCCTATAATGATAAGAGCAGGCCTGAATAGCAAAATCATACCGTTCAATTATCACAAGGGTTTATAATACGATGACCACTCCAACACCTACCTATATTGCAAAGCGTTTCGAAGCCTCATCCCCGGATGCTAAAGTGCTAGGCGCTGCCTTCGTAGCCTTTTTCCAGAATGTTCGCAAAGATGTTGTCACCGATGTGATGAAACAACTCGGTCTAGAAACTATTGATCCAGACGCATGGTACCCACAGCAAACATTTCTCAATTTTTACAAGGTTGCTGAAACAGATTCCTCTATGATGAACGATAGTTTTGTGGCGATTGGTATGAAATTTGTGGATACTATCCCGTTCCCGGAAGATGTCGAAACTATTCAAGAAGCCTTACACGCGCTGAATGCCATGAACGAGCAAATTCATCAGAATACCCCGCCAGAAGAATGCTATATCATCGAAGATGAATCTGACAATAGCATCATTGTGAAGTACAACATGCCGTATCACGAAGATGCCGCATATGGCTACCTGTGGGGCATTGCCAGACGCTTCAGCCCACAAGGTTTTGAGGTCATCCCGATTCACGACGAAGTGGATGATGCGCCTTTCGCCTTCCGGGTGCAATACAGCTAATACCCATTCTAAAATGTGATGCCTTATTATTCCCTATAGTGGGCGTGCAAAAAGCTACACCGCTAGAGATTGAAATCTCCGGCTCATAAAAATCGTCCACTGAAGGGACTTCTACATCGATCATGCAAGGCGGGTTCAGAGCCACTTTAGCTGGCTTCCCCGCCGCTAAACTAATAGCCACCATGCTTCAGCTTGTGGCGGACACCTGATGCCTTTGAACAATTTGCGTGATTGGCGATGTCTCTGTACGATGATAGCATAGCTGATTAACGGCGCATCTGCGTCGATTGTATTCACGAGCACAACGAGGGCATAATGCAGAGACAATATCCACAGGTGGCATTATTCGGTTCCATCAAGGGCAATTGGCGTGAAGAACACGTGATACCCGTTTTGAAGCAACTGGGTGTGAGTTATTATCATCCGGGCACAGTGGATGAACAATGGACGCAGGTCATGGGCTTGCGTGAGGCAGATGTGATGGCGAATGCTGAGACCATCGTGATGGTAATTAACCACTCGTCGCCAGGCTTTGGTGGACTGGCAGAAGCCGGTTGGGCGGCATTAGGAGCAGCGCAACGCGGGCAGACATTTATCTTGCATATTCCCACCGGCTATCAATATACCGATAGTGGTCTGAGCGCCATGCTCGGCAAGAAATACATCGATACCATCGACGACTACGCCGGACGCACGCGCTATCTTGTCAACGAACACGCCAAACGCTTTCAGAGCATCGTCAACGGCTTATACGTCGAGGAAAATATCGAGGGCGTGGTGCGCGTCCTGCGTGAGCAATATGGCTAATCCGCACCCTGCGTGATGGTACGTGGTTGTGCCGGTTGATAATCCACCACAGTGAATGTGATCGCCTCGCTGGTGTATGTCGTGCCATCAGCGAGCGTTGCTTGTGCGCGCAGTTCCCATGTACCAACGTCTAATGTCCACCACACGTCAAAAGGGTCATGCTCACTGATCTGATACGGCTCACCATTGATGACATACTGCACCGAGATCGTGTCCTCAGGCGTGGCCACGCTGAAGCGGATACGCTGTGTTTCTCTTGGGGTGAGCGGTGAGCGTTCAAAGTTAGTATACGGATCAGGAGCGAGGATACGCACATCGGTCACCGTGTCATATTGGCTCGCGCCTGTTGGTGGCAAGTCGATGCCATTCATCACCGCCCAATCCCGTGCCTGACGGGGCAAGACGGCGAATGTTTGTTGACGCATATACTCATCAGGTGTGTCTTGTGTCGCCAGTTCACCGGTGCGCGTATCAATGGCAAAAGTGCGGTAGACGTTATCATAGTCGGTGGGCACTGTGCCCTCAATGAACCACTCCAGACGGCGTAGAGGGCAATTCTCACTCGGTAATAAGCCCGATAAGGTACACACCTCAGCCCGCACGATGCCCTCAGGGCGTGGGAAATCCAGCACCGGCTGACCCACCATGATCTGGCGGAAGAACTGGTTATAGATCGGTCCCGCGCCGGAGATGCCGGTCACATCAATCATCGGCGTGTTATCGGCATTTCCCACCCACACCCCGACCACTAAGTTAGGCGTGTAGCCCATAACCCAATTATCACGGAAATCAGTGGTGGTGCCGGTTTTCGCGCCGGATGGCCTGCCGATTTGGAGCAGATTATTCACGCCAAAGCCGGGAATCCGCGCTTGATTATCACTGAGCATATCTGTGATGAGCCATGCCACACGTTCATCCAGCACGCGGTTCTCCAGACGGGGTTCGTTGTAGGTGTAGAGCGCCTCACCATCACGGGTACTGACGTTGAGCAAGAACTGCGGTTCGACATAATACCCACCATTGGAGAAGATGCTATAGGCTTGTGCCAGATCGAGCAAGCGTACTTCGCCCCCACCGAGCGTGACCGCTAGATCAAGGTTGGGGGCACTGGCTAAAGAATCCAAGCCCGCATCGGCGACAAACTCAATGAAATGATTCACCCCGACATGCTCCAACGCCACCACTGCCGGAATATTATAACTCGAGCCAAGCGCCTCACGTATGGAGACCGGCCCATGCTCGACGAGTGCAAAATTGCCGGGCGTGTAGCTCTCAAGCCGTTCGGTGATGAACGGCGTGCGCACATCCAGTAAGACAGTTGCCGGCGTATAGGGCGCAACGCTCTGCGGGTTCATCGCCAGTGCGTAGGTGAAGGGCTTGAGCGTTGACCCCGGCTGACGTAATGCCAGCGTGGCATTCACCGCGCCGTCAATCGTCTCATCGAAATAATCCGGACTGCCGAGCATGGTCAGTACCTGCCCGTTGTGCGGATCGAGTGCGATCAGTGAAGCGTTGTTGGCGTTAGCAGATTGTCCATCGCGCGTATCATTGAGCAAGCCAAGCTGATAAGTGACCGTGTTCTCTGCGATGCGTTGCCAGCCGAGATCGAGCGTGGTGGTCACGTCCAAGCCACGGGTATAGAGCGCATCGGGATAACGTTGTTGCAATTGTTGCCAGACCGTCATTACGAAATGAGGCGCTTCAATCGGGAAGCGCGTGCTACCAAATTGTAACTGATCGTTGCGCGTCGCTCGCGCATCGGCAACGCTCAGATAACCACGCTCCACCATCAAATCCAGCGCCACCTGCTGACGGTTTAATGCGCTATCGAGGCGTGTCAGGGGATCATGCACGATCGGATTCTGGATGATGCCGGCTAACAGCGCACATTCGGCGGTGGAGAGTTCGCTGGCAGATTTGTGAAAGTAAGTGCGGGCGGCGGCTTCGATGCCATAGGCGAGGTTGCCAAAATAGACCTGATTGAGATATAGCTCTAGCACATGTGCTTTGCTGAACTGATTCTGCATCTGAACCGCCAGCACCATCTCGCGCAGTTTGCGCCGTACCGAGCGCGTAGCGCGTTCTTCACTATCGAGCAAGAGCAAACGCGCTGTCTGTTGGGTGATGGTACTGCCCCCCGCGATGATCTCACCGCCGTTGAGGTTGATCCACAGTGCCCGCGCAATCCCAACCGGATCCACACCGGGGTGTGTCCAGTAATTGGCATCTTCAACCGCAATCACGGCGTTGATGCATACGTCGGGTATCTCATCTAAGCTGATCACCCGGTTGCGCCCCTGTTCGGGTGGCAAAATCTCATAAAGCAGTTCACCGTGGCGGTCATAGATGTGCGTGCTCGGTAGAGCCAGGCCGGCATCAATCTGGCTAATAGACGGCAAATCCGCGAAGATGGTCAGATAGATGGCAATCGCGCCTGCGATCAGCACGCCGATCAGCGCCAGTAAGATGGTTTGGGCATTGCGTTTCAGGTATCTCATATACATAGTGTAAAACACAACCTTGCGCTATGCCTGACGATCACGCGCTGATTGCTCAACGCTGTGCGACTCAACGGGGTAGGTTGACCTGCGTCAGATCAAAGGTCGGGCCTTTGCTACAGCTAGGGACAACTTCCCCATCAACGCGCATCAAGCATGCGCTACAGGCACCCACGCCACAGGGCAACAACGGTTGAAACACGCCGAAGATGTAATTTTTGGGGAGGTCATTACGCAGTTCGCGCACACGGTTCATGACTTCCGCGAAGCGCATCAGTTCATCATCTTGCTGGACGACGACAAAAATTTGATCCGCCCAACCCAATGTCATCACCTGATCTGCCCAGACTAAATCTGTTTCACCGTGAATGACCTCTACCTCCGGCGAGAGATGATCGGTCTGGTAGCGTTGCGCCTCGCCCAGCAAGACTAGCGTCACGCTGATCTGATTGTGGAGCAATTGCCCGATCATCACCGTGAGCGGAATCGGCGGGGTATCATAAGCGATCAATAACACATTGCGTAAGGATTTGCGGAAACGATACGGCTGCCCGATTGGTCCCAACACGCTGATCTCTTGTTGAGGGCGATACTTATGACTGAAAGGGCGCTCAATCAGCATGGTGCCGGTCATCGTGAAGCCCGATAGCCACCATTGCTCGCGCAGATAAGGGTGCCACGTCTCGCTATCAGGGTTATCAGCATCGATGAAGCGCACCAGCAACGATTCGCCCGGCTTGAGCGCACGCCAGGCTTGATCTTGAATTGCGACTTCTAAATACTGATAATTGGGATTGATGAGGCGAATTTTTTCGATGAACGCTCTTGATTCTTGCATGCTTGCCCTCACAGATGCCTGTGCATGATTGGTATACCTATTATGATGATCGCGTATCATGCAGATTGCAAGTCTGATTCACTGAACATAGGCACTCAATCGATGATGCTATATGATTGTTTGTAGAAAAAGTATATATCACATATCACATTTGATGTTATCATGATGACCATAGATGGCCGTTGTTTGGTGATCGGGCAATCTTATACAGGTGCTAGCGCTCTCTTCAACGCCTGTCATCTCGTTTTAGTTGTATCACGCACATATGAGCAATGATACAATGATGTAGAAAGCTCGCTGATGCTCACATGCAGTTGGATTTAAACGACTTAAAACAACAATTGAAAACGACGAACGCCCCCATCGAGCAACTGGCAATTTTACAAGAGATGGGGTGGTTGTACGCATTGCGTGAATCAGCACGTGATCTGCAAGCCTGCCTCACGCAAGCCGATGCATTCCTCGATGCCGATATCCCCCAACACTATCACGTATATCAAATGCTGTTGCGTGTGTTTCATCAAAGCCTGTCAACGAGCTATTTGAGCGCATTAGAAGATGCGCTCTCACTGGAGAAAAACGACGCTAAACATTTACGCGGGACATGGCGCTGGCGCGTGCATTTTTTGCTCGGCTCAATCTATAGCCGTTCCATGCTGGCGGATGATGCTATCAAACACTATCGTCGCATCATCGAAATTAGCCGTCATCAAGGGGATCACACCGGCGAAGCCATCGGCTTAAATGCTGTGGGATTGGTCTACGGCTTCCTCAAAGACTACGATCAGGCTAAATCTTATTTTGAGCAATCGTTGACAATAGCCCGACAACACGATGACATCAAGCAACAATTCACTGTTTACCACAACCTCGCACAGATGCATATTGCTACCGGTGAAATCGATGGAGCCGATGAAGCCGTACAGAAAACGCTACGCATCGCCTATGTATTAAAGGATCTACGCATGATCACTTTTGCGATAGGTAAACAGGCTTTGGTGCTGATCGGACGCGAACAATACGCCACTGCCCGCCAGGTCTTAGAACAACAATTGACGCGCATCAGCGACGATGACACACTATATTATCCTCGTATCACACTCGGTCGCACACTCGCCCGCATCTATGGCATACAAGGGGAGCATAGCGCGTCTGTTGATCTGTTAGAACCGATCATCGAACAGGCTGAGATACGTGGTCATAAACTGGTTTTGATCGAATCGTTGCAGGATATGGTGAACGCTCATGAGGCACTGGGAAATTATCGTGAGGCACTGACCTACCACAAGCAATATCACGCACTCTATCAAGCCTTTCACGATGATCGCGACATGGAACGCTTGCAAATGCGCGAGATTCTCTATCGCACCCGTGAGACCGAGATGCAATTGCGTCACCAGCGCCAGATTGCGCAGGATGCCGTCAAACGTGCCGAGCAAACGCACCAATACTTCGAGGAACTCAACAACATCAAGAAAGATTTCATCGATTCGGCAACGCATGACCTCAAGAATCCCCTGACCGGTATCCACCTCAATGCGCAACTGCTACGGCGCAAGATCGATAGCCAATTTCATCGCCATCTCGATCATATCGAGAGCGATACCGCGCGCATGAACCGCCTTATCAGTGATATGCTGGACGTGGCAAAGCTCGAAACCGGCGACGCGCTCAATTTACAATTGCACTCTTTATCAGCCTTGCTGGATAAGCTCTATCAGGCACACAGTAAAGTGGCTGATACCCGCGCTATTCGCATTGATGTTGACGCGCCCCCGCAACTACATTCCATCTTTGATGAACATTACCTCTATCGGTGTTTGAGCAATCTGCTGAGCAACGCCATCAAATATTCAGAGAATGGGGGACAGGTTAAAATTAAGGTGGATGTCAGTCAGGATCATATCCAGATCACTATACACGATAACGGCATCGGTATCCCACCCGCTGATTTACCGCACATCTTCGAGCGCTTTTATCGTGTCGAACACGAGAGTACCCGGCAGATCGAAGGAACGGGGCTTGGTTTGTCGATTGTGAAATCGATTGTGGAACAACACGGGGGCACCATCGTTGTTGAGAGCGTGCTAGCGCAAGGCTCAACCTTCACCATCAATCTGCCCAATCACACCCAGCAGGAGCATCTATCAGACGCGAGTTAATCGCCTCCATCACCCTGACTGAGCAAGCGTGGCATGATGCGATCCATCAAGATAGCGGTCTCCTCAATCGACTGGAAATCATCGGCATAAGAGATTACGTTCAATTGTGGGTCAAAACTCCAGAAGCCCACTGCATCGAACAAGTAGCGGATGTACGTGTAACAAATCCCCAATACAATACGGCTATACACACCATACGCCATATACGGGAAGAAGATAATCACCCCCCGGTCATGAATGTACAGCACGATACCCATCTCTGGATTAGGGAAATGCAGTTCAATATCGTTGCCGGGACCCTGATACGGAATCAGGCTTGAATCGAGGCGCAACATATGACGTGCTAGCGCCTTTGTCTTGAGCTTTTTCACTGGCCAGAATGCTTCTGGTTGATTGGGGTCTTGCCCGTTCTCAAATAGCCATTCCATCATACTAGGGGTGAGCTTACTGGCCTTGGGCACGTACAGATGAATTTCATAATTCATCGATAGCTCCGATCACGCTATCATGGGGGATTTGACCGCGCTCCTTCAGCATCAGGATTAATAAGACTGGATTATTAATCGTCGCTACAGACAAACGCGCCCACTCATCATCGTCACGCGCCTGAATAGTAAGATGCGCGTTAGCGATACGCTGGGCTTTATAATCCGCCCATGCCAGCGTCTGCTCTTGATAATGCAAACCCTGCTGACTGAGTCTGAACTCTGGCGTGAATGGGATTTCAGCGCCTTTGCTCAATTGATGATGCATGATGGGCAGGCGGTCACGGGCGATGAAGGTCTCTAACATGCGCGTCAGCTTATCGGGCTTATTATAGATATTATCAATCACAATCGTCTCATCAATGTCGGTGATCAGCGTGTAGTGATAGACTTTACGCGCTATGCCCAAAAACTCAACTCGTTCGACGCGCTGATGCAAGCGCACTACGTTCGAATACAAAATATAAGCGGTGACAGATCCTTGCCGATAACTAAACCCGCGCTGATACAGCACTACCTCACGGTTCCAATGATGCAACATCCACCAGAACACTGCGCCGGCAATGATAGCAAATAAGACGGGCAAGAAGACCGATGCGAATGCATTCTCAACGTTCCAGAAGATCAGTTGCAGGCTCAACACCGGTACCGCATAAATGATCCCGCCGATGATTAATAGGCGCAGGCGGTTACTGGGGTGATGTCCGATATACTGACCCAGAATGGGATCAGGCTGATAGATGCTGGCGCTCTCGTCGCGTTGGATGGGTTGGGGTTGTTCGCTCATAACGACTCACATGACAATCAACAGACAGGGATACTATACCACAGGATACCCACGATGCACTGAGTCAAAAAATAGGCAGATGATCCCACAAAGTGACCGTTGATGGCAAATTTAGACCCGCAACAACCCCCGAAATCCTCTGGCAGCGTAGTAAGATTCCGCGCCGTTGTGATAGACAAAAACATGACCATACCGCCGATCACAAAACAGCGCACCACCCCGTTCTCGAATATCCGGCGGGGTTTTGATCCAGCTTGAGGTGCTGGTATCGAACTCGCCGAGTTCCTGCAATTGCCGATAGTGTGCTTCGTCCAATAACTCAATGCCGAGCGTCTCTGCCATATGGATGGCGCTATCTTCGGGCGTGTACTTTTTGCGTGCTTCCAATGCCGTATGATCATAGCAGATGCTTCTGCGCCCTTTGGGGCTTTGCTTGGCACAATCACAGAAGATGTACGCGCCCGTATCGGTATCCTGCCCGATCACATCCGGTTCACCGCCGGTGCGCTCCATCTCATAGAGTGCTTCTAGTTTGTCACCCTGCGCGTCTAAGCGGGCTTGCACATCCGCCCATACCAGATCAGGATGACGCTTCATGTGCTTCTCAAAGCGAGCTTGCAAGGTCTTGAGCAATTCTTCGCGTTGTGCCGGGGATATGTCCATCACGCTATCCTTATTTTGTATGAATTGGGCAAAATAGAACGTGTGTTCTCATTTGTTGAAAGTGTACAGCATCTTGTCTGTGCCGTCAAGCAAGGAGCAGGAAAAGGTGCATTTCAGATTGTTGGCGGGCATTCAATTTTGTGTAACTTAGCCGCCCCAAGCTAACGCTCTGGGGCTAGAAAAAGCTGACTCGCGGGTCAGAGCGCCTTTAGTGCGCTTCCCGCCACAAGGATTAGCTGTATGGCTTTAGCCTACGGACAGGTCTCAGCGTATAAGAAGCATAGATCAAACGTATAGTTCAGGTCATGTTATATGACACATATTACTCTAAACTGAAGGATGTGAAATAAATTCGGGGCTTTCGCTTCCGGTGACGGGGAAGATGAATAAATTGTCAGGTCAACCTAGGTGGGGGTCAACACAGCCAATGGTGTCCTCTTATCCATTATCCGCGTTATGTATGTATAGACGGAGCGGACAAGAAAAAAAGGATTTTGACATGCGTATAGATCATTTACTACTTGTGATAATAAGTGCCAGTATGCTAGTGCTGACTGCCTGCAATCTTGCGCTGGAGGAGGAAATCCTCAACGAAGCTACTATCGATGTGACGGAAGAACCGACAGCTATGGTAGCGGCAGAGACCACGCCAGAACCCCCTGAACCTGTTGACACGACAGCCCCGGACAGTAGTGACAGTAGCAACGAAGCGAACAGCGCGACAAGCAATGTCGTCAGTGTGTCACAAGCCAACACCACGTCTACTGATAACGCTAATTGCACGCCACGCACCAACCTTGCTACGTATACAGTGGTCACTGGGGATACGCTTTATAGCATTGCCACGGCGCACAATAGTACGGTCTCTGAACTGAGTGTTTATAATTGCCTTGTGGATACCAATGTATTATCGGTTGGGCAACAACTTTACGTGCCGGATGCGGGCAATGTAGGCAATCAAG
>JBNPEE010000006.1:0-115058 GCA_051117475.1 Anaerolineae bacterium | reverse complement strand
CCCGATAACCCCAACAAACCATATGACATCAAGACGGTGATTGAGATTGTCGTCGATGATGGGCATTTCTTCGAGATTCACGAAGATTTCGCGGCCAATATCGTCGTGGGCTATGCGCGATTGGGCGGGCAGGCATGCGGTATCGTGGCAAACCAACCGATGGTACTTGCCGGTGTGTTAGATATCAACGCCAGCGAAAAAGCCGCCCGTTTTATCCGCACCTGTGATTCATTCAACATCCCGATCATCACCTTCGTTGATGTGCCGGGCTATATGCCGGGGCGCGATCAAGAACACGCCGGTATCATCCGCCGTGGTGCGAAGTTGCTCTACGCTTATTGTGAAGCAACCGTACCCAAACTGACGGTGACCACGCGCAAATCATACGGGGGCGCGTACTGTGTGATGAGTAGTAAGCACATTCGCGGTGACCTCAATCTGGCGTGGCCCACTGCTGAGATTGCGGTGATGGGACCCGAAGGCGCAGTCGAGATCACCAACCGGCGCGAACTACAAGAGGCAGATGATCCAGCGGCGAAGAAAACCGAATTAGCCAATGCCTATCGCGATCGCTTCGCACATCCGTATATTGCGGCAAGCCGTGGTTACATCGACGATGTGATCGAACCGAGTGAGACACGTTCTCGATTAATCAACGCCTTGCAGGTTTTCCAGAACAAGCGCGATGAAAACCCACCGAAAAAACACGGTAACATCCCACTATAATCGAGGAGGATAGGTGATATGAGTTCAGAAGTTGTTGGTAAGAACATTCAGAAAGTCCTCATCGCCAATCGGGGTGAGATTGCTGTGCGTGTATTGCGCGGTTGTCGTGATCTGGGCTTAGGGACAGTCTCCGTTTACAGTGATGCAGACCGTCAATCTTTGCATGTACGCTATGCGGATGAAGCGGTGAATATCGGCGCACCGGCTCCACGTGATAGTTACTTGCGTATGGATAAGATCATCGCTGCGGCGAAAAGAACGGGCGCAGATGCCATTCACCCCGGCTATGGGTTCCTCGCAGAAAACGCCGAATTTGCGGGCATGTGCGAAGATGAGGGCATCGTGTTCATTGGCCCCTCAGCCCATGCAATCAGCGTGATGGGTGATAAGGAATCCGCACGCGCTGCCGTACAGAAAAACGGCGTGCGCTTGATCCCCGGTACACAAGCCGGATTGCATGATGATGCACTCATGGCTGCCGCCCGCGAGATTGGCTTCCCTGTGATGGTGAAGGCGGTTGCCGGCGGTGGTGGTAAGGGGATGCGTCCGGTCTTTGAGGAAAAAGCCTTTCCCGAAGCCCTACGCCTCGCCCGTTCCGAAGCCGAGAGTTCATTCGGCAATGGCGATGTCTACATCGAGAAATTGATCGTGGGTGGGCGGCATATCGAATTTCAGATATTAGCTGACCACCACGGAAAAACCGTACATCTGGGCGAACGTGAGTGCAGTATTCAGCGCCGTAATCAGAAGTTGGTTGAAGAAGCGCCGAGTCCATCCTCGCACATGACGCGAGAACTGCGCGAAGAGATGGGCAAGATGGCGATTGCCGCTGCTGAAGCGGTCAATTATGTAAATGCCGGCACGATTGAGTGCATGGTCGATCATGAAGGCCAATACTATTTCCTCGAGATGAACACGCGCTTGCAGGTTGAGCACCCGGTGACGGAGATGGTGACCGGCATCGATCTGGTGAAAGAACAGATCCGCATCGCGCGTGGCCGGCAGATGACACCGACAGAGAGCGTGCTAGACCCTAAAGGATGGGCGATCGAGTGCCGTATCAATGCCGAAGACCCCTATAACAATTTCATCCCATCGACCGGCACAGTGACTTCATCGATCACACCGAAGGGGCCGGGCGTACGCGTCGATAGCGGGGTGTTCTCCGGTTTTGAGATCACGCCCTATTACGACAGCATGATTGCCAAATTGATCTCTTACGGTGAGAATCGCCAGCAAGCGATTGTGCGGATGCGCCGTGCCTTATCCGAATACGTGATTATGGGTGTACGTCATAACATCCCCTTCCATATCAACTTGTTCAACAGCGTGAGCTTCCACGCGGGGCGCTACGATACGCGCTTCGTCGAGGAACGCTTCAGCATGATGACTTACGAGAACGATCCGACTGAGGAAGATTTAGAGACCATCGCAATTGTGGCAACCCTGCACGCGCATAGCGCCCGTCAGCGGGCGGCACAGGTGGTTGCACCAGCAGAACGCGATACCAGCAACTGGAAGTGGGTCGGGCGTTACGAGAGGATTCACCGATGAAATACACAACGATTGTCAACAACACACAATTTGAGGTTGAAATCCTCAACGATGGTAAAATACTGGTCAATGGTGAACCGCACAATGTCGATTTTGTGAGCTTAGAAGAATCGCTATATTCGGTGATTCAGAACACGAAATCATATGAGATCGCCATTGAGGAAGACCGTGGTGCGTATGAAATCCTGATGGCCGGTCACCTGTACGAAGCGACCGTACTTGATCAACGCGCCCTGCTGATGGCACAACGCAAAGGGGGCTTAATGGCAGGCTCCGGCGAAGTCCATTCACCGATGCCAGGCTTAATTGTCGATGTGCCGGTAAAAGTTGGCGATAGCGTCACACAGGGTGACACTGTCGTGATTCTCGAGTCAATGAAGATGCAGAACGAGCTAAAAGCACCTCGCGATGGCAAAGTGCAGACGATCAGTTGCGAAGCCGGTCAGACGGTTGATAAAGGCAGTCTGCTCGTGAACATCATCGGTGAGGACGAATAAACACGCGAAAAAAACGGGGTATGATGGCTTCACCATCCTGCCCCACCCTTACCCTACCCCGCAGATTCTCCCATTCCCAAACATGGTACCATCTATTACGATATTGTGCCTACTGTCCTGAAGATGACTGATGACCGATGAACCGATTTTTACAATCCCGCTGGTTAGATGGGTTGTGGTGTCTGTGTTTGCTCGCCTTGAGTATCGCGGGCATCAGCAATGTGCCTTTACACGGCGATGAGAGCACACAAATATACATGGGGCGCGATTTTTACTATCACGCACAGGGCGTTAATGAGCAGATCGTTTTCCGTGATTGGGAAACGCTCAGCCCTGAAGAGGCCACAGAGCAACAATTGCGCCTGCTGAACGGCACACTGCCCAAGTACCTATTCGGGGCGGTAGCCTATGCGAGCGGGTATACCTTCGAGCAGATCAATCAGCAATGGGTGTGGGGAGCCGGTTGGGCGTGGAACCACGCTAACGGGCATGTACCAGCAGATGATTTGCTGTGGCGTACGCGCTTGATGTCGGCGGTGTTGTTAGGTGTATCGGCGGTGGGTGTCTTTCTGTTAGGGCGCACAATCGGCGGGCGCGGTGTGGCCTATCATGCCAGCGCTTACTATACGCTCAATCCGGCAGTTTTGCTCAATGGGCGACGAGCGATGATGGAAGGGGCGATGCTGGCATTCACGGTGCTGGCGGTGTTGATGGCTGTCATTGCCCTGCGCCGTGGGGCGTGGCGCGATTATCTCCTGCTGGGGATAGTCAGTGGTTTGGCAGTTGCCAGCAAACACACCGCCGTCGTGACCATCGCCACGCTGTTCGTGACGGGTGCGATATGGATCGTGTATCAACGACGAGCGATCACGCAACAGATCACGCGCTTAATCGTAGCCGGGGTCTTATCCTTACTGGTGTTCTTCGGACTCAATCCAGCATGGTGGGCGAACCCGCCCGGCGCAGTGCGCACTGTACTGGAACTGAGACAAGATTTACTCACCGGTCAGGTGGGATTCTTCGGCGGGTATGAGACCTTAAATGATCAAGTAACAGGTTTCTTATACCAGAGTTTTATAGTTTTACCGATGTATGCCGAAACGGACACCGACGGTTTTTATAGCGAACAAGCAACGCGCATCACGCGCTATGATCGCTCGTTGGTGAGCGGTGTCAGTTTAGGGGGATCAGCAATCGGGGCAGGCGTGCTGATCGCGCTGGTCATGATCGGGTGTGTGTATGTATGGCGATCTTCACGCTTTGATAGCGTCAGTCGCTGGGTGTTGAGCGCATGGTTGCTGGCGATGATCATCCTCACGCTCTTACTCACTCCGCTGGAATGGCAACGTTACTATTTGCCGATTTACCCGGTCATCGCAATTTTCGGTGCGCTGGGGTTGATGGGTTTGCTGACTGCGCTCATCGTCCACCTGAATAATCGTATGCAGAATGGGTGATACTATGCCTTCTCTATACTGGTTACAAGAAACAGTCGTTGCTATACCCCTCGTATTGTGGGTGTATCTGGGGCTAGGTATCCCGTATGCATTGCTGGTATTGCCCCGCGCTGACTGGTGGCGACGCGCCGAGGTGCTAGCATTAGGCTTCGCCTTTGGGCCAGCATTGCTGACCGCGTGGATGCTGATCTTGGGCGTGATCGGCGGGGCACAGGAACGCGCCACCCTGCGCTTTGATTGGGCATTCGGCGGAACAGTGCTGATCGCACTCGTGGGGATCGGGCTGGTCTGGCGTAAAGCACGTCGTAGCTCACCGACAAAAGCGTCTGAGCAAGGGCGGTTGGCGCTGGATGAACGTCTGCTGATTGCGCTGATTGTAATCGCGGTGCTGGTGCGCTGGGTCGTGACCGCCTACTGGTCATTCACGGCGTATGATGCGTTGTGGGTCTATGGCTATCAGGGACGATTGTATCATCTGCTGGGCTATATCCCGCAGGATATCGGTTATTACCCACAGTTCTTACAATTACAATATTTATTCATGCAATTACCCGGCGCCGGGTTCAACGATCACATGGCGCGGGCGGTGATTCCGTTCTTACATATCGGTAGTATTCTGGGAGCATATGTACTGGGATCACGCCTGTTCACACGGCGGGTCGGCATCTTCACGGCAAGTATCTGGGCGCTATATCCGCACATGGCACAATGGGCACACGTTGGCGACTTAGAGATTCCGCTGACCTTCTCACTGACATTGACAATGGCGTTCTTCTTGGTGGCGTGGATGCATGACGAACGCGCTCAGCGTCGGCGCTATGCATTCATTGCGGGCTTGTGCTTCGGCGTGGCGATGTGGACGAAGCCCACAGCTGGCGCATTCATCTACGGCGTGATGGTGCTGGTCATTGCCGAATTGGTGCGCGTGCGCTTCGACTGGCGACGATGGTTACCACGTTTTGAGGTCGCCTTCATCACAGGCTTGGCATGCATTCCATTAGGCAGTGTGTGGTATTTGCGCAATATCGCACTCGGATTGCCGGCGCTGGTCTTCCCGCATGAGAGCTGGTTGACACGCGCTACCCGCAGTGGCGATTTGTTGAGCTTTCCCTTGCTGGCGCTGTTGCTGGCAATCGCTTATTTAGCGAGCAAGGACAAATTGCAACGTGGTTGGATGATCCTCATTGGTGTGGTACTAGTTTTAGCCGGTACAGTGCCGAGTAGCCCGCTGATTGACGCGACACGGCGCGATCCGCCACTAAGTTACATCACGCTGATCGAAGCGGGGGCGCTGGTCAGTGGATTAGCGTTAATCGGGGCGGGGTTGTGGCATCGTGTGCGCGATCAAGGCAATGGACAACTGGCGCGGATCGGTTGGGCGTATTTGCTAATCACGCCGTACTTCATGACATGGTTCTGGTCGTATAGTTATCATGCACGCTTATCTTTCCCGATGGTTCCGGTGCTGATCTTGCCGATTGCGCTGACTCTAGCGCAATGGGTATCCGAGGCACGCTTCACCCACTGGCATCATCTCAAGCGTGGGGGATGGCTTATTGCGCTGATTGCCCTCAGCATCCCCGCAATCCACACACCGATCACCCAGACCTCTGAATATACGGATTTTCTGTGGGTAAACCGTTATCCCAATGATTTTTTACGCACGCGCACACAAAATCCAGGGGTTTCGCTGGTTGCCGAGCAGTTATTCGGTTACGAAGCCTATCATGGGGTGACGCCCGTTGTGGTTGCGCCGGGCGAACAGCGCCTACCGTTCTTCATGCCTCACGCGACGATCATCAGTGACAGTGTACCAACTGATTACGAGGCACTCGAAAACGCCACACACCTGATCTATGGTTCGCAGGCACGCTGGCGCTACGAAAATGACGAAGGCATCCCTGCACAGCAGAACCGCATTGTAGCGAGCCTTGGACGGAATGAATTATTCCATCAAGTGCTGGATTTTGAATCCGGCACGTTTGAATATGAGTTATACGAAGTGAACCTAGATGCCCGTTTTCAACAGCCTTCCTCAGGGGAGTATGCAATGGCTCCGCCGGAACAAGAGATCATCTACGGCGATGCAATTCGTTATGCGGGTGGACTGGTCAACAACACCCAATTAGCCGGCAACCGTGTCGGCATGGTTTTCGCGTGGGAGGTGCTAGCAGAAATTACACGTGATTATCATGTCGAGTTAGCGTTACTCAACACAGAAGATGACACGATCTACTACAGACAACAGTCACCTATCGCACAGACCGAACACGCTTATTACAGCACAGCATTCTGGGAACAGGGCGAATATGTGCTGGATGATCATTGGCTCGAGCTTCAGTTTGGCGATATGCCACCGGGACGCGATATTTACCGTATCATCATCAACTTTGTGGATACCGAGACCGGCGACGCCCTACCGATGACCATCGACGGCATCGAGGCAGAAGGCTATCCGTTCCCGTCGATTTTTTCACTCGGTCAATGAGACTCGTTGATAAATCCGTCCGGTTTCGTTCTCAAAGATAATTTGCCATGCGTCCGGTTCGAAGAACGATGCAATAGGATCGGGGAACGGGACTCTGGGTACAAAAGCGATATACTCGATGGTCAATTGTGGTGCAACATCCGCACGCCCGAGCGGGAAGCGCGTCTCGGTGATGGTCAGATCGGGGTTTTGTAGCGCAACCGCCAACCATGATACGTTCTCGATGTAAATTGTCGTCGGTTCATAGTCGCGCAGTTGATCATAGATGCTATCTGTTTGAAGCGTGGGGTCTAGTATTGCTTGCCAGCGTGTTTCGTCTTGTGCGAAAAGATCATCGGTGCCGATCATCAGCAATATGCCCAGTGTGGCAACGATCAAGACGATGCCTGCCCCACCCCGCAGAAGCGGTTGAGCATCAACATAGACATAGAGCGCCTGCAAATGCGGGGTGATCACAACCAGCGCCACCACCCACAACATCACTATCCCATGCACCACAAAGCGCCACTGTACATCGAGATAATTCAGGTTGTTAATCGTCAAAAAGGCGCTGAGGGGCGTAACCGTGAAGGTCAACCAGATGACTATCAGCGTGCCTGCCATCTGCCAGCGCAAGCGACGATGCCCTGCCGAAATCGCCATCAGGACGAGCAAGATCACACTGGCGAACAATAATGTACTGCTCTGTGCTGAGTTATAGAGTTCAGGATTGTCTAGATTCGCCATGATCGAGGTCTGAAAGAACGACACAATCTCCGAGGTGAATAGCGTGCCGAGGATCAAATAATTACGGATGATCCACAAGCCACCGGGGAACATCAGGGCTAGCACCAGCACAAACTGCCACAGAGGCAAATAGGCACGCCATGTGCCTGAACGATAGCGCATAGCCCAGTTGAACATTACCAGACCCCACAGGTAAAACAGCGTGTATAAGCCTGTGGCTTTGATCGCCAGTGAGAGCATGGTGGCGTATGCTAAACCAAGCGGGTGAAAACGCTCATCACCCACAGGCGCGTGTAGGACTGCCATCAGCACCGTTAAACTGAGCAAGACATCATTTTTACCGATACTGAGCACGAACGGGAAGATCACTGGCAAGAAGCAGATCATCAGTGCCAGCAACAGGCTGAGCGAGATCGAGATATGGCTATAGCGCACCAGCAAAAGCGCAATTGTCCACCAGAACAGCACAAAAATCAGCGCATGAGCCAGACCGATAACACGTAGGTCATGGGTGAAGAACATGCCAAAAGCGATCAGGCTCTCATAACCAAATGGATACTGCCCATAAGGGATACCGAGATCCCAAACAGATCCCTCCCGCACCAGTTGAAGCACTTTGATACTGTGGTAGCCTAGAAAATCAACCGGAATATTGCGTCCAAGCGCTGACTGAGGCCAGAGTACCATGCGCTGTAGGAAGATCAATACGGCGAGAGAGGCACTCACCACAAGCATCAGATGCGGGAGCCAACCGGAGCGTTCTTCAGTCGGGGTAATCGTTTGCACCCATGCCGTACCGAGTCGCTGATACCCCACATAGGCGCACAACGTGACAAGTACCGTCAAGGGTACTGCTAGCACAGGGCGATAAACACCGCTAAAAGCTAAAATTTGCGCGGTGAAAACCACACTGAAGAGCAGACTGACGAGCACCGCATAGCCTGTCAAGCAGACTTGTCTCATGAGTTTATACCTTATTGCTCAGGACAAAACGCGCATTATAACGCCTGCTCACAAGAGGGGGTAGTGTCAGAAGTTGGTGTTCTCCAAGATGGTCTGGAAGAATTCAATGATGCCAATATTGGGATTATTTGCCACTTCGCGCAAGCCATCGTTAACAATTGCCCATTCGTAGATCTTGAAAACCAAGACTAGCGGAATCCCATAACGGATGATGCGCGTCGGCATAGACGCAACAGTTAACGAAATCGGCGCTTCTGAAATGTCCTGCAAGGCTTGCCGTTGCGATACAATCTGCAAGCGCTCCATGTTGAGGCGATCTCGCTTACCATTGAGTTCGATCAGGTCAAACAACATGCCAATTTGCTCATCGCGGGTACTCTTGAGATTGGTGCGATTTTTCCAGATGACCTCGCACTGGTCAATATCACGCTGTAATCTCGCAAGTGCCTCATCAACCTCTGTCAGGCGGTTCTCTAGCTTGATGGCGTGACGCTCGCGCCAGCGTGCTTGACCCCGCCCGTAAGGCAAACGAATCAGCAAATAATAGTGGGTGTAAAACAACACCAACGGAATCAGCACGTTGAAGGCGAGAATATAGCCGAGGTCTTGTCGGAGGTTCGGTATCGCACCGGATACCAGCACTTCACTGAAAGGAATCGCAGCGAGATAGAGCGTGATGATGAACATGATCATCAGGGTGAGCGGCAAACGATCTACAATTGCGTCACGGTCTTTGGCGGAGAGGTTGGTATTAGCAAGCACAAACGCATAGAGAATCATCAGCGCCAATGCCACCAGATAGAACGGCAAGCCAAAGATCAGCGCTAGCGCTTGCTCGGATGAATCGATGATGGCGTTGCCCTGTAGGCGCACCTGCAAATCCCCTATGAGGGTGGTATCGTTGAATAAGAACAATTGCACGGGTATCACGGTTGCCAGCACAGCGAACAACAAGAGCAAATCCATATCGGAGATAGTGCGTAGCGGGCGCACAATCGGTTTAGGCAAATGCTCCATCAGTTTATTAGGGATCAACATCCGACGTAACCCCCGCCCACCAGAATAGACGATCAACAACACGAAGAAGATCATCATCCACAAGATAGGCGATAGCGCGAGAATAGTCTCATCGAGAATGGCATCACCGAGTAGGTTGGCAGTGCGTAAATCACTGAGGTTGGTGAAATGGCGCACGACGATGAGTGACATCACCACCAGCGCAATCGGTGTCAACAGGCGTGCTAAGCGCACCCACACATTATTGCGCGATAACCAGCGATTCCACACGCTAAGCCACATCCCCTGAATCAGCACATAGTACGTTGCAGAAAGGGTCATCAAACCCAGCGTGTAATACAGGTTGCTATTCAGTGTAAAAATATCCCGCTGTAAGAGGCGAGCCAACAAGCTCCCATAAACAAACGCGAGGATACTGATGGCGATCAATTCGTTAATTGCCACCATTATTTGCTCCCATAAGGGAATACGCGAGATGAAAATGCGATAACCAAAGGGGGTGATGGCATAGAGCGAAACAAGCAAGCGAAAGGTGACTGCTAAAAAGATAATGAGGAACACATAGAAATCTTCGCTGGCTTTGCCGGTTGGCGGTAAAGTCCCCAGTAAGCGATAGACCACGATGAACAATTGACCGTATACCCAGAACACCATCAGGTAAAAAGCATGGCTACGGGTGAAGCGTTGCCCAAGCAACCGCAGTTGTGCCGGCAGATACCCCGCAAAGAACACCATCAGGACGATCCCGACCAGCGAAAAAGCCACGCTCAACCCATCGCCGACCACAACACGCGACGAGGTAAAGATGAATTGTATACCGAGCAAGACCGGCACGAACAAGCGATCAAACCAGCTTGTACCTTCTAGCTGAAACCACGTCCAACTACGATCCGGCGTGGAGGGAGTTGGTTGTACAGTCTCGGATTCAGTAGGCGGGGTTTTATCTGACATCGTGCATATCCCTGCATATGGTTGATCAATCTCATTATGCCTCATTGTGACAGAATAATGAAATATCGCTAGACATATTCATCAAATTGCACATAAATGATGATATAATCTGCACAAAATAGTTTGATGCAAAAGGGATTGTAATGTCTTCATTCGATCAAGAGAAGTTAGCTAAATTAGAACAATCGCAAAAAAATTGGAAAACAGGCACGCTCAAACAGACCCTCGAACGGCGCAAAGAACGCAAAGACACTTTCATGACACAATCAAGTGTACCAATCAACCGTCTCTATACGCCGCTCGATATTGCCGATCTGGATTATGAGCGCGATCTCGGCAATCCGGGTGAGTATCCATATACACGCGGGATACATGCCACAGGCTATCGAGGCAAACCGTGGACAATGCGTATGTTTGCTGGCTTCGGTACAGCGGAAGAAACCAACGAACGTTTTAAGTATCTAGTGGCGAACGGCAACATGGGCTTATCGGTGGCGTTTGATCTACCCACGCTGATGGGATATGACACTGACGCGCCGGAAGCCATCGGCGAGTTCGGCAAATGTGGCGTGGCAATCAGTTCACTGAAGGATATGGAAATCTTATTCGATGGAATCCCGCTAGATAGTATCTCCACTAGCATGACCATCAACAGCCCCGCCCCGATGATCTGGGCGATGTACATCGCTGCGGCTGAGAAGCAGGGGCATGATCGTGCTAGTTTACGCGGTACGCTCCAGAATGACATCCTCAAGGAATACATCGCACAGAAAGAGTTCATCTTTCCGCCGAAGCCGTCGATGCGTCTGGTAACGGATACCATCGAGTTTGCTACCCATGAGATGCCCGAATGGAATTATTTGAGTGTCAGTGGCTATCATATCCGCGAAGCAGGTAGCACCGCCGCGCAAGAACTTGCCTTCACGCTGATTAATGGCATTGAATATGTCAAATGGTCGCTGGAACGTGGGCTTGATATTGACGCCTTTGCGCCGCGCATGAGTTTCTTCTTCAACTGCCACAATGATTTCTTCGAAGAGATCGCCAAAATGCGGGCAGCACGGCGCATCTGGGCGCGTGAGATGCGCGAGACCTTTGGTGCGAACAATCCGCGTAGCTGGTTGATGCGCTTTCACACACAAACTGCCGGCGTGAGCTTGACCGCACAACAACCACAAATCAACTTGATCCGCGTAGCGATTCAGGCGCTAGCGGGCGTGCTGGGCGGCACGCAATCGCTTCATACTAACAGCATGGATGAGGCGCTAGCCTTGCCCTCGGAAGAAGCAGTCACGCTGGCGATGCGCACGCAACAAATCATCTTAGAAGAAAGTGGTGTTGCCAACACGCTCGATCCGCTAGGCGGTAGTTATTTCATCGAGGCACTGACCAATGATATGGAAGCCCAGTGCTATAACTATTTCAAACGGATTGAAGATTTTGGCGGAGTGTTGCCAGCGATTGATGCGGGTTTCTTCCAGCAAGAGATCGCCGATGCCAGTTATCGTCATCAGCGCGAACTAGAAAAAGGTCAGCGTGACATTGTCGGTTTGACCAAGTTCAACGACGATGTGCCCATCGAAATCCCTATCTTGAAGATGGATCCAGAAGGTTATGATAAGCAAGTTAATCGGCTCAATCAGGTGCGCGAGAATCGTGATGCTGCGCGTGCCAACAAAGCACTAGACGCATTGCGCCAGGCTTGCCAGAGCGAGCAAAATGTCATGCCACATTTGATCGAGGCGGCACATGCCTATGTCACACTCGGTGAGATGACCGACGTGATGCGCGAGGTCTTCGGCTTGTACAAGGAACCACTACACATCTGAAGCTATTCAAACGGACAGCAAGGGCACACACGGTATGTGCCCTTTTCACTTGCGCTCAATCATGGCATTATGCCAATACACGCGCTAGCAACAATACGATACCAACAGCTAAGATAATCGTGAACAGCATGTTGGCGACTTTCTCTGAACGATTGGTCATGGTGATCAACTCCCTTCACTTGATGATAAGTCTATGCTAATACACTCAAACGCGTTGTGATGGACGCAGATAAAACGACTGCCCCATGCTCACCCTACGCCAATGTCACAGGATGCGCTATCCATACGTTTGGCTCGATGTACACGCCCTCATCCGCAGCTAAATCGATCTGTATCGGATTGAGCGCCTGCGGGACGAGATACTGCCCACTGCCGGGAAACTCTAAGCCTGTCCATTCGCGCCATTGTGCGATTGTGCCGGGAATGCGCATCGAAGCAGGGGCGACTTTAACAATCTCCCCACCAATGCGCTCATGCGTGCGCAACCACGCATCATAGGGTAAACCATCGGCGCGCCGCCACTGGATATACTCATCCATCGGAATCAAAGGAAAGTGATGCTTCTGGTTGGGGCGCACCGGTGCAATCAAGGTGTCGAAGCCCTGACGGGCAATCAGTAGACGCATCAGTTTCAGTGCAGTGGTACTCAAGCCTGTGCCGCGATAAGCCGGCAAGATCGTGATCTCCAGAGCGCTGACCATATTGGGTGCAATCCCCTGCTGATGAATAGCCATGCTGTTTTCAATTGCCCAATCCCATCCTGTAAGGGGCAAGTCTGACAATGCGCCATCATGGCGTACCGGCACACATTTGATGCGGGCGATGAAGCGTTTATCGTCGGCAATGTAAAGCTGATAAGACGCATACACCTCATGAAATGCTGACCAATACTGATTCGAGATGGGATCTTCTTGCATGAACGGTTCCCACATCCCCCCCTGTAATTCCGGCGGATAAATCAGGTCTGATCGCGTGCGATAGTCTTGCTCGGTATAGACGGCATACGATGTGATTTCCTGATACATTTTGACCCTCTATGAACTTTAAAAAATAATTATGACAGTTTATCACAATCTTATCAGAAGACAAGATGAGGTTGGTGATAAAAGAAGCATCTGTCCAAACCTCCCGACTGCTCCAAAATACGCTATACTAGGCACGAACTTACCAAAACGCTAAGATAACGGGGATAATCATGGAACAATGGGAATATCTCACGCTCATTCTGGAAGCTAGCGCCAGAGATAAGCAGATGAAAACCTTCATCAGCGAAAACTTTGAGAAAAAAGCAAAACGACACTCACCAGAAGCGATGATTCCAGAGTTAAACGAGCTGGGCAAAGTGGGTTGGGAAATGATTCACATGGAACCAGTTCCGCGTGTGGGTGGCAAAGAGGATGTGCGCTTCGATCCGTATCACTGGAGTAACAGCTATTTTTGCGTGCTCAAGCGTCGTCTGAATGCGCCGAGCAACGATGCACAAGCGATCAGTGCACAGGCGAGTGCCCCGGAAGCTGAAACGGAAATCCCGCCGATTCAGCTTGATCCAAACCGTATCCCCTACTGAATCGATGATGACCGATCACACACAGGGGCACAGCACACAAGCGCAACGGGTGGTGTTCATCACTGGCGCATCGAGCGGTATCGGACGGGCGACAGCGCTGTCGTTTGCGCGGGCAGGCTATCATGTGGCAGGGACAGCTCGCCGTGCTGATAAACTGCACAGCTTGCAGGAGGAGATCAACGCGCTGAGCACCCCACATGGCGAGTTCTTGCCACTGGTGAGCGATGTCACCGACGCACAATCACTGATCGAAGCTAGCGCACAGACTGTCGCAGTGTTCGGGCGGTTGGATATCTTAGTGGCGAATGCTGGCGTGGGGCATCGGGGCGCATTGGTCGATGCGGAGTGGGACGGCTTGCAGACCTTGCTCCGCACCAATATTGACGGCGTTCTGCACAGCGTCCGCGCATGTGTGCCACACATGCGCGCCAATGGTAGCGGGCACATCATGACGATCTCATCGGTTGCCTATAATCTGGTATCGCCTTATGCGGCGAGTTATGCGGCGAGTAAAGCCTTCGTGACTAGCATCGCCAATTCGATCCGCATTGAGTTAGCCAGCGACAATATCCTCGTGAGTGATTTTCTCGTGGGGCGCACCGAAACCGAATTCAATGAGAAGCGCTTGGGCGAAGGGGCGCGTTCTGGTAGCAATTTACCGACGATGCACCCCGAATCTGTCGCTGATGCCATCGTCAAAACCGCACAGAAGCCGAAGAATACCGTGATCTTGCGCTTCTTTGATCGGCTGATTGTGTGGGGTAATCGACTCGTTCCCGGCATCATCGGCGCTTTAGCAAAACGTCAATACAAGTGAGGCAACAACACATGGTCATCAGCTTACAGAATAAACATTGGCAAGTGGGTATCCTGCCACAAACAGGCGGTAGCACTGCCTTCGGGCGAATTCGTTACAGTGGGGCGTGGGTAGATGTGATGCGTCCGACGAGCCCGGTCGATTATGATAACCCGAGCAATTGCAGCAATTTCTTGATGTTACCTTGGGCAAACCGTATCCGCGATGGTGTGTTGCGCCATGAGGGCGAGACGTGGCAACTGCGTACCGACCCCGACGGCAACATACGGCATGGTGACGTGCGCAAGCGGGCGTGGCAAATCACCGAACAGAGCGAAACAGCGTTAACAGTGGCGTTACGCTCGCAAGATTTCCCTGATTTTAATTACCCGTTCGCCTTCTCAGCGACGCTCACCTATCAGCTAGACGATTCTGATTTTGTGTGGTCAGTGACGCTAAATAACGAGGACGAACGCGCTTTCCCGTTTGGAATCGGATTTCACCCGTATTTTCAGCGACTGAGCCCCACTATGCCCATGCTCGAAGTACCCTGTGATCGCTATTTTGTGTTGCAGGATGCCCTACCCGATCAAGCCCCGATTGCTATTCCACCGGATTTAGACTTCAGGAGTCTCCGTGCGGTGCCGGATGACATAACCTTCGACCATTTACTCGCCAATCGGGATACGACAAAAGCAATTCGTCTGGTCTATTCAGATTGGGATATTGAGCTACAAATGCACGTCGATGACGTATATGAACATGTCATCCTGTATTCTGCACCGGATGGATCAATGGCTGTAGAGCCTCAAAGCAATGCCAACGATGGCTTCACTCTGCGCGAACGGGGCATTGATAATGGTGGTGTACAGGTGATTGAAGCGGGCGCAAGCCGTGAGATGACAGTACGCTTGCGTATTACATCCTATTCAGCATCAACTGATAAACAAAGATGAGGAGAACAGGTGACGATGGACAAACATAAATATGATGCAATTGCCCACACGTACTTGAATTATTGTAGTCCGATCAACAATGAGATGGTCGATGAAGTCGCGCAGTTGATGCGCCTCAAGCCGGGGATGACCGTCGTCGATTTTGGTTGTGCCAAAGCCGAGACGTTAATCCGTATGGCAGATTTGTGTCAGGTCAAGGCTTTCGGCGCAGATGTGAACGCGCTCTATTTGCGCTCGGCACAAGAAGCAATTGCACAACGGGTACCGGCGGCAGATATCACGCTGATTCAGCAAGATGTGAACGAATACAGTTACCCGCAAGAGAGCTTTGACGCGGTCATGTGCATCATTTCATCAGAATTATATGACAGTTACGATCAAGCCATCATGGAAATCACCAAATATGCCAAGCCGGGTGGCATGGTGCTGATGGGTGATTACTATTGGCGCAACGAGAGCAAATCTTCGCTCGATGATGCATTCATTGTCACGAAGGATTATATGGGCGCGGTTGAGATCGGGATGCAGGAAGGCTTAACGCCCTTATTTGCATCGGTCTGCACGCAGGTTGATCTAGACCGCTATATCTGGTCACAGAGTTATGCTGTTGAGATGCACGCGGTCGATCACCCAGATGATGTGGACAATCGCGCGATGCTAGAGCGTGCGCGCACCATGCGTAATCTGTATATCGAATATGGACACGAGACTCTGGGCTTCGGCTTATTCTTGTTTCGCAAACCAGAATGAGGAAAGAGGATGGCTAAGAAACACAAAAAACTCAATTCGATGCGCCTGCTCGAAGCCAACGAGATACCCTATGAGGTCTTTGAATACGATACCAGCTTAAAAGATGCCGCAGCAGTGGCGGAAGCTGTCGGCATACCGGAGTTCATGGTCTACAAGACGCTGATTGTGTATTCCGTGGCAACCGAAGCACCCATGATTGTTATGCTGGCATCGGATATGCAGCTTGATCTCAAGCAAATAGCGAGCGCATCGGGCGAGAAGAAGGTAAAGATGATGAAACACGCCGACGCGGAACGCGCAACCGGCTTACAGGTCGGGGGGATGAGTGCGTTAATGCTGATGGACAAAAACTGGCCAGTTTATATCGATGCTCCGGCGACGCAGTTACAGAATATCGTGATCAGCGCGGGGCAACGGGGTTTGCAATTACAGGTTCCGGTCACCCCTTTGCTGAGTTTGCTCAAGGCACGGATTGCCGATGTGAGTACATCAGATGATGAAGGAAGCTAATCATCGCTTTGAGGCAAAGAACCTATGCCCACAGTGGAACGGAATTGATGGCTGTAAACCTGTGTGAATTCAGCGCCTAATAGCAAAATTTGCATCGAATAATACACCCAGAGCAAGAGCGCCGCCAATGACCCCGCCGCCCCATAGGCGGAGGTCGTTGTGCCCTGACCGATATAAAACCCGATTGCCAATTGCCCCACTGTGAATAAAACCGAGGTAACCAGCGCCCCAACCCACACATCTTGCCAATCAATATGCGTATCGGGCAGATACTTGTAAATGAGGGCGAAGTTCAGCGTAAGCACGGTCACGGAAATCAAGATATTGGAGAACTGCAAGGGACGGCTGAGCCATGCCTGTTCTGCTGGAATAAAGGCAATAAACGCCGATAATGCCGAGTTTATCAGTAGCGAGATTATCAGCAACACGCCCAACAATAAGATAAAGACAAACGATAATAAGCGCTTCTGTATCAATTGCGGAATTGCACCGCTTGTTTCATCATCGCGGTTAATATCCACATTCCAGATGGTATTGAGCGCCTTCTCCAACTGAAAGAATAGATTGGTTGCACCGAACAACAATAAAGACAGGCTGATAACTGTCGCTAACACCCCGCTACCGAGCGATTGAAACGCTTCAATCATCGTATTGAGCAAGTTGGCTGTCTCCTCACCGAGCAGATCGCCGAACTGCGCGACAATTTCGCTCTCCACCGATGCCTGCCCGAAGAACACGCCGGCAATAGCGATCACGATCACCAACAAGGGTGCAAGTGAGAAGATCGTATAATACGAGAGTGCCGCTGCGATCAACGAGACATCATCTTCTTGCCATGCTTTAAACGTTGCTGTAATAAGTTGCCAGATTTTTTGAATGATATAGATACTCCCTTTGCTTAGGCTTATGCTATGATGACATTCAAGCATAACAATATCAGAATGACGATAAACAGAGGGATACATGTTAAAAATAGGACAAATTGAGATTCATCTTATTAACGATTGCCTGACATGGGTTGATGGTGGCGGCGCATTCGGCTTGGTTCCGCGTAAGTTGTGGCAACGGTATTTTACACCCGATGAGGACAACCTCATCCCGATGACACAAACGTGCTTGTACGTCAAAGCTGGCGATCAGCAGATTGTGATCGATACTGGATTGGGCACCAAATTGACAGACAAAGCGCGACGTATCTTTCAGATTGAGGGCGAAGGGGGTCTGATACGGGGGTTGGCGCAATTGGGTGTGCAAGCGAGTGATATTGATCTGGTGATCAACACACACCTGCACGCCGATCATTGTGCGGGCAACACACAATGGGATGATGATGGCGCGGTAGTGGCGAGCTTCCCTAATGCAGAATATGTGGTGCAACAGCGCGAATATGAGGACGCGATGCACCCCAACGAACGCACCAGCGCGACTTACCTGCCGATCAATTATCAACCGCTCTATGAAGCGGGGCAAATGCGCTTGTTGGATGGCGATACAGAACTCGCGCCGGGGGTGTGGGGGATAATCACACGCGGGCACACGCCGGCACACATGAGCGTGCGCTTCGAGAGTGGGGACGAGCATGGGGCGTTCCTGTGTGATCTTGCCACGTATGCAGTGCATTTTGAACGCTTAGGCTGGATGACCGCCTACGATGTCGAACCTTTACATACGCTGGAGACCAAACGTATCTGGCAACGATGGGCGCTTAAGCATGATGCGGTGGTGATCTTCCCGCATGATAGCAAGCGCCCGATTGGACGATTGAGTGCCAGTGAACAGGGTGCAATCTCGGTGATCGCGCTGGATGAACCGTTCGTCAATCAGGCGGATTATGCGTCACTAGGCTGAATACGGTCAGTGACGATCTTGCCATTCATCGATGGCTTGCTTGATGAACGCCCGCGCTTGATCATCCTCGATTTCATCGACAAATTCGTAACTTTTGCCATCCACATCGATGCGTACCCCGCCACCAAAAGCCGAACGAATGTGAATGCCCCGATTCTGGAAAGCGGGCGTGTGATCGATCTTATATTGTAGGTAGGCTTCAATGGCTTCAGCGATGCTCAGTTCTTCGACGCGCTCCTCCGGTTTGATCTTGCGCGGTTTGATGCGTCCCATGAAGCCGGTCTCATACGCATCGGGGAGGTCAGTTATCTTGGCAACACGAATATCGCCGGGTAAGACTGTCTCAGCATCCGGTATGGGTGTAGTAGGTGATACAGACGGCGCAGATATCGCTAGTGCACGGGTGACCGGCGGTGGGTTATCGTCGGGCGTCGTAACGATGGTTGCCAATTCTTTCATGATCTTAGCAAAACCGATTTTAGCGCGGTCGTGGCCATTGAGCGTGCGATACCCCGTATTGCCGATCTGGACAAGCAAGCGCCCGTCGCGCTCATCACGCAGGATACTGATCATCTCGCGGGCATAGGCTTCACCGCCATTGGCAACGCGCACAGGGAGCGGTTCGGCGGTCATCTTATTCGGAGCAATGGCGGATATATCAACGTCAGCAGGTGGCGCGTCATCAGCGGTCATAATCATGCCTGATAGTTCTTTCATGATGGCTGTAAACGTCCGTTTTGCCTCATCATGATTGACCAGCGTACGATAGGCGCGGTCAGCGATTTGTACAAGTAAACGTTTATCGCGCTCATCACGCAGAATGGTCAGTTGTTCGCGGGCGGTGGTGTGCGTCTGTGTGACTAGCTTCACCGCGACGGTTTGTTCGGCAATGGTATGATAGGTGACGACCTCGGGTGGGGATTGCACCATATTAGTTAGCAAAGATGCCAGATCAACCGCTTCTTCTTCGGCTTGAGGTTGCTGAAGAGGTGCAGGTGACGGATCAGGATGAGCAGGTTGTTGGGCTTGTGCGTCACGTTGCTGACGGGCACGCTCTTTTTCAGCTTCGGCACGGACAGCATATAACTCCGCGAGAGGATCTTCGTCCTCCTCCTCATCGACGAGTTCGTCGAGTACGCTGGTTGCAGGTGGGCTGGCTGAGGGTGAGGGTGTCATAGCAGTTTGATCAGAACCATCAAGTTCCTGACGTTTCTGCTGGCGGTCACGCCGGGCTTTATTGCGTTCACGCATGGCGAGAAAAGCTATCCCGATCAACAACACGACAATGAGCAGAATGCCCCGCCACGCCTGCGCGATAAATTGAACTAAAAAACCATCCATCTGCTCGCCTCCTATCCAATAGGTTGGCACGTCGGGCAAAAATGTGTGCCCCGTTGCGCCACTTTGGTCTTTTCAATGCGTGTAGTCTGGCACAAACGACATAGTTTGCCATCTTGACCATAGACGTAAAAATGATTTTGTGAATCGCCCTGCGTGCCATCGGGCTTGCGATACCAATTGATGCTCGCGCCTTCGTGCTGGATACCGGCAAAGAGCGCCTTGCGGACTGTTCCATGCAAACGCACAATCTCGGCATCGGTCAACGTATCGGCGGGGCGCATGGGATGAATGCCGGCACGGTGTAGCGCTTCATCGGCATAAATGTTGCCCACACCCGCGATGAAGGTCTGATCGAGCAAGAGCGGTTTGATCATCTTACTGCGCCCCTGTAAGCGATCTTTGAACACCACGCTGGTGAAATCATCAGTCAAGGGTTCGGGTCCAATATCACCGATAACTGCGTCTAAATCAGCAGTCAGGTAGAGTTTACCGAATTTACGCGCATCGCTGAAACGCAGTTCTCTATCACGATCTAAACCAAACTTAACATGCACCCACTTATCGACGCGGTGTTCAGCATGTGACTCGGTGACATACAAGCGTCCGGTCATGCGCAAGTGTACCAACAATAAATCGGTATCCAGTTCAATCACAATATACTTAGCACGACGGGTAATCGCCTGTACAGTCTGGCCGATAACACGCTGTTCGAATTCGTTGATGTGGGGCGTGGCGATGGTCTTTTCCCAATCGCACCACATATTCTCAATGGTATGACCAATCAACGGTTGGCGCAAACCGCGCACGACGGTTTCGACTTCTGGCAATTCAGGCATAGGTCTTCATCCCATTCATTCTGGTTCAAATTACAGTATAATCTCGCCTTTATTGTCCCTTGCTTAACTGCGCCTTTCAATGGCAAGATAGTCTATCCTGAGTAATCTCAACACTATCATCATGCGAAGCACCCATCACAGTGGGTGCGATAGTGATATAATACAAGTGTTCTGATTTTTACACCACAACAGTCCTCTTAATAAGGTGAATTATGTCTAGCGAATTTGTCCATTTGCACGTTCACACTGAATATTCTCTACTTGATGGACAGAGCCGTATCAGCGGGTTGATTGACCGCGCTGGTGAACTGGATATGCCGGCAGTGGGTATCTCGGATCATGGTGTGATGTTCGGCGTTATTGATTTTTACCGCAAGGCGAAAAGTGCCGGCATCAAGCCGGTGATTGGCATAGAAGCCTATCTAGCCCCCCGCACGCGCTTCGACAAAGACGCCATGTACGACAAGCGCGCCTATCATCTGTTGCTATTCGCCCGTGATAATGTCGGCTATCGCAACCTGATGAAATTGGCGAGCATCGCACAGCTGGAAGGCTATTATTATCGCCCGCGCATTGATTGGGATGTATTGAGCCAGTACAGCGAAGGCTTAATCGCCACATCGGGATGCCTTGCAGCGGAAATTCCGCGCCTCGTGGAAGATGGCAAAGAGGACGAAGCCCGCGCTAAGATCGGGCAATATTTAGACGTATTCGGCGAAGATAATTTTTATCTCGAACTGCAACCCCACAAGATCGATCAGTTGGAGATACTCAACAAATGGTTGGTGGATTATCGCAAGAGCAATCATAGCATGGTGCAATTCTACGCCAGCAATGATGTGCATTACGTGCGCTATGAAGATTGGGATGTACACGACACACTCCTGTGCATCCAAACTGGCGCACACAAAACTGATGTCAATCGCATGAAGATGTCGCCGAACGACAGTTACTATATGAAATCAGTGGCGGAGATGCGCGAAGAATTCCTGAAACACGGAATGCCAACAGAAATGGTGGACGAAGCCTTCCGCAATTCGCTCAAGATTGCGGAGATGACCGATGTCGATCTGGATGATCGCACCTATAAACTGCCGATCTTCCCTGTGCCACAAGAATTTGAGAGTGAAGGCGATTATCTGCGTTATCTGGTGAAGCTGGGCTTGGGCTGGCGCTTCCCCGGACGCGAAAGTGATGAGGTCTTAAACAAGCGGATTAATCGCGAACTGGGCATCATCGCGGATATGGGCTTCAACACCTATTTCTTGATTGTGTGGGATTTATGTGAATTTGCCCGCGAAGCCGACATCTGGTGGAATGTGCGTGGTTCAGGTGCGGGCAGTCTGGTCGCCTATTGCCTGGGGATCACCAACATTGATCCGATTCAGAACAACCTGCTATTCGAGCGTTTCTTGAACCCCGGACGCGTGTCGATGCCCGATATTGATCTAGATTATCCGGATGATCGTCGTGGTGAGATGATCGCTTACACGGCGGACAAATACGGCAAAGATAAGGTGGCAGCCATCATCACCTTCGGGACGATGGGCGCTAAGGCAGCTGTGAAGGATGTTGGACGGGCACTCGATGTGGATCTGGTTAAGATCAATCGCGCCACCAGTTTGATTCCACAGGAAGCCCGTCAGCGCAAAATCGCAGAGTACATCGAAACCAACCCTGAATTGCAAGCATTTTACAACAGCGATGCTGAGATCAAGCGTGTGATGGATACAGCGATTCAGCTACAGGGTTTGACGCGCCACGCGTCGACACACGCGGCAGGTGTCATTATCTCGGATAAGCCGCTGGATGAGTACACCCCATTGCACCGCATCACAGGCACCGATCCGAGCGGGGGATCGTTAACCGCGGTGACGCAATTTCCGATGGAAACTGCCGAGTCAATCGGCTTGCTCAAGGTGGATTTCCTCGGCTTATCGACGCTGACTATCTTGCGTAAGGCGTGCGACTTAATCAACAAGCATCACGGCACGCAATACAACATGGACAACGTGCCCTATCGCCATGATGACCCGATTAATCAGCTATCTGATGACGAAAAGGCGCAGTTAGATCAGGCGTTTGAGATGATGGGACGGGGCGAGACTATCGGCGTGTTTCAGGTAGAAAGTCCGGGAATGCAGTCCATGTTGCGCGGGATGCGCCCACACAAATTTGAGCACATCATCGCGGGCATCTCGCTCTATCGACCGGGGCCGATGGACTTCATCCCGGATTATAATCGGCGCTTGCATGGCGAAGAAGAAACCCCATACAAGCACGACAAGCTCAAGCCGATTGTCAGCGAGACGTATGGGATTCTGGTCTATCAAGAGCAGATTATGCAGGTAGCAGGCGAGCTATTCGGTTATGATCTCGGCGAAGCGGACTTGATGCGTCGGGCAGTATCGAAGAAGAAAGCCAAGGCGCTCAAAGAACACAAAGATATTTTCATGGAACGAGGGCCACAGAATGGCATTCCGGCAGATGTGGCTGAGGCGATCTTCGATGAGATTGAGTTCTTCGCTAATTACGGCTTCAACAAATCGCACGCTTCGGATTATGCAGTCATCACGGTACAGACTGCTTTCCTGAAGTGCCACTACCCTCCCGAATACATGACCGCCTTGCTCAGCGTACAATTCGATAACAGCGATAAAGTCGCGACTTTCCTCGAAGAATGCCGACGGTTGCAGATACCTGTGCTACCACCTCATATCAATTATTCAGATGTGGACTTTGATATTGAAGACACGCCAGAAGGGATGCGCGGGATTCGCTTCGGCATGGGGGCGATCAAAAATGCCAGTGTGGGCGCACTCCAGACGATCATCGACGAGCGCAACGCCAACGGCACATTCACCTCATTAACTGATTTTTGCTATCGCGTGGATTTGCGTCAGGTGGGCAAACGCACGGTAGAGAGCCTGATTAAAGTCGGGGCATTTGATGAAACGTGGGGCAAACGCGATGCGCTGTTATCGGCGCTGGAGCGCATTGTGGGCTTCAGTAGCGATTACCACAAGGCGCAAGCTGTCGGGCAGATGAGCTTATTCGGTGAGGATACTGGCGTGGGGCAAGCGCAGATCACTATCCCCCCTGCGCCTGATAATCAGGCTTACACGCGCCGTCAAGAACTGGGATGGGAAAAAGAGCTGATGGGCTTGTATGTCAGTGGGCGTCCAGTCGATAAGCATATTGAAACACTCAAAAGCATCGGCACCACACACGAAATCAACGAGTTGCGTCATATGTCACTGGACGCGGTCAAAGGCAGTGCGCGTATTGCTGGCGAAGTCGTCTCCCTGCGCAAAATGCTGACCAAAAAGAATCAGATGATGGCAGTGGGTGTCATCGAAGACTGGCACAAGAGTGCCGGCACGATTGAGTTCGTGATGTTCCCTGAAACGTGGGCACGAATTAAAGAGCGCACTGCCGAGCATAAGCGTAAAAAGCTGGAAGAAGCCGAAGAGGCGATCACTGATGAGAGCTTGCTCGAACTCGCAGAAGGCGATATTGTCGTGATCGGCGGTAAGTATGATGATCGGCGCGGTGATCTGCAGGTGATCTGTGAAAAAGTCGATTTCGACTTGCAAGCAGTCACAGCAAATGGCGACGATAACGTGCCCGATTTATCAACAGATAATGCGCTTGTATGGGCAGTTGATGATGACGAACTTTCTAATGGCAATGGACTTCACACACGCAATGATGAAGAACCGCCCCCACGCGTATACGACAACGAAACTGACGAAATGCTTGTGGAGAACCCTGCGCGACATGGAACTGACAACGGGACACCAGCGTCATGGATGAACGCTACGCAAGATGACGTGCCCATGGATTCAGTGTTTGATGATCTGACAGGAAATAGCAAGGGTCATCAGGTATTACGACACTTTGAAATCGTGATCCAGCGCAGTGAGGATAGCGGACGCGATCGGCGCCGCTTGAAACGTATTCACACCACGCTGACCGGTTATCCGGGGCAGGATACGTTCAGCATTATCATAGCAGGCAGGGGTAAAGATCATATCATGGATTTCCCTAACCATACTACCGGCTATTGCGAGCCGTTGATGCGTGAACTCACTGATATTGTAGGGGAAAATGCGATTCATATTCACACCAAAGAGACACAATCCTCTCTCTAAAACGGTTCAAGGAGAAGGATTGCACAATTTGGGCAAAGACTTAATGCAGATTTCACACATTGCTGTTAATATTGCCCAAAAATGATTAAAATAGTGCGTGGCAAAAATATTATTCTTGAAGGAGTGAGGTTTTGTCCTAAACGAACACATAGGAGTTAAATTGAATGAAACGTATCGCCGTAATGACTAGTGGTGGCGATGCACCCGGGATGAATGCAGCCATCCGCGCCGTGGTGCGGACATCTATCGCACAGGGTATCGAAGTATTTGGCATTCGACAAGCCTATGCCGGGTTGCTCACAGGTGATTTTGAGCCATTAACCAGCCGCGAGGTTAGTGGTATTCTGCAACGTGGTGGAACGATCCTACAAACTGCGCGCAACGAAGAATTTAAGACCAAACAAGGACAACGCAAAGCACTGCGTCGCCTGAACGAACACAACATTGATGGCATCATCGTGATCGGTGGTGATGGGAGCTTACGTGGTGCGATGGCACTGCACAGCCTAGGAGTACCAGTCGTTGGGGTGCCGGCAAGCATTGATAATGATATCTACGGGACGGACATGAGCATCGGTGTGGATACGGCGCTCAACACCATCTTAGACGCAATCGACAAATTGCGCGACACGGCCACCTCGCACAATCGCTGTTTTCTGATTGAGGTGATGGGGCGCAATTGTGGCTATCTAGCGCTGATGGGGGGTATCCTCGGTGGGGCTGAGATCGTGGTCACACCAGAAAAAGAAGTCTCGATGGAAGAAGTTGGGCGCAGTCTCGAAGATGCTTATATTCGGGGGAAGACGCACGCAATTGCCATTGTGGCGGAAGGTGCCCCCTATAAGGTAACTGAACTGACAGAATATCTCGATCAGCAAGAAGTCGGGTTTGAGATTCGCCTGACAATCCTAGGGCATGTACAGCGCGGTGGTAGCCCGACTGCGTTTGACCGCTTATTAGCGACACGTTTGGGCGTAGACGCGGTAGAACGTTTGTTAGCCGGTGAAACCGGCGTCATGATCGCCCGTACCGGACGCGGTCAGAACACGATCCCGCTCGAAGAAGTGACGACCAATGCCCGTTCGATCACGGAAGGCTACTATGAAATGGCGGAGATTCTATCGCGTTGAGCGCCTAGATCAATCACTGGTAGGCGTTTCGATAGCGGTCATAAAGTCTTGAAACATCTGAATAAGCTGTTTGCCTTCCTGCCCTTTGAGGAAGGCAGCACGGGCGGCACGCATCTGATATTGTTTCATGTCATCAAGGGTTAGATCAAGTGCAGCCATGGTGGCGACGATCTCTTGCGTTAAGGTAACATTGCAGATGAGTGGGTCATCGGTGTTGATGGTGGTCAGGATGTTCTCATCTGTTAACAGTTGAATCGGATGTGTTGCCATCGAATCAACCACACCACTGAGATAGTTACTCGTCGGGCAGACTTCGAGAGCAATACCGCGATCAATCAGCACTTGCATGATCGCTGGATCCTGTATCACTGCCACACCATGTCCGACACGATTCGCGCCGAGATTACCAATCGCATTCCAGATACTCTCTACCCCGCCCCACTCACCAGCATGAATTGTGATACCGAGCCCGGCAGCCTTGGCACGTTGAAAGAGCGAGCGGAACTCCAAACCCGGATAATTGGCTTCATCGCCGGCAAGATCAATCCCCACTACTCCCTTATGACGATTGCTGAGGGCAGCACGCAATACATGTTCACCAAGATCCACTGGTTCATGCCGATTCATCGAGACAATATAGCGCACCATGATGCCGAATTGCTCGGCGGTCGCATTGCCCACATCACACACTAGAGGCACAACGTCTTCCATCTTCAGGCGCGTGATATTACATAAGGCTCTGGGGGTAAAACGTAATTCCATATATTTGACATTATCGCGGGCCGCATCTTCGACACTCTCGTAGGTGATGCGTTCGATAATTTCTACCGAACGATAGAACTGGCGCAAAGTCATGAACTTGCTGAGGAATTGCTGGGCGTTACGTTCTTCGTCAGGCATCATCTGTACGAGAGGACGAAGTGATTCAATATCACGGCCAGGCAGATCAAGACCTGTTTCCTGAACGATCTCAAGCAGTGTCTCCAAACGCAAAGACCCCTCGAGATGGCGATGCAACTCGATTTTAGGCATAGCCTGAATAGTAGCGAAGCGTTGATTTTCTAACAAAAGGATAATTCCTCAGTTTGACAATGATCTAATCGCGCTCGGCAAGGAGCCAACTCCAATAATACCACGTTACCATTAAGCCGACAGTAACACCAATTGCTGGCAAGCCATCTATAAATAATATATACACCAAATTGTCATCTGTTGCTGTGAGATTCGACTGTCCTCTCGTTATAAAATAGAAACGTGTGAGCGATCCACCGCCGATAAAGAGCGCCGCTAGATAGTTGAGCAGGTAATATGGACGGGCTTGTGTCACTCGGCCAAGGCGCTGACTGAGGCGTGCGAGAACAATCAGCGCCACAGCAATAGCTAAAAACCCGATCAAACCCAGAGTAGGAAATAACGCGCTCATAAAGATTGTTCTTCATCGTGTTGAGGTTGGCTTAACATACGAAATGCGAGCAAACAGACAAGGCTGACCAGCAATCCGCCAGCCACTAACGAGATCACATCAGCGATGATATCAGTGATGAGCATACCGGCGCTAGCAATGCGTACGAAAAGTGCACCATAGAGCGCAATCACCAGCATATAGCCCCAATAGAAGGTTTGTTCACCGGAGAATTTTTGGTAGAAGCGAGCAATGAGAAGCAAAAATGCGAGTAAGATGGCCAGTGGAAACCACGTATACAACACCAAGAATTGGTGCAAAGAAGATAAGTCTGTCATTGCGTGGTACTCATGATTAATCTATCCAAAAACAAATTTTGTGGACGCACAGTAAGTGCGTCACACGCGATTATAGCTATTTTTGAGTAGATTCCAAGTCGATCAATTAGAAATCAAAGGCGAGATTGATCGTCTGCCCCGTGATGATGCATCATGTGATTGATCGCTTGCATACGGAATTCACGATCATGACAAGCTGCGACAAACTCGCGGATGAGTTCGCGTGTATCACTATCATTAGAGAGGCGATAAACACTCTGCCCAGAGACAACCTTTTTGACGAGGACTTCTGCTTTAACCAGACCATCTAACTCTTGACGGATGGTTTTGGCATCACGCCCTACAACAGTTGCGATACTTTCAACAGTATCGACGGTGTGCGGATTATCGTGGAAGAAACGAACCAGATCCCACTTGATGAACGAGTTGACCTTATGAAGCAGGAACTTTTGCCAGCTTGCATCCATATCGACCATTGACCGGGAAGATTGCGCTTTCACCATCGAGATTTTCTCCTGTGATTCACTCTATAATGTTCTAAACCCACACCCGTAAAAAATGTATTTTGAGGAATCGAGAAGATGTATATATTTATAGTATACACATCTTCTCAGGATTTGTCATGCCCCTTGTTGCTGGGCTTGACGATCTTTTTTGTAATGGCAATGCTTGTACTTCTTACCACTACCACAATAGCATGGATCGTTGCGCCCAATATCACGAGATTTGACCACTGTTTGTGGTTTGGCAGTTTCGCCACCGACGCTGGCTTTGGTAGCACGCATCACGCGCTGGGCGGGGGTTGCTGATTGGGCACGCACACGGAAAATCTCATTCGACGCACGCTGTGCAATTTCTTCTTTCATGCTGTTGAACATCATGAACGATTCACGCTGGTATTCGACCAGTGGATCACGCTGGGCGATGCCCATCAAACCGATGCCCTCGCGCAACATATCGAGTGCGGTCAGGTGACGTTGCCAGTAGAAGTCAATCGCACGCAGGATGGTCAGGCGCAAGGCACGCACGAATAAGCCTTCTTGCGCGGCATTGAGTTCTTCGACTTTGGCGTTGAGCGCACTCTCGATGGCTGTTATCAAGGCTTGCTCAAGCTCTTCACGGGTCATCTCCTCCATCGTTTCGGGGATGATATGTTCGGGAACCGGGAAAATCATCAGCAAGTCTTTGTACAGCAGATCAACATCCCACAGACCCACATCATGATCATCGAGAGCATAGGCTTCGACAATGCCAAGGACTTGGTCTTCGATCATTTTACGGTACTCAGCCTCAACAGTTGCATCATCCCAATTGAGCCACTGACGGCGATCTTCGTAGATGATCGTTCGCTGACGATTGACCACATCGTCATATTCCAGCACTTTCTTACGAATATCGAAATTGTGCCCTTCGACGCGCACCTGTGCTTGTTCGATGGATTTGCTAATCATGCCGTGTTCGATAGGTTCATCTTCTGGCAAGTTCGCCCATGACATGAATTTCTTGACTGCCTCGGCATTGAAACGGCGCATCAAGTCATCTTCAAGACTGAGGAAGAACCGGCTGGTGCCCGGCTCACCTTGACGACCAGAACGACCACGCAACTGGTTATCAATACGGCGTGCTTCGTGGCGTTCCGTACCGAGAACGTACAGCCCTCCCGCATTTTCGACGATCTCGCGATCATGCTTGACCTGTTTTTGTGCATCTTTGAAATATTGTTGCCATGTATCCGAGTCGATATCGGTCAGATCAAGACCTTTGCGGCGTAATTCAGCACGGGCAAGACCTTCAGCAGATCCACCGAGTTTGATATCGACACCACGACCCGCCATATTGGTGGCGATGGTGACGGCGCCGGGACGACCTGCCTGAGTGATGATCTCAGCTTCGCGGAAGTGATTCTTGGCATTGAGAACTTCGTGCTTGATGTCCGCTTGCGTGAGGCGTTTGCTGAGGCGCTCGGAGGTTTCAATCGCCACAGTACCGATCAGCACCGGCTGACCGCGTTCCTGTGCATCGCGCACTTCTTCGACGACAGCGTTCCATTTAGCTTTCTCATTGACATAGATATAGTCTTCGTAATCATCGCGGGCAACAGGCACGTTGGTCGGAATTACAACGACATCGAGTTCATAGATTTTCTCAAATTCTTCGCCCTCGGTGGCGGCTGTACCGGTCATGCCAGAGAGTTTATCGTACATACGGAAGAAGTTCTGGAAGGTGATCGTCGCCATAGTGACGTTCTCACGGCGAATTTGCACGCCTTCTTTAGCTTCAATCGCCTGATGCAACCCTTCGCTAAAACGGCGACCGGGCATCATGCGTCCGGTGAAGTCATCAACGATCACGACTTCACCACTATCCACCACATAATCTTTGTCGCGTTCATAGAGTGCGACAGCACGCAGACAGTTATCGAGATAGGGGATCATCTCGGAATTATCAGGGTGATAGAGTTGGTCAATACCGAGTATTTGCTCAACGCGCTCGACCCCCTGTTCAGTCAGGTAAGCAATGCGATCTTTGATATCGACCACATAATCACCATCCGGTGCCTCGTTCTCAACGCTCTCTTCACTACTAGGATTGAGGCGTTTGGTAATGCTGGCGAAGCGCCCATAATAATCCGACGGTTGATCAGCAGGACCAGAAATGATGAGAGGCGTACGCGCTTCGTCAATCAGGATGTTATCGATCTCATCGACAATGGCAAAAGATAAGTTGCGCTGAGAGAGGCGATCATGTGACCATGCCATGTTATCACGCAAGTAATCAAAGCCGAATTCGTTGTTTGTGCCGTACGTAATATCAGTGTGGTAAGCGTCACGGCGGGTGATCGAGCGCAAGTTCTGATAGCGATCATCATCGCTATCAAATTCTGGATCATAGAGGAATGAACCGGAATCTGGATTACCACCTGTATTCTGGATCACAGACGCACTCAGACCAAGGAAGCTATAGATAGGCCCCATCGACTGTAAACCGACCTTACTGAGGTAATCATTGGGGGTGACAAGATGCACCCCTTTGCCGGTCAAGCCATTGAGGTAAATGGGTAAGGCGGCAGTGAGTGTCTTACCTTCACCGGTTTTCATCTCAGCAATGCGCCCTTCATGAAGCACCATACCACCGATTAACTGCACGTCGTGATGACGTAAGCCAACGGTACGGCGAGCAGCTTCGCGCACGACAGCAAAGGCTTCCACCAAAATGTCATCGAGGGTTTCGCCCTCTGCAAGCCGTTGGCGGAACTCATCAGTTTTGGCGGCAAGTTGCTGATCGCTGAGCTGTTCCATCTCTGGCTCAAGCGCATTCACTTTCTCGGTAGCATCGCGGTACGGAGCGAGTGCCCGTTCCATCGGATCACCGAATACCGCTTTCATGAAATTTTTTAACATATTAGGACATCCTATATAGAGCTTGGTCTTCGAAACACGCTAAGCAAGGATAACACATTGCCATAAACACTTCATAAGAATAAGTGGATCGTGCAACAGGGTACAGCGCAATGCGCGTTGATGAAAGGGTTAACTAACTCAGCAAGCCGAAGTGGCGCATGACGATTTCAGCATTATCGAACAGGGATCGCTTGCCATCAACAACAATCACCCGAATACCCTGTTGACGCGCTTGCTCGGCGCTATGTTGTGCCATCAGCGCGTCGCGTTGCATCCACCGTTCAAAAGCTCGGATGCCCTCATCAGGCGTATCGTAACGGCGCAAGACATCTTGCACCCATGAACCACGTTTAGGATAGGTATCAAGCTGAAAGGCTTCGGTGGGCACCATCCATAACGCCTGCGATGGTTGATTGATCTGCTGGCGTACATCAACAGGGCGCATGTTCGCGCCTTCGACTAAAATCGGCTTATTTTGTGATAAGTTACTGAGATCTTCAAGGATGAACGGGAACTGTTCGGCACTGATGCTTAACACCTGCGTCAGTTGCGTATGAGAGGCTTGCAACAAAAACGCCTGCAAACCCATCTGTTTATAGGCAGTGAGGTGTGGTTGGTGTTGCGGTGTGGCACGTTGCAGATAGCGTTCGACGTGGCGATCAAGATGATAGACCTGCCATCCGAACTCCTGAGCAATGATCTCGCTGATGGTGGTTTTACCCGCACAGGGCGATCCGCCTAACCAGTAAATCGTCATCGCTTAGTTCTCCCGCTTGCGCTTATCCTGACTAGATGCCCACACCAGCACATAATTGATCCGCTTATGAAACAAAATAGGCAATAAGATCAGCACAGCAACCAGACCATAGATTAACACTAGATTACCGGGATTCTCAAAGGCTTGCATACCGATCCACACGAAGAAAAAAGTCGGGATTGCGCCGAACACAAACGAGACAAACACATAAGTGCGGAAGCGGATCGGCTGTGCTAAGCCGGCGGCATAACTGAGAAAATCCCACACGCTGAACAAGATCACCCGTGCGACCGCCAGCGATACCCAACCGCCCATGCGCGTCTGATAGAAATTCTCGATCTGGCTCATGCTGGATTGCCCGACGATGCGTTTCATGACAGGACGTCCGAACTTACGTGCAATCCAGAAGCTAATACTACCGCCGATGACTTCACCGATCAGAGTATAGAGGACGCCCAACCACAAATTACCAAAGAGCGTGCCCACGATCACCTGAATGGGACCACTGGTAAGCGGGGCGAATACATATGTGCCAGCTTTCACGGTAATATAGGCTAACGGTGCCCAGGGACCTGCATTCTGCACGAAGTTCTGTAAACTATTAACCCCCACGGCATTAACGAACAAGATCATTACCGTGAGGAACACAATAAAGCCGAAGCCGCCGATCAGAATCTCGCGGATCGATGGCGGGGGAATACCCTTATCGACCTCACCTTTTATTTTTGCAGTGGGTGGCACGGATGGCTCTGTATCTTTGTGTTCGGTCATGTGTTACTCGTCGAATAATTCGCCGACGCTTCGCCCTTCGTGTGCCCGGACAATCACCTCAGCCAAGAGTGGAGCGATTGAGAGAATGGTCATGTTCGTTAGGCGGCGATCTTCGGAAATGGGCAGGGTATTGGTACAAATGATCTCTTTCAGGTTCAGGTTACGCATTCGCTCATAGGCAATATCGGTCAGGAAGGCATGGGTGAATGCCAGCGAGACATCTTTTGCGCCAGCTTCGCGCACAGCACGAGTTGCATTGACCACACTACCGGCTGTGTTGACTTCATCATCCACCAGCAACACGTTTTTACCTTCGACGTTGCCGATGATAGTCATTGCCTGCGCATTTTCGTCATTACCAACACGGCGCTTCTCAACGAAAGCGAGTGGCACGCCCAATTCTTCCGCCCAGTTGCGCCCCTGTTTAGCAAAACCAAGATCAGTGGCAACTACAACTAAGTTTTCCAGATCGAAATTCTCGATGACATATGCGCTCAATAGGTGGAATGCCGTCAAGGCATCGCCGGGAATATTGAAGAAACCTTGAATTTGTCCGGCATGTAGATCAATGGTCATATAACGATCTGCGCCAGCAGTCTCGATCATGTTTGCCATCAGGCGCGATGAGATCGGCACACGGGGTTGATCTTTCTTATCCGAACGGCTGTAGGTCAAATAGGGCACAACCAGGTTGATGCGCCACGCAGAATCCCGCTTGAGAGCATCAATAGTAATCAGTGCCTCCATGATATTATCGTGAATCGGCGATGCCATTGTTTGTACGAGATAGACATCTTTGCCACGCACACTCTCCTTGAGTTTGACGAAGATATTCTCATTGGAGAACGTGACAGTCTCGGCTTGACCACGTGAAAAGTTATCATAATCATGGTGTTGGCGGATATAACTACAAATTTCTTCTGCAAGATCAATGCTGGCGTTACCCGCGAAGATCTTCATCTTCCCAAAACGCATCCGAGAAGGACGCTCGTGGTAATTATCCATCAGGTTATCAGGAGCCTCTGTCACAATCTTCCTCACGTTATCAGTTTACACGTAATGTAAGAGCAACTGTTCCACGGCACTGTGTGGATCGAGTTGGCGCGTGCGAATTTGGTCAATCATCTCCTGTAGGATGTCGTCTGGAATGCGAGTTGTCAAGCGTTGCATCAGCGCGATTTGCAAACGCTCATGAAGCTCTAGTGCTATGTAGCGTGATTGTAAGCGTAACACGTCGCCAGATTCGTCTAAATAACGGCGATGTTTTGCAATCTGCTCAACTAATTCGGCAATGCCCTCCTTCTCAAGGGCAGAGGTTTTGATAACCGGTGGCAACCACATCTCAGCCGACGATTCATCTGACTGAGGCGCGGATTCAAGGGTTTCCAATCGCCCATGATGCGAGACGAATTGATCTCGCGCTGATGGGTGACCGAGTTCCAGCATAGCCCGCAGACCCCGCACAGTTTGATCTGCCCCGACGCGATCCGCTTTGTTGACCACGAGAATATCGGCAATCTCTAAGATACCCGCTTTGATTGCCTGCACATCATCGCCCAGTCCGGGCGCTTCGATCACCAGCGTGGTCTCCGCAGTGCGGACGATATCGACCTCACTCTGCCCTGCACCAACGGTCTCAACCAGTACGATGTCATAACCGGCGGCATCAAGGACACGCACCGCATCACGGGTGGTACTCGCCAGACCGCCAAGACTTCCTCGCGTCGCCATACTGCGGATGAATACGCCCTTATCGCCCTGTAGATCAGTCATACGAATGCGATCACCGAGGATCGCCCCGCCGGAGAAAGGACTGGTGGGATCGACAGCAAGAATGGCCACTGTCTGTTCGTCATCGCGATAGGCTTTTGCTAGCAGGTTGACCAGCGAGCTTTTGCCTGTGCCGGGCGCACCGGTCACGCCGATGACGTGGGCGCGTCCGGTGTGGGAAAAGAGTTGCGCGAGCGCCTGCTGTGCTTTGTCGCCACCGTTCTCAATAATAGTCAACATGCGCGCTAATGCACGCCGATTACCTGCTAAAACATCCCTGACCAGTTTATCCATCAGCATCCTTTGCGGCAATCAAGCCGTTGATGAAGTCGCGGATTTGTTCGGTGGATGTGCCGGGGCCAAACACCGCAACCACTCCGTATTCTGCAAGTGCTTCTTTATCCTGATCGGGGATGATGCCGCCGACGATCATCGGTACATCGGCTAAGTCGGCTTCGTTCATCGCCTCGCGCACACGAGGTACAAGTGTCATGTGTGCGCCACTGAGAATACTCAAGCCGACTACATCGACATCTTCTTGCAAGGCGGCTTCGGCGATCATAGCTGGCGTTTGGCGCAAACCCGTATAGATGACCTCCATACCGGCATCACGCAGGGCACGAGCGATAACTTTCGCTCCGCGATCATGCCCATCAAGCCCTGGTTTAGCGATGAGTACCCGTGCTGTTCGGACTGCCATAATCGTACCTTTCTATCCAGTTAGGTATCTTCTATTCAAAAATTAGTTACGTTGCTAATACTATTTGGACGGGATCTTAACAAGCTCAATTCACTACATCACATCTATGTTAGCGCGGGACAGGGGCAGATGCTATAGCTAACCCACACGATATGAGCAGTATATCTATCACTATCTGACAAGAAATCAACAGTTCACTAACAATTAATGGTTAAATTTTCATTCGTGCTGCACGCAGAGCTGTGATAAAATATGTTTGACCTTTGTAATACCTAAACAATGTCTGACAAGATTTTGGAAGATAGGCATGAGTGCGACAACTTTAAACGCCACATCCAGTACAGACGAAACCCAGACGCAATCCCTGCCTACAATCTGGCAGGTTATCGTGGGCAGTCTTGCCGGGGTTACCCTGATTGCCTTCGTAGTTTATCTGGTCACGGCAATCAACTTCCTCAACCGTCCATTCATCGGTGCGATGTTGACGCAATCGATGGTGGTCAATGCGGGTCAAGCAACGGGCGAAACTGATTGGCCCGCCTTTGACGCGGGCTTGCGCCGTAACGATCAGGTCATTGCGATCAACGGCGAATCGCTATTCGCCACCGAAGCACGGCGCGATTATGCGGCGGCATATACCAATTTCAACCGCATCATGAGCAATACAACTGAAGCCAGCACGGTTGATCTGACAGTCTTATTCGAGGGAAGCGCTAGCGAACGCAGTGGCAGTGGCGTGCAGAGTTGTAGCGATGGCGCAGATGGCTTTGCTACCTGTGTGATTACTATCAGTCCATTAGCACGTTTCCCGAATACAGATTTTCTCGCTTATTTCCTCATGCCTTATTTAGGGGGCATCGTGCTGATTGTACTGGGCTTGATGATCATCCGTCACAAGTTCGACAGCACTGACGGCGTGATGGCAGTAGCGATTGCCTTCAGCAGTGCGATCTACAGCGGGGGTATCTTCGATGTCGGCACGCAGTCCGTACTTGCGCCGCTATGGTATCTCGGCGCGAGTGCTATCGGCAGTTCGTTAGTGATTTTCGGCATTAACTTCCCGCGTCGTCTGCGCGAATTACGCAACATGCCCTATTTAGATTACATCGTGCTGGCAATATTCGGTGCGGTGGGTGCATGGTTGATATATGGCTTTTATTATCCGCAAGATGCGTGGTCACAGGTGGCGCTTTATACGCCGATAGCGACAGCGATCACATCGGTGGGGATTGTCACGCTGTGGGCTACAAGCGTACTACAACGCCGACGTGCCACCAACCCCATCACACGTGATCAAGCCAACAGCATGTTCATCGGCACAACCTTGATGCTGATACCGGTGGCGGTCTGGTTGTTGACGCGAGGTGTAGAGATCAACGGACAACCCGCTATCCCGTTTAACTTAGAAGCGATTGTCATCTTGACGAACTTCCCTGTCGCGGCGATTGCTTATGCGGTGTTGCAATATCGCACGCTTGATACTGAATATATGACACGCAGGGGCATCACATACGGCATCATGGCGGGTGCGTTAGTTTTGAGCATGTACCTGATCACATTAGGTGGATCACTGCTGGCAATTGATATTTTCAACGCATCGAACAACGCCATCATCATCGCTGTCATTTTATTCCTGATGGTGATCTTCTTCTTGCCGATGCGCAATTTCTTACAAGCGCGGATCGACAAGATTTATTATCGGGAACAACACGAACTACAAAAGCGCGTGCAGGAATACAATCGCAATCTGACTTCGATAACGGACTATGATGAGATCGTCACGTTTACCTATAACGCGCTCAAATCAGTGTTAGTGCCTCACAACATCTATATCTTCCTCAGCGACCGCACAAACAGCGATTACAGCGCCTATGAGGTCAATGGCACACGCACAGACATTCGCTTCACGGCGGATAGCCCACTCATCAGGGTCTTGCTAAGAGAAGAGAGTAATTTGCTGGTAGTCGGGTCAAATGAGCAATGGCCGCATGAGGTACGCATCGAGCAACCGCGCCTGAACTTGCTCAAGGCGCAGGTACTCGCAGGTTTGCCAAGCGATAACCGTCTCAACGGTTTTGTGATGTTAACCGCTCCCATCAATCAGCGTGATTATCAGTACGATCAGATCATGTACTTCACCGATGTCGTGAATCAATTCGCCATCGCTACCGAGCGATCACAGGTCATCAGCACGTTAGAACGGCGCGTACAAGAGCTAGATGTGCTGAGCCAGGTGGGTCAGGCGGTGAACTTCACGATTGAACTCGATGACTTGCTAGAACTGATCTACAACCAGACCAGCAAGCTCTTGCCGGTACCTAATTTCTACATCGTGCTGTACGAAGAGAACATCAACCGCCTGTACTTCGCCTTCTACTTAGAAGGGGATGATCGCGTGAGTGAAAAAGAAAACGTGCGCTGGATGATGGGGCTAGATTTATTCAGCGAGATTGTCAAGCGCAATACATCCATCCGCACCAATAACTTCACGGCAGAGATGAAGAAACGCAGTGCCGAATTTGATATGATCGACAGCGGTCTGCTGTCGTGGATGGGTGTACCGCTAGCGGCGGGACGCGGCATTCTGGGCGTGATGGCGGCTGGTAAACGGCGTGATACGGTCCCTTACACGGATGAGCAGTTCAAGATTTTCAGCGACGTGGCGGCTCTGGCGGCGACATCACTGGATAAAGCGAACCTGTTCAACCAGACGCGCATCCGTCAGCGTCAGCTCACGGTGCTGAATGACATCAGTCGTCAGTTAGTAGCCACAGAGACCGATGTTGAGAAACTGCTCTCTATCATCATGCAGAGCGCGGTAGAAATCCTGAATGCTGAAGCCGGTTCGCTCTTGTTGAATGCTGAAGATGATTCAGGTGATCTGATTTTCCGGGTGGTGATTGGTGGTGGTGGCGATGATTTGCTCCAGACCCGCATTCCAGCTGGTCAAGGTGTGGTAGGACGCGTCGTCGCCTCTAATGAGTCGATCATCGTCAACGATGCGGAATCCGACCCGCGACACATGATCGAAGTCACTAAAGATTTCATCTCACGTTCGTTGCTGGCTGTGCCCCTGACCGCCAAAGATGAAGTGATTGGTGTGCTGGAAGTTATCAACAAACGTGATGGCACGCCCTTTGTGATGGAAGATGCTAACCTGCTTACGACCTTTGCCAGTCAGGCGGCGGTAGCCATTGAGAATGCGCGGTTGTTCCAACAGACCGATCAACAACTCTCTCAGCGCGTGAAAGAGCTGGAAACATTGGAGCGCATGGACGCGCAACTCAACCGCACATTGGCGCTATCAGAAGTAGCAGAGATCACGGTCAATCAAGCGATGGACATCCTCGGTGCGAATGCGGGTGCATTAGGCATCGTACACGAAAACCCGCCTTACTTAGAGATTGTATCCATCAAAGGCTACACCTACGACGAGTATCCGCCTGATGCTGAAGGCGAAGATCGGCGTATTTGGTCCCTCAATTCTGGCGTGGTCAAGCGCGTGATGCGTAGCCGACAAGCCGACATCACGATGGATGTGTCGATGGATCCCGATTATGAATATGGTCTCGCTAACAGCAACAGTCAGATTACGCTACCCATGATCTCCGGCGATGCGATCAACGCCATCTTGATCTTGGAGAAAAACAGTCTCCCTCGTTTCAGTTTGCCGGATTGGGCGTTTGCACAGCGCATTGCGGATCATGCGAGTGTGGCGATTGCTAACGCACAGTTCTATCTCGCGCTGAACAACGCAATGAAGTCTAAATCTGAATTCATGGGCTTCGCCGCGCACGAACTGAAGAACCCACTTGCATCGGTCAAAGGTTATGCCGAAGTGATGTTGAGTGGTATGACGGGCGACCTGAGCGAACAACAAGAGAATTTCTTGAGCATCATCAAGAATAATGCAGAACGAATGAAGACGCTGATCGATGATCTACGTGATTCTGCGATGATCGATAATAATGAATTTCGCGTGGAAGCCGAACCGATGAACGTGCGTAACGCTGTAGTCGAAACTCTACGCCCATTCGTGAATTTGCTAGCAGAGAAAAATCAAGACTTGGTCAACAACGTGCCGGAAGATCTACCATTAATCTGGGGCGATGAAACCCGTGTGATTCAGGTGTTGACGAATCTGGTCAGCAACGCGCACAAATACAGCTACGAGAACACCACGATAGAAGTCGGTGGTGAATTGCGAGAAGAATATGTTGATCGTCAGGGCAATCGACGCGGGCGCATGGTGGTAATCTGGATCAAAGATCAGGGTATCGGCATGAGTGAAGAAGATCAGTCCAAGTTATTCAAAGAGCGTTACTTCCGCAGTACAAATGATGAAGCCAAGAGCATGGCAACCGGCACAGGTTTGGGTATGACGCTGACCTATAACATCATGATTCAACACAAAGGCGAAATTTGGATTGAGAGTGCCAAAGGCGAAGGCTCAACCTTCTTCATCAGCTTCCCGCTTGCGGATGAGATCAAGATGGCATTAGAGAAGATCGAGCTAGCGGGCGATTAATCCCATAGCCTCCTACCCTGAAATACAAAATGCCCGATGATGATCGGGCATCTTTGTGCATGCTGTTAAGCGGTTTAGATATGATCGACTAGCTTGCTTACGATCTTATCTTTGGGCTTATAGCCTGTGATACGGGCAACATCTTCGCCATTCTTGAACAGGATCAAGGTGGGAATCCCCATGATACCGTAATTGGTCAACACATCGGGATTGGCATCCGCATCGAGCTTGGCGACGCGCAGTTTACCCTCATATTCTTCGGCAAGTTCATCGACGATTGGCGCAATCATCTTACAAGGGCCACACCACTCTGCCCAAAAATCTACTAATACCGGGGTGTCAGAATTGAGAATTTCACTTTCCCATTCTGCTTGATTCACATCAAATGTTTTATTGCCCATTTTACTCTCCTCAGTTGACTATACTCATGCGATGATGAGATTGGGTATGCTGTGATATAAAGACGCGCTGATTTCCACTGACCTTACCTGAGTGTCTACTCATAATCCTCACAAAATCTTATGCAGGTCTGAGATTATACGTGTTGATCTATGGTATCATAACCGTACATTTCCGATGAACGATTATCCACAACGATTATACAAATGACCATAGTAAATGATTGGGTTGGTGATGGTGATAAGCGAACAATCGTTACCCGAACTTACAAAACGACAGGAAGAAATTCTCTCGCTGATTGTCCGGGCCTATAACGAGCAACCGGAACCAGTGAGTTCAAAATATCTAGTCGAATCCTACGATCTGAGTATTAGCTCGGCGACAGTGCGCAATGAGATGGCACGTCTGGAAGATATGGGCTATATCACTGCACCCCATACATCTGCGGGACGCATCCCGACAGCTTTAGGCTATCGCTACGTGGTGCGTGATCTGATGAATAGCAATTTGCTGGCGCCCACTGACCATCATTATATCGAGCGCAAGTTCAATGAACTGCCTATCGTGCTGGAGCAGTGGATGAAACAAGCAGCGACCGTACTGGCACGCACTGCACACACAGCGTCGTTAGTCACACCACCGGTTGCCACCACCAGCCGCTTTAAGCATCTGGAGTTGATCGCGATACAGGGGCGCTTAGCGCTCATGGTACTGGTGCTGGAAGGTGGTGCGGTACATCAGCGCATGTTGACACTCGCCGAAACAGTGGGACAGGGCATCTTGAGCGAGACTGCCGATCATATTAACGGCATCTGCAAGGATTTGAGCGCTAACCAGATCCGCATGAAAAGCCGTAACTTCACCGAGCTAGAACGCGAAGTTGCCGAAATTGCGGCAGATCTGATCGATAAATCAGGCACTCAGCAGGTGCGGTTGGTCTATCGCGATGGATTAAGCGAAGTCATCAAAGATTTCCCTGATACCAGTGGCGCGGAACAAGCAGTGCGCGTCTATGAAGAACGGGCATTGCTTGATATGATCCTGTCCGAAATTTTGCAACCCTTAATCGATGAGAACGATCACGATATACAGGTGGTGATCGCTGGCAACGGGCATGAAGAAGTCAGTCAACTGAGTTTAGTGCTGAGCCGTTACGGTGTCCCCGGTCAAATACGGGGGACGCTGGGGGTGCTGGGCCCGACTAACCTCAATTATGGACGGGCGATCAGCACTGTCCGTAAAGTCTCCGGGATGATGACCAATATGCTGATCGAATTGTACGACGATGATGCTCAAACATCCCCATCTGCCGGTACATGAATTTCTTCATGGAAGGGGCTTCATTGTTAATACAATTCTATCGTTCATTGTCTACACTCAAAGGGTGAATCTATTATAAAATGAGGCTTCTTGCGATAGATTATGTAGGAGGCATCCTGTATGAATGAAGAAATCAACGAAAACGAACAAAACAGCGAGGAATTGATGACTGACGAGCAAACGCCTGTATCTGAGGAAACTGTCGCTAACAATGATGACACCCTCGAAGGGGCGAGTGTTGAAGATTTAAAAGCGACAATCGTTCGCTTACGTGGGGAAGCCGAGGCAAACCTTGACGGCTGGCAACGCAGTCGCGCCGAGTTCAACAATTACCGCCGGCGCACCCAACAACAACTCAGTGACTCCAAACAATTGGGGGCTATCGAAGCCTTCACCAAGATTTTGCCAATCATTGATGACTTCGAACGTGCATTTGACAATGTACCGGATGATCTGAATGAGCATCCGTGGGTTAGCGGTACATCGCTGATCTTGAAGAACATTCAAAAAGTGTTAGATGAATTCGAGATCGACGTGATTAATCCAGTCGGCGAGGAATTCAACCCGAACATGCACGAAGCGATTGGCATGGACGCTGATAGTGAGTATGAGAGCGGGATCGTGACGACAACGTTACAACGCGGTTACCGCATCGGCGAGAAAGTCCTGCGCCCGGCACTGGTGCGTGTTGCCAGCTAACACACGCGATATTTATCAGAATTGACAATCCAAGTACTTAGGAGAAGGAACACTTATGGGACGTATTATCGGTATTGATCTGGGGACAACCAATTCAGTTGTTGCGGTCATCGAAGGTGGTGAACCGACTGTCATCCCCTCCGCTGAAGGCAACAACACGATTCCTTCTGTTGTCGCTATCAATCCAAAAAATGACGAGCGACTGGTTGGTAAGGTTGCCCGCAATCAAGCTGTGATGAACCCTGAGAACACGATTTTCTCGATCAAACGGTTTATGGGACGGAAGTTCAAAGACGCGGAATCGGAAGATGCGCGTTCACGTACCCCCTATGAAGTGAAAGAAGCCCCTAACGGTGATGTACGTGTGATGATGGGTGGACGAGAGTATAGCCCACCGGAAATCAGCGCGATGATCTTACAAAAGCTAAAAGCTGATGCGGAAGCCTACCTCGGCGAGACAGTGACACAAGCGGTGATCACGGTGCCGGCATACTTCAACGATACGCAACGCAACGCTACCAAAGATGCAGGCAAGATTGCTGGCTTAGAAGTATTGCGCATCATCAACGAACCAACCGCATCGAGCCTTGCTTATGGTCTCGGTGATCGTAAAGATGGCATAATCGCCGTCTATGACCTCGGCGGTGGTACCTTCGATATTTCGATCTTAGAGATTGCTGATGGCGTGTTCGAAGTAAAATCCACCAATGGTGATACATATCTGGGTGGTGATAACTTCGACGAGCGCATCATTGATTGGCTTGCTGATGAGTTCAAGAAAGATAGTGGCATCGATTTGAAGCAAGATCGTCAAGCCTTGCAACGCTTGAAAGAAGCCGCTGAAAAAGCCAAGATCGAACTCTCCAGCGCACAGAGTACTGATATCAACCTGCCCTTCATCACGGCAGATGCCAGCGGGCCGAAGCACCTCAACGTATCGCTGAGCCGTGCTAAGCTGGAAAATCTAGTAGATGATCTGGTGCAAAAATCCATTCAACCAGTGAAAGCTGCATTAGCTGATGCCAAGCTGAAGGCGAGCGATATTGACGCTGTCTTGCTAGTGGGCGGTATGACCCGTATGCCAGCAATTCAGGACGCTGTGCAGAAATTCTTCGGCAAAGAACCAACCCGTGGCGTGAACCCTGATGAAGTCGTAGCGCTCGGTGCGGCGATTCAAGCCGGTGTGCTCGGTGGTGATGTCAAAGACATCCTGTTGCTGGATGTGACCCCGCTCACGCTCGGCGTTGAGACACTCGGTGGTGTGGCAACTCCCATGATCGAACGCAACACCACTATTCCAATCAGCAAAACACAGGTTTACAGCACAGCGGCGGATAATCAGACTTCGGTTGAGATCCGCATCGTGCAGGGTGAGCGTCCGATGGCAGCAGATAACAAAATACTGGGTAACTTCCAGCTGAGCGGGATTCCGCCTGCACCACGTGGTGTGCCACAGATCGAAGTGACATTCGACATTGATGCCAATGGTATCTTAAACGTGAGCGCCCGTGATAAAGCCAGTGGCAAGGAACAGAAGATCACGATCACTGCCGGCAGTGGCTTGAGCGATAATGAGATTGATCAGATGGTGAAAGAAGCGGAAAAACACGCCGCCGAAGACGCCAAGAAAAAAGAACACGTCGAAGTGTTCAATCAGGCAGACAGTGCGGTGTTCACCGCTGAGAAATTCCTCAAAGATTACGGCGAGCAGTTGCCTGATGATGCGAAGGCTGAAACCCAACGTTTGATCGACACACTCAACGACGTGAAAGCCGGCGATAACATCGAAGCGATCAAGGGTGCGACAGAAGAATTGGCTCAATACATGCAACAACTCGGCGGGCAAATGTATCAGAACGCCGACGAAGCAACACCCCCACCCGGCGCAAATGGGGATGCGAACTACGACGACGATGAAGATGTGGTCGATGCCGAATTCACTGAAGAGAAATAAGTCCGTGGGCTTCTCTGGTTGATCATAATCAGGGAAGCCTGTTATCCTTAGTTCTGATGCGGATGCAACATTCGATTGCACTGCTTTCATTTACACATTGCCACTCGATCATAGTTCATAGGCTAGAATCATATGCCAAGAGATTATTACGACGTACTGGGCGTTGCGCGCAATGCCAGTACGGATGAGGTCAAAAAAGCGTTTCGGAAACTCGCACGTCAATATCATCCTGATGTCAGTCAAGAAGACGATGCAGAAACCAAATTTAAGGAAATCAACGAAGCCTACGAAGTGCTATCAGATGACCAGAAGCGCCAACGATATGACCGCTTCGGTCATGCAGGGGTGCAGGGAGCCGGTACCGGTAGTTACGGCGGTGCAGGTTTTGCGGGCTTTGAGGACATCTTCGACGATTTGTTCAGCAGTTTTGTCAATCGGGGTGGCGCAGGTGGTCGACGTGGGCCACGCCGGGGTGGCGATGTCACGCTTGATGTGACCCTCGAATTTGAAGAAGCGGCATTTGGCGTAGAAAAAGACCTCGAATTCGACCGACTTGAGGTGTGTGAAGTCTGTGAAGGTTCCGGCGCACGCGATGGCTCGCGCCCAATCACCTGCCCTGAATGTAGCGGCAGTGGTGAAGTGCGTCAGGTGCGCCAAACCTTTGTGGGATCTGTAGTGCGCGTGGCAGCTTGTCCTCGATGTGGGGGCAAGGGGCAAATTATCGAAGACCCCTGCACCAACTGTGATGGCAACGGACGACGCAAGAAGCGCGTAAAGGTCTCTGTGCCGATTTATGCGGGTGTCAACGAAGGCATGAGCATGTCTGTCCCGCAAAATGGGCACGTTGGCGAAGATGGTGCGCCTAAGGGCAATTTGATCTTACGCATTCATGTCAACAATCACCAATACTTCAAACGGCGCGAAAGCGATATCATTCTCGATTTGCCGATCAACGTGGCACAGGCGGCGCTCGGCGATAAAGTCAATGTACCGACGCTTGATGGCGATGTAGAAATGACCGTCCCTGCCGGCACACAAACTGGCAAAGTTTTCCGTTTACGCGGAAAAGGCGTGCCGCGACTGCGCAGTGATGGCAGTAGCAATAGTCGTGGTGATCAGCTGGTGTATATCAACGTGGAAGTGCCTACTAAACTCACAGACCGTCAACGTGCCCTCTTTGAAGAACTGGCGACGACGATGGACAGTCAAATTCAACCTCAGGCAAATGGGCGCGGGTTCTTCGATAAAGTGATGGACTTCTTCGGAACTGAGCAGTAAGCTCATCCGATAACCTAGCCTATTTTTCACTGTCAGGGCATGTGCTATCATCATGCCCTGATTTCATTTCATAAGGATGGACAACATGCCACAGTGGGTTGAAGTTTCATTACAGGTGGATGGCGAAGCCGCCGAAGCGATTGCACAAGAATTACAAAAATGGTGTCATCAGGGCATTTCAATTGAACAAGCCGATATTGAGGCGGGCAATTATGATGATGGCGAAGTACCACCGGCTGAAACGCTCATCGTGCGCGGGTACTTCCCCAATGATTCAGATGGCGAGGAAAAGCGCTTTCAGATTGAGCGTGCGCTAGGCTACATGAACATGATGCTCCCGATGCCCAAACCCAACTGGCGCATCGTTGCGGATGAAGATTGGGCGGACGCATGGAAGAAACACTATAAACCGGTGCGCCTCGGTCAACGGTTGATTGTGCGCCCCCTGTGGATTGATGTGCCACTGGAAGCGGGCGATATTGAGATTGCACTCGATCCGGGCATGGCATTCGGAACCGGTACACATCCAACAACGCAACTGTGCCTCGAAGCCTTAGAGCGTATGGTCAAACCAGATATGAGCGTGCTTGATCTAGGATGTGGTAGTGGGATTTTGAGCATCGCCGCCGCGAAACTGGGCGCAGAATCGGTGATTGGCATTGATATCGATCAGCTAGCGGTGGATGCTACGCTAGAAAATGCCGAGCAAAACGGCGTTTCAGCACATATCAAAGCCTATCGAGGCGGGCTAGAGACCGCGCTCGAACAGGGTGCAACTTATGACCTGGTGGTGGTGAACATCCTCGCCCGCATTATCATCGCGATGTGTGATGAACAACTAGGCGAGACAGTGCGCCCCGGCGGACAAGCCATCTTCAGCGGGATCATCGACACCCAGACCGAACAGGTCGAAGAAGCGTTACGCAAAACTGGCTTAGTGCCGACAGCACGCTATCAACAGGGTGATTGGATGGTCATTGAGGCGCACCGCCCACAATAATCATCAAACGGATTGACGGGTTTGCACGATGCGCACAACGAGTTCAACAGCGCGAATTTGTTCGCTAAGGGGCACCGCTTCGACGGCTGGCACGTGGATGAAGCCACAGGGGATATCCAAGCCGTATTGCGAGAGATAGTGCAACGCACAATACATGACGTGATTGCACAGATACGCGCCGGCATGGTTGGAATATTTGACCGCAATGCTGGCGTTATCAATCGCCTGATACACGGTATCGAGCGGTAAGGTTGACCAGTACCCCACAGGCGCATCGGCAACAATGCGTTGCCCATGTAAACGTTGACCTGCATTATCGGGCAGGCTGGCGTCGTTAATATTGATAGCGATGCGTTCCAGTGAAAGTGCCTCGCGCATTTGTGCCACACCGAGCAGAATAATCGCCTGTGGTTGAGCCTGCTCAATCAGGGTCAATAGGTGCTCGCTTGCTCTGTGATAATCGACGGGCAACACGACTGCGCTGACATGCGCGATACCCTTCTGCTGGAAATGCTCAACGATGCGCTGTGATGGGTTGTCGGTCACTTTACCGAATGGCTCAAAGCCTGTGAGGAGTACAGTCATAAGCAGTCCAATCTTGTTCCAAGAATAGGTTATGAGCATAGCGTATCAGGCGCGATAAATGCAAACTAACTCATGACTGGCTCAGCTTTTGGCAGTATACTATTTACATTCAACAAATTTTGAAACTGGTGAACAGTAGGAGTCTTATGGCACATCTGACAGGACAAGAACGATCATCTTACGTGCAGGATATGTTCGGGCGCATCGCGGAGCGTTATAATTTCATGAACCGTGTGATGACCTTCGGGCAGGATATGCGCTGGCGACGATTTGTGGTTAACCAAGCACAATTACCCGCAGATGGTGCGCTGTTGGATCTGGCGACGGGTACAGGTGACATCGCTTTTGAAGCCAAGCAAGCTCACCCTGACGCACAGATCATCGGGGCAGATTTTGCCCTGCCGATGATGCACGTCGGGCAACGCGAGCCACGCGGCAATACAATTGATTGGTCGGGGGCAGATGCGTTGAATTTGCCCTTCCCTGATGAGACCTTCGACGCGGTGGTATCGGGTTACTTGGTACGTAATGTCATCGATATCCCGCGTGCGCTACAAGAGCAAATGCGCGTCCTGAAGCCCGGCGGACGCATCGTGATCTTAGACACATCGCCCCCACCGGATAACTTACTCAAACCCTTCATTCAATTACATCTCAATTATGGGATACCCATTTTAGGGCGTTTGATTGGCGGGCAAGCGGCGGCAGATGCCTATACCTATTTGCCGGAATCCACGCAAGCCTTCAAGACCCCACAAGAACTCGCGGCAATCATGCGCGAAGCGAGCTATGAGCAAGTGGATTATCAGTTGTTCATGTTCGGGACGATGGCAGTACATTGGGGTAAAAAACCAGCCTGACCGCGTGTTAGCAGTCAGAAGGGGGCACAGGCACTTGTTCCGTTAAGCGATGCACAAAGGTTGTGCATCATTTAACGGAACAAGTAGGTGCATCAGCGCTCGCCTGCTTTAAAGCGATAGGTAATGCGTCCACGATTCATGTCATAGGGTGTCATCTCAACCTTGACACGGTCACCGAGCAGGATACGAATATAGAATTTACGCATCTTGCCAGAGAGATAAGCCAGCACCTGATGACCATTTTCCAGCTCAACCATGAATTGGGTATTGGGCAGGGCTTCCACTACAGTTCCTTCTACTTCGATTTTTTCGTCGTTTGCCATATGTCTCCTTTTGTAGTACTCATGGCTATTTGATCTAAAGATAAACATTGTATAAAGACTCTTGACGATTTGAAAAGTCCATATGCTTTATTTTATACAAGCAAACAATCCGCTACAAGGCAAGCTCATAGCGGAAGTTGTGATAATATTGACGAAACTGCCAGCCTGAACCCTTTTTAGAGTCCGCCGCGGGCACTTGCTTTACGGCGACGACGACGCGCACGACGGATCGCTTTCTTCTTCTCAATACGGCGTAATTCGCTTTTTGAGATGTGCCAGCGTTTCCGGCGAACGGTACTCAGAATACCTGCATTGGTCACTTTCTTACGAAAACGACGCAGCAGACCTTCCTGGGATTCACCTGGTTTCAGCTTTACTGATGCCACTAAATATCACCTTACCTTCGTGGTCACTAAATGTGGTAATCAAAGTTATGACTCAAGTATAACAGAGGCTAACTCTGTTGAGAAGAGTCAGCCTCTTAGGTGTCTTGCCACGATGTGCCTGTAACTTAGGCTTCAGCTGTTACTTGCTCATCTTCGTCGGTTTCTTCGAGCACCGATTCTTGAAGATTGGCGGCACGTTGTTCTTCCCATTGTTCTTTTTCAGCCACAGTCACTTCTTTTAAGCTCAGCCCTAAGCGTTGTTTATCTGCTTCAATGCTGATGATGCGTGACATGATGTGCTCGCCTTCGTAGCAAATATCACGCGGTTCAACGTTGTCTTCGTGTGACATCTGGCTGACGTGCAACAGCGCCTCAATACCCGGATCCATACTAATGAACGCGCCGAAAGGTTCGATACGCGAGACAGTGCCTTCAACCAGCTGACCGATGTGATAGGTCTCTTCAACCTGTTCCCAGGGATTCTTCTGGAGACGTTTGAGGCTTAAGCCGATGCGTTTGCCACTCTCATCGAGGTGCAAGATATAGACTTCAACCTTCTGCCCGACCTGAACAACTTCTTCAGGATGTGACACGCGATGCCATGCTAATTCGGAGATATGCACGAGGCCATCTGCCCCGCCGAGATCGACAAAAGCACCAAAATCACACAGGCCACTCACGACACCCTTACGAATATTGCCTTCTTCAAGTTTTTCGAGCAGTTCTTCTTTGCGTGCTTGGCGGTTTTCGCGCTCAGCCAGGCGTTGGCTGAAGACCAGACGGCGTCGTTTGCGGTTGACTTCGATCACTTTCACTGTGATTTCTTCACCGACTTTATCCATCAGGTATTTGACGCGATCTTCGTCATTCATGCCGCGTGGCATATCCACGACATGGCTTGCAGGGATGAACCCGCGCAAATTGCCATAGGGCATGATGATGCCACCTTTGTTAGCCGCCGAGATGACACCGGTGTAAGTTTCATCTTCATCTTTGAGGACTTCAGCTTTTTGCCAGTCTTCATTTTGTTTGGCTTGTGACGCAGATAAGACTAGATTGCCGTCGCCGTCCATCATGCGCACGACAGCCACATCAATATCAGATCCCACTTCAAAATCACTTACTTGGATCCCCATGCGCTCGATGTCGTTGCGGGTGACAATGCCGTCATGCTTCCACCCTACATCAACAATTAACCCGTGCTGATCCATCGCAAGGATGGTCCCCGTAATAATATCACCACGCTCAATCTGGCTCTCTGCCAGTGATTCTTCGAGCATTGCGGCGAAATCCATCTCTTCAATGGTGTTTTCGAGCGAAATATCGGTAGACATGAATAAAAACTCCCTGTACGTTCAGTGTGTGCTTTCGAGAGGCGACAACCAACACCATATAAGCGCATGGTCACAGATGGGCCCCATTGCTCAATTTCTTTCATACCGATCACGTGTGGCGTTGCACTGTTCACACAATCTGCGTGCTTGGTACACAGATGATGGAGGATACCAGACGCTCCCAAAAACGAAGGAATTATAACTGAGTAGTGATAAGTTTGTCAACAAAATGTTCGGGTTTCAATCCTGTTATAAAGGCAACTATTTCAGGGAAAAATAAGGCTTTATAGATAAAAAGACCTCCATGAGAAAAACCCGCATCAACAATGAGAGGCGGGCTTCTTGTGCACCTGTTTCTCAGGTAGAATTACTCGGAGATTCGAAGCCGAGCATTCAACTGATTAACGTGTTTGTTCATTCTTCGGCATTGGTTTCTTCAGTGATAGATTCTTCGTTCTCCAGAGTGGCTACATCTGCTTCGTTTTCAGACTGCACTTCGGCAGCAGGAGTGACCATTTCTTCGTCTTCAGTGCCCCAACGCTGGGTGAAACCTACCCGCCGTTTTTCTGGCTCCAGATGACTAATACGCAGGGTTAAGCGATCACCCTTTTGTACATAAGAGTGCGGTTCTTTGAGCGAGCCATCGCCCATCTCGCTGAGATGCAACAACCCCTCTAGACCGTCATCAAGCGCTACAAACGCACCAAAATCCACCACGTTAGTGACCACACCTTCGGTCAATTGCCCTTCGTGATAGCGTTCGTGAGCATCATCCCACGGATCGGTGAGTAAGCGTTTGAGGCTAAGCGCGATACGCTTGGTCTGTTTGTCGAGGTTGAGGATATAAACATCAATCTCATCGCCCACACTCAAAATATCACGCGGGTGATCGACACGATGCCATGCCAATTCGCTGACATGGATCAAGCCGTCTGCACCACCGATATTGACAAACGCACCAAAATCACGCAAACCTGTCACCGTTCCTTTGACCACGTTGCCTTCTTCAAGTTCATCGAGTAGGCGTGCTTTTTGCTTCATGCGCCATTCACGCTGGGCTTCGCGCTCGCTGAAGATCAGGCGGCGGCGATCCTGATCGACTTCGATCACTTTAACACCGAGCTTCTCATTGATGAGCGCCGCCATCGATTCGCGGCGATCAAGCGACAGATCCGCAGACGTGAGATGTGAGCTAGGGATGAAGCCTTCAAGGCGGTTCCAGCGCACAAGCACCCCACCTTTGTTATAGCCGGTGATGGTCACATCAACGACTTCTTCGGAGGTAAGTAACTCGCGGGCATTTTCCCAATCGTAACGTTGTAAACCCATGTTAATCGAGACGACTAAATTACCGGAGGAATCGCTAGGGTTCATCACATAAACGGGAATACTTTGACCGACTTCTAAGGATTGATAGAAGTCATCATCCATGCGTTCAATATCGGTGTTGGGCACAATACCATCTTGCTTAGCGCCTAAATCGACGATAATTTCACGATCTTCAATTTGTAAGATCGTAGCACTGCGAATTTCACCACGACGTGGCGGGGTATATTCGTAGCCGAAAGATGCCTCAAGCATGGACTCGAAATCATCATCTGGCGTTGAAGGTTGTTCAAATTCCGTACTCATGATGATGGCGTTCTATGTCACACTTACTGCGAACGCCTTACTCCTTTCGCCATGGTGCGTTGTGGGTTACAGGGTGTAACCCGATGTGTATGTAAATAATGCAATCTAGGCGACGGAAACTGTTTGTTCGATCTGCCCCGTATCGATCCAACGATGTAACGTATAATGGCATAATCTCAATATCTTTTACCGCCGTACATTGATTGTTCGCTCTATGCTGAGCGCACGAGAGCAACCACTTTAAAAATATTATAACAGAAAGCAATCGGTTGTGCTTGTGATAGGGTGTAATTTTCATTCAAACTGTGATAAATGATTGCACCAAGGCGTTCGTCACTGCCCTTCAGGTTCTGGTGTTGGGTCAAACTTACCCAAACCATAGGTACCACGGTCGATCTCCCACGGATAGACCACATAGGCATCGGTTACTTCTCCGTAATAATCGGGCTCTTTCTTGTTGAAGAGCGTGCGGTACGGGTTAAAGTGCAAGACGCAGGTATATGGCGTTGCGCCGGCTGATACAACACGCTCACGAACAGCCGTGCTGGTGCGCCCACTCCCCCACACATCATCGACAATCAGCGTGCGCCGGCTTTCGAGCAGATCATCATTGGGGAATTGCAAGAATTTCGGCCATGCCATCAAACCCGATTTTTCGGTTGAAGGAAAATCCACAGCGGCGGTCAACAGGTGTTGTACGTCGAGTGCTTCTGCTAACAACCCACCGGGAATTACCCCACCCCGCGTGATCATGACCATTGCCTGAAATGGCCCGACTGAATCAAGTTGGGGGATCATCATGTCAATTAGGCGATCAACATCGTTCCAGGTCAGGCGTTTATATTTTTGTGGCATTGACATCATTCATTTATCCATATCGTGGGTTGTAGGGTTTACAAATTCAGATCTAGTGTGCACCTATTATACGAGTTTGTCACTGAATCACAAAAAATTAAAGCGCCAGAATATCATCACAGATGATTGCAATCGGATTTTCTCGATACCGTGTCAGTACAACTGTGGCAGAAGTCGATCCTTTGAGCTTGAGGCGGCGGATCAAATCTTGTGGTTGGATGGGTGAACCACGCTTCTTGACAGTGAGCGTGCCGACATCCTGTGCGCGCAGGCGGGCGCGTAAGTGCTTGAGGTTGAACGGCAACCATTCTCGAATACGCCATGCACGCACCCACTCAGAAGATGGGGCGTGTGTGGTGCAAAAGTATGCGATTGTTTCATCAAGCATGGTGCCGTCATAGTGTGTAGTAACCTGTTGTACAAGATTTGCCCGCAAGATAGCGGGATCTGGCTCACACAACCAACCCTGCGGTTCCGCCAGCGCAACAGGTGACGCATCACCATCATTATCCCAATGATGGGCTATACCGTCTGCATCAATGCGGGTAGCGCGTAAGGGGATGGTTAGCGGTTGCTGTAAAACGGCCTCTTTGAGATCGCCGCCCACGCTGATGAACTCAACTGAAGCCTGATAGGCACTCAGCTGTGCCAGATCAACGCCCGGCGAAATCTTTGTCATGATGCGCGGGGCGTGCCATCCGTGCATCAGGCTCAGGGGGGGGATGTAGTGCTCGACATCGTAAAGACGGTTGCCGTCTGCATCGCGGCGAGCAGGATCGTAAAAAATGAGGTCATAGTCGGCTGTGGCGATGCCGTGTGTAACATCAGCCACATCAAACTGAATGGGTAAACGCAACTGAGTGGCATTGTGGCGGGCGATAGCGATGCGGATCGGGTCATTATCAAGTCCCTGTACAATAGCGCCTGCACGCGCAAAGGCGATGCTATCCGTACCAATACCACAGCACACATCCAAGACACGTAAGCCCGCACTACCCTGTGCACGATACGCCCGAATAGCCGGATCGCTGGCTTGTTGTAAGGCATCATCAGTGAAGAATAACACTCGGGCATCTGCACCAAACTTGGGTACAGCAGATTGGCGTAATTGTGCCATGGTCAGTGCAGGTTGAATCTGTTCAGGTGAGTAAGTTTGGCGTAGGCGTGTCACCAGTGGCAGAATAGCTGATGGTGACAAATCTTCCTGTGCTAATTCAGCCAGCAGATTGCTGCCGGTAGGAGATTGTAAAAAGATCAGATCAGTAGTTGAAAGAGCCATTGCGGGTTATAATCAATCGCTCAACTCGTCGTTTTCACGCACGAAATCAACGAGTACATCCATCAAGTCCGATATTTCATGCACGCATTGTTGGATTGCAGCGAGGTTCGGTTCAACGCCCATTTTGGCCGGTAAATGGTCAATATCCACATCGCCTGAATTCACATGCCGAAGTAATTGCACGAGACTGAGAATGCTCAACTGACGGGTACGAATTTCATGAGCGATTTCCTCAACAGCTTGACGGGAGGTTAAGCCATCCAGAATGATATCATCGGGCATCACTCATCATTTCTCTGTTGGTATGAACGCTGAGCGGCATCAATGTAAATATAGGACTTTTCAAACATATCTTCCATCTCGTCGATATATTCTTCGACTTTGCTGGCTTCTAACAACCCTTCTTCAATATCGAGGCGCAACAGGGAAAGATAACCATGCGCAACACTGACTACTTTTTTCACATCATGCGCAACAATTGTCATAAATTCACTTTCGGACAATTGATTCAGGTATTCGATGTATTCTTCAGGTGTCATATCAGCAACCGCTTTTTTCATAATTCGGTATCTCCTCAACACTACCGACTACAGCGTAACTGTTATTGTACATCAAAATGAGTGGGGATGCTCGTTTCACTCGTCGGATATTTCGGCAGTGGCAGGATCAATCACAATCCAGACGAGTGGATCCGCCTGCACGGTGGATAAAGTTGGATTGAGCAAGGGTGTGTGCACCCACTGGCGAGCCGTCTCTTTGCTGAATTTACCGACCTTATTAATCCCCTGAGCAAAACCTTGCATAACAGCATCTTGCATGAAGCGCACTGCCTTGGGCAAACTGCTAAACGCCAGCAGATGCGTCTGTTCGGCGCGTTGAATAGCAACCGCTTGCCATTCGATATAATCATCGGCAGTCATGCGCCATACCGGTTTATTGGGGGTTTGAAGCACCAACAAATGCACAAAGCGTCCGCGATAGTGATCGAGATCGAGCAGATCAGCATCACGCCGGGCGACCTCTCCCACGCGCTGGCGCGTATCAGCAGTGATGTGAGGCTTCTCACCTCGTATCAGGGCACCGCGCCCATCATCAAGTGCCGGCTCAACGAGAATGCGCGTATACCCTGCCTCTTCGAGTGTCTGGACCCACCGTTCTGCAACATGTGCCAGGGGGTTAACCACAATCAAACGCCCACCTGGACGCATCAAAGCAAGCACCTCTGCCAACCAAACAGGCTGAAGCAAGGTATCATAAGCGACGACTGCATCAAAGCTATCAGCGGAATAATACCAATCGACAGCGCGTACTGATGCCACCTCGACCTGTACATCCGGACGACGCGCTTGCAAGATTGTCCCTGCAATACCTCCGACATCGAGCAAGTGCAAATCTGATGCGCTCGGAGGCAGGTGCTTAGCCATCGCTTCGATAAAAGGAGCTTCATTCGGCATCAGTCGCCTGCCTCCGACGCACACGTCGCACAAGACTACGAGCAAATTGCCAGATTGATATGGCAAATTTGGCAATGAGAGTCTCGCGGGCTTTGATACGTTCGTCTTCCAATTCGCGGAACGGTTCTGTATCAGTCAGTTTGCCGTAGATATACAGCAAGAACACGCGGCTACTCGCCACGAAAGGTGCGGCGAGAATCACGCCTAATGCCCCGCCAACTGTCGCACCGATCAGCACAGCTAAGATCACAATGAACGGGTGTAAATCGAGACTATCCCCCATGATACGTGGCACGAGGAACACCGCTTCGATATTTTGAAGCATCGTCCATACGAAGATCACCACAATCATGAACGAAAAGCCAGATAAGCCCGGAATCGTGGTAGATTCTGCAATTAGAGCGAGGAATGCCGCCGGAATTAGCGCGATCAACGGGCCTAAATTGGGAATGAATTCTAGCACGCCGGCTAATAAGCCGAGGATAGGCGCATTTGGCAAACCGAGCAAGAGCGCCGCCGCATAGACCGAGAAACCCATCACCACCGATAACAGCAATTGCCCGCGCAAGTAAGCATTCCAGACGAAGCCTAGCTCACGGAATAAACGATCTGCATCTTCTTGATAGGCATCCGGCACGGTGTTAATGATGGTCTTGATGAATTGACCGCCATCTTTGAGCAGGTAGAAGGTCATCATCACTAAAAAGATAGTATTGATGAGGGTGTTGAACGCTCCGCCTAGAAAGCTGAATGCTGGCCCTGACAAGTTACGTGCTGAACCGATGAAGGTCTCAGCAGCGGCGGTCAGATCAATCTGATCAAGTTGTAAGAGCGTGCTAATATCACGCGAGCCGGTGATCTCTTCGATACGGTCTAAAGGCACGAACGGCTCACCTTCAAAGGTGAACGTCTCATCACCAAAACGAATCGGTTGTCCCAGGAAGGTTTCAATTTCAGTCTCAAACAATTGGACGAAGAATGGGATTTGCCGCCCAAACGAGCCAATTTCATCAAGCAGATCCGGGATGATAACCAGAAATAAGATCAGAATGGTGATAAGTGTCAGCAGGAAGGTAATGACTGTTGCCAGACCGCGGCGTGTACTGTCATTATTACGGGCAATCAACACACGGCGCGTTAACCAGGTCACAATCGGGTTGAGGACAAATGCAATCAAGGCGCTGACAATGATAATTGGCAATACACCGCGCACCACCCAGATTGCCACAACACACATCACGAACAAAATCAGGCTGACTGTGCGCTTGGTATGCAGGTTCCAATGGGGAGATTGTGTGGATTTCAAGTTAGCACCCTTGCCCTTATCCATTTTGTTGTAATAGCTTAAGCGCGACGCGGTTCATAAACAAGTGAAAAATTGTCTAGTTTTTGTCAGGTGTAGGTTAAACAAACAAATTGCGCCCAATCAGTTAAGATCAGGCGCAGATAACGCACGGCAGATTATCGGCGCTCAGTCACGACGGCGACTGCCACCACCGCCACGGCGTTTGTTACCCCCACCGGAGCTGTTATTGATGCCGGAGTCGTTCTGTTGTGCTTCTTCAAGCGACCACCCCTCCAATACAGCCTGACGGCTGAGGCGTACGCGCCCCTGACGATCCACATCGGTGATCATCACCATGATCTCATCGCCTACGTTAAACTCAGCTTCTACCGATTGTACGCGGTAATCTGCTAGTTGTGAGACATGTACCAGACCATCTTTGCCGGGCAGAAATTCGACGAACACGCCGTAATTCTCGAGGCGAACGATCTTACCGGTGTAGACACGTCCGGGTTCTGGATCCTCAACCATGCCACGAATTCTATCCTGTGCCATATACACTGAAGGGCCGTCTTCGCCAGCGATGAAGACCGTACCATCTTCAGCGATTTCGACTGTGACGTTGTGGGCATCTTGAATACCCCGTACATTTTTACCGCCGGGGCCGATGACTGCACCGATTTTCTCAGGGTCAATCTTGAGCGTGATCATACGCGGTGCGGAATCGCGCAAGTCAGCTCGGGGTTCGGCGATGGCAGTGGACATCACATCAAGAATCTGCAAGCGAGCATCGCGGGCTTGCATCAGGGCTTTGGTCATGACCTCATCGGGCAAACCAGCGATCTTGATATCCATTTGTAGGGCAGTGATACCGTTGGCAGTGCCTGCCACTTTGAAATCCATATCACCGAGATGATCTTCCAATCCTTGGATATCGGTCAAGACTGCGATATTATCGCCCTCTTTGATTAAACCCATTGCAATCCCGGCTACTGGTTGCTTGATTGGCACACCAGCATCCATCAGTGCGAGCGTGCTACCACAAACGCTTGCCATCGAAGTACTGCCATTAGAACTCATGACTTCACTGACAAGACGAATGGTATATGGGAATTCTTTTTCGTCGGGAATCATGGGCAACAACGCATTTTCAGCAAGGTTACCATGACCGATTTCACGGCGTTTAGGCCCACGCAAGAACCACGTTTCACCGGTGCTGAAGGGTGGGAAGTTGTAATGATGCAGATAGCGTTTGCTATCTTCTTCTTCCAGACCATCAAGCATCTGCGAATCACGCGGGGTACCGAGTGTGGCAATCGTCAGCACCTGTGTCAGTCCGCGTTGGAACAAACCCGAACCATGCACACGCGGGATCAAACCCACTTCTGAGGAGAGCGGACGAATGGTGCTCAGGTCACGCCCATCCGGGCGAATGCCTTCATCAGTAATCATGTGACGAACAATTTTCTTGTTCACATCACTGATCGCACTCTTGATCTCTTTATCGGAGTACGGCGCTTCACCGGCTTCTTCGCGAGCGGCGTTCTTCTCGACATATTCTGCCAGTACCGCCTCGACCAGTTCATCCATACGTTTACCACGCTCTTCGCGGTCGTTGGTTTCGTGCAGGATTTGTGAGATGGCATCGTGTGTACGCGCTTTTATCTCAGCCGCGAGTGTCTCATCGGGGCTCATTATCATAACTTCTGATTTCGGTTTGCCGATTTCGTTGCGCATCTCGTTCTGGAGCGCAATAATTGGCTGAATCGCTTCATGCCCGAGGCGCAAAGCGCGGATCATCGTCTCTTCATCAACTTCGTTCGAGCCACATTCCACCATGTTGATGGCATCGCCTGTACCAGAGAGGCGCAAATCTAACGCGCTCTGTTCCATTGCGGGAATGGGGGGATTCACGACAAGTTCGCCGTCAATCAAGCCAACACGCACACCAGCAACTGGCCCATCCCACGGAATATCTGAGATCATGATGGCAGTACTCGCAGCGATGATACCGAGCATATCGACATGCGTTTCGGAATCGTGCGAGAGTGAGGTGAGGATGATCTGTACTTCGTTACGCATCCCATCGGGGAAAAGTGGGCGCAGGGTGCGGTCAATCACACGTGAGATCAGCACAGCGCGATCTGACGGGCGACCTTCACGGCGCAAGAAGCCTCCCGGAATACGTCCGGCGGCATAGAGTTTTTCTTCATAGTCAACCGAAAGTGGGAAGAAATCCAGTCCTTCGCGCACACTGCGGCTCATCGTAGCAGTGCAGAAGAGCATGGTATCGCCCACGCGAATGGTGACAGCACCGCCCGCTTGCATTGCTAATTTACCGGTTTCGATGGTGATTTCTTGTTCACCAACGCGACCGCTATATGTTCGGATTATATTTTGAGTCATATCGACCATTTGATGTGTTCCTCCATATCAGAACAACTAACCAAAATGCCCGGTCGCAGACATTGGTGCGTGAGCCTAATTACGCCGAAGCAAGTAAGCTCGCGCCCCAATCCCTACAACACCGGGCATCCATACTAAAAAAAGTGAAGGATGCGGCGACTTGAACTGTCACAGTAATCGTTACAATTCACTGTCGTATGCGACACCCTTCTGCATTATAGCACCGTTTTGCAATAACGCCTTGCTTATCGGCGTAGACCCAAGCGGGCGATCAGATCGCGATACGTCGCAGGGTCTTTGTGGCTCAGGTACTTCAGATGACGGCGACGTTGACCGACGAGTTTAAGCAACCCGCGTCGTGAATGTTCGTCGCTCTTGTGTGTACGCAGGTGATCGGTCAATTGAACAATACGGCGTGTCAACAGGGCAACTTGTACCTCTGGTGAACCTGTATCGCCTTCAAAACGACCGTACTCAGAAATGATTTCTAACTTTTCTTCTGCTGAAAGTGGCATTGAAACCGTCCTTCTCTAAATCATACGAATTGTCGCCAGTCAGGTTGGACAGCAAACCTAACGGTCTACGATTAAGTGCTTTGAGTATAACAGAGGCTTTGTGTGAAAGAAATAGGGAAAGCGCGTGTGAGTTTGTCTAATGTGCCTTAGTATAGGGTGAAATCATGCGTGGGTTATGCCAGTTTTGTGATATTTATTCTGCTTTGCGTTGTGGCGATGTCTGATCTTCTTCCTCGTCCATGTTATCGCCTGCAACTAGCTTCACCGTGTGATGCGTGCGGAATAGGCTATATTGTCCCTGTCGCCCCGGCAATGGGTTGATGATGTTCTCAGTCTCCATGATTGATATCCATAGATCATAAGCCCACGAAGACGCGGATAATTCATCTATCTGCTCCTGTGTGATTGGCAGGTTCTTGTCATAGAGTGCGAGCAGAATTTGCACAAATTCGTCACGTTGGCTCAGTACCGCTTGCACGAAAGGCGATTCATGGGTGACAGAGATACCTTTGGTGGTGTAATCGCTTTGCGGGTTCTTGTATTCGTTGACTTCAACCGCTTCATTGGCTTCTAAGTATTCGACAGCACGCTGGAAAGACATGCCTGGATCGAACATGCGCAGACGCTTGTGTAAGCTACCAAGCGGACACCAAGCAAAATTGCGGAAGCTGGTGAATTGCTCGACACTGACGATGATGCGGACAGTCATATCAGCGGCATCTTCATCAATCTCAGCGAGTTGTTGCGGAGTCATACCCTGCCACTCGAGCGACGAATCAATCGGCGAGCCGGGTACGACATTTTGCGGATCGATAAAATCTTCGTACTCTTTCGGCAGACGGATCACCGGCACCAGGTCATCCGGATTGTGGCGGTGAGGAACGAGTTCGCGCTTGAGAACTTTTTCGCGCACTAGCGCATCAACCCAATGCGAACGCCATTGATCATCCTCGTTCATCCCGGGACGCATGAGTTCACGCTCCATCACGAGACCATTGAGCAAGAAACCATAGTTGACATATTCCCACCCACGTACTTTAAGCGTATTGGCCACACGTCGACTAATTGTGCCCGTGATGGCGCGGGTCTTGTCGACGATAGGATGCACCGGATTAAGTTCAATTGTACCGGTATTATTAATTTGCTTGAGTAATCCAAGCGAAATCGCCTGTGAAACAAGGTCTTCGCCACGCGGCGCACTGACTACTGCGCCGACTTCCTGCAACTGCCCGACCAGACGATCAATCGTCACATCAATATCTTCATCAAGATGTTCGCGCAAGCGGTCATATTGGATGACTACACTTGACCATTGGGACGGAATGAAGGCTTCGGTTTCACTCTCTTGCAAGGGCGCATCCACCAGAGATTGATGGGTAGCGAGGCTGGTAAATTCCTCAATGTATTCAACTGTGACCGCCGAATGTTGTTCTAACTGACGGCTGGTACTGCCACGTACTCCCCAGATGACCACACTTTTACCCCGTTGAGCAACGGTGTTGATCACATCGTTGAAGTCACGGTCACCACTGGCAAGGATAATCACATCACCGCCTTCAGGATGACCTGTATCGGTGATGACATCGCGTGCGATGCGGATATCGGCGCTGTTCTTGCCCGGCAACGTGAAAACTGGATCAATATTCGCCAGCATCAGGCGGGATGGCGCATCATCGGCAATTTCGCGTCCGGCGCTATCAACGAGTGGAGGCAATGTACCACGCTGTCCCCAGGGTGCATAAGCTGAAATCTTGACCAGTTGACCGTAAGTTTTCGCCTGTGAGATGAATTTAGCAATCAGATGTTCAAGATTGACTACAAAGCCCTGCTCACTCAGGCTGATGGCGATGTTTTCAAAATCAACATATACTGCGACATTCTTGGTCTGGATGCCAAGCAAAGTTTCCAGCGGTTGGAAAATGATGTCATCCGCGAACTCTGTTCCTTGTAGCACATCCTGTGTGCCCCACATACGAATACGAGCGCTACGGGTGATTTTGATACGGTTAATTAACGGAAGCAAGTCACGACTAGTTGTCGCCAAGATCAGTTCATCAACAGGTTCAGGATCATATGAGAAGTAGTGAATGATGAGAATATCAGCGAGACTTTCGCGGTGAGGAACGTCAAACACATCGTATCCACCGGCTTTGAACACCTGTTGTGGATCGACCATGCCCGGACGCTTCTTATACATTTCCCAATTGGCGACTGCAATCGCCTTGAGTTTATCAGAGCTAACAAGCCCCGCAGCTAGTGCGGCACTACCACGCAATCCGACTGCCAATTCTTGCAAATCAACAGACATACCACGCGCATGAAACCGTTCGAGCAGGTCATCAACATCTACAATCAAATAAGCTGCCATATCTATTCCTAATAAGACCGTCTATTGACTATCAATAGTAACGGTTGTGTCACCCGCATCTCAGCGAGAAGGTCACTAATATTTTACCTTTACCTTGCGGATGTACTGTGACGGCGCAGGTGTGTCTCTTATGTTTAAGTCTAACAGTTTAACCTATCGCATTCAACTGTATAAACGAACAAAGCACTGGTGCATCAATTCGTCCACGATATACGATATGATTTGGATTCTCCCATAAAGAGGAAGTTTCCGATATGGAACCGTTTCCATAGATAGTTTCATCATTATAAACATGCAAAGTTAAATACATGTTAGAACGCTTCACAACTCATATTAATACAATTAGGGGCTATATGCAAAAGCCCCCAACATTTTGTGAATTTTATCACAGGTTCATTTTACCATAAAAAAGCTGATGCGCTACACTTTATACGGTACATCAACCACTTTTGCTAACAACTCTTGCTCAAGTACTTTGATCTGGCTTTGAATGATCCCGATGATCTCATCCTGTGCGATGATCTCTCGTTCATCTTGATCACGCCGTTTGAACTCCACCCCGCCATTTTGCAAGGAGCGTTTGCTGACTGTCACGCGCAATGGCACACCGATTAAGTCCGCATCGTTAAATTTGACACCGGCGCGTTCGTCGCGATCATCGTAGAGCACTTCGATACCAGCGGCTTGCAAGTCTTGATAGAGCGTTTCGGCGATTGCATCGGCATCACCACCGGGTAACATTACCAGATGTACCTGATACGGTGCGATGCTGATCGGCAGGGTTAAACCATTTTCGTCGTGATAGGCTTCGGCGACACAGGCAAGCAAACGCCCGACACCGATCCCGTATGAGCCCATGATGACCGGTTTACGCTCGCCATTTTCATCGAGGAAGGTTGCCCCCATGGCTTCGGTATAGCGCGTGCCGAGTTTGAAAATATTACCTACTTCCACACCTTGCACTTCTTTGAGCGTGCCTTTACCGTCGGCGGTGGTATAACCATCGAGAGCAGCGGCGATGTCTGCAACTATATCGGCTTGATAATCACGCTCATAATTGGTGTTTTTATAGTGGAAATCGGTCTCATTCGCACCCGCAACAAGGTTCGGTGAGTTGGGTATGGTGTCATCGACAATCACCAGCACCCGTTCACGCTTGATACCAATTGGTGAAGCAAAGCCCGGTACCGCGCCGACTGCTGTAATTTCATCTTCTGTGGCAGGACGTAACTCTTTGGCTTTAGCGACATTGCGCAATTTGGTCTCGTTGAGTTCCATGTCGCCACGCACGATGGCAAAGACCAGTTTTTGTATTTCCTCCTGACCTTCGAGGAAGGTGCCCGTGAAGAAAACGGCTTTAGCAGTATGAGCAACCGGTATATCAAGCAGTTGCGCTAGATCAATGATGGTGCGCGTATGAGGTGTGCTGACCTTCTCCAGTTCAGCAGGTTCGGCGGCGGGCAATTCAGCTTTGAGGAACGTTGCAACCTCACGATTTGCGGCATAACCGGTCTCTTCACAGATCAAGAGCGTATCTTCGCCAATATCGGTGAGGTACATATACTCATGTGCGAGCTTACCTCCCATCATGCCAGTATCGGATGCAACAGCGATTACATCTAACCCACAACGGTGGAAAATGTCAAAATAAGCTTGATAGTGCGCACGGTACTGTGCATCAAGACCAGCTTCATCGTAATCAAGTGAATAACTATCCTTCATGGTAAACTCGCGCACACGGATCAGGCCGCCACGCGCACGGGGTTCATCGCGCCATTTGGTTTGGAGTTGATAAATTAAGATTGGCAGTTGCTTATACGATTCGATCTCTTTACGCACAAGGTCAGCGACCACTTCTTCATGGGTCATCGCCAGTACCATATCACGCCCGGCACGGTCTTGAAAGCGGGTCATCTCAGATCCCACTTCATAATAGCGGTTGGTCTCTTTCCAGACCGTTGCAGGATGCACAACCGGCATGCTGATCTCTTGCCCGCCAATACGATCCATCTCCTCACGGATGATGGTCTCAATCTTACGCAGACTGCGCTGGGCGAGAGGCAAATAACTAAAACTGCCTGCACCTAGCTGGCGCACGTAACCACCACGCAACAATAACTTATGACTTACAATCTCAGTATCAGCGGGGGCTTCCCGTAAAGTCTGGCTAAACAGCTTACTCAAACGCATTAGCGCTTCCTTTCACAATCGGGCTCATTATAGTTTGTATCATTAGAGGTCATTATATAGCACAAAAGATCACATCAGAAGGACTGATGTGTTAATCGTCTGACCAATCACGGGTATAGTTACGGGCAAGTTTTTGTGTAACTGCGCGGGCAAGGTCAATCTCCGTCAAGCTCGCAATCTGCAACAGATAGAGCATGACATCTGCGAGTTCTTCGGCAAACGCTTCCTTATCTTTGAGTTGATCGTCCCATTGGAAATGCTCTAGCACTTCGCCAGCTTCGAGCATCAATGAGATGGCAAGATTTTTGGGCGTTTGGGGTTTGGTCGATGCCTCATCATACCAGCCCATCGCCTGCACAAAGTCATGCATGGCTTTTTCGAGTTGTTTGATGTCGCTCATGGGTGTCTCCACTCTGATTAATAGGCGTTACGATTGTTGCCAGAAATCGTCTGGATGATGGTGCTGAGGATGATCTTAATATCCAACCACAACGACCAGTTTTCGATATACCACAGGTCAAAAGTAGTACGACGGGCAATTGACGTATCACCGCGCATCCCGTTGACCTGTGCCCAGCCGGTCATACCGCCCTTCTCACGATGGCGTGACATATAATCCGGTATTTGATCACGAAATTGGATCACATATTGTGGTTGCTCCGGACGGGGGCCGACCAAACTCATATGACCGAGCAAGACATTAATTAATTGGGGAATCTCGTCCCAATTGGTACGGCGCATGAAGCGTCCAATGCGCGTCACACGCGGGTCATTCTCGACTGTCCAATCAGCAATCTGATCTGCATCAACGCGCATTGAACGGAATTTAACCATGGGGAAGGGACGACCATCCAAGCCCATGCGCTCCTGCGTATAAAATGGCGGGCCACCATCTTCTAGATAGAGCAACAATGCTGTGAGTAACATCCACGGTGATAGTACGATCAAGCCAATCATCGAGCCAAACAAGTCCAGCCCACGCTTGAGACTAAGTTTCCAACCACGCAGAGCAATATCGCGCACTGTCAGCAGAGGGGTTCCGCCGAGGTCATCAACGTTCATATCGCCCGCCATGTAAGCGAAGATATCAGGATAAATCTTGATATCAACAGACCCCCGTTGACAGAGCGTGACCAGTTCAACTAATTCGCTCCGATGGGCATCGGGCAGAGCAATGATGATTTGCTGAACGTGATACGTGTCGATAATAGCTGGCAAATCCGGGAAATTGCCGATGATCGGATAGCCTACCATACGCCCCTGATGCTCTTCGGCACTGGTGACTACACCGACAATGTTATAACCGAGTGAGGGACGGTTGGTAATCTTGCCGATGATATCACGGGCAATGCGCCCTGTACCGACAATTAGTAGATTATCCGTGGCAATACCCTGCATCCGCAAGCGCACCTGTAACAGGCGATGTAACTCACGCCCTAATACAGCGAAGATTACACTGAAAAACCAGACGTAGACAAACATGCTACGGGGATAATTCTCGTATAATAGCGTATTACGAAAGACCAATTCTTGCACGCCATAAACCAGCACCGCCCCCAATGACGCAATTCCTATGATCCGGCGTGCCTGATCAAAACGGCTGAATGTTCGGCGTAAGTGATAGAGTTGATTGAAATAGAAGATCGCAACAATCAAGCCCACATGCAAGATCATAGTCGGAATATAGTTGATCAGTGGCGGTTGAATATCCGGAATTAAAAAGAAGGGTAAATATAAACGCGCATAATAGCCAACGACGAAAGCCCCTACCAGACTGATGCCATCTGAGATAAACAACAGAACAGCAAGAAAGAGCTTAACCCATTGCTCGTTACGGGGATTTTTGAGGGTTACAGGCTTATCGGAGATGCTGACGGTTGACGAATTTCTTGCCATAACGCGGGGCCTCCTTTGACTAATAGAGCGGTCAAGATCAGCGTGTGGATCATGAACGGTGTGGTCGTGCGATAATATTTGCGGTAGAAGATCAGCATAGAGCGCCAGAACTCGAACGGGGCTTTTTTACTCTTGCGGCTCGCAGCACGCTTGACGTGATGGACAATCACCGGTGCATAATACCAGACGCACCACCCTGCTTCTTTGGCGCGGTAGCACCAATCAATATCTTCAGCATACATGAAGTAAATTTCATCGAGTAAACCCACTTGAGCGATGGCTTCTTTGCGAATTTGTAAGTACGCGCCCACAACTGAATCAACTTCAAGCTCTTGTGCGGGATCAGCAAAGGTCATATTATAACGCCCGAAGCGTTCACTATCAGGGAATAACTTCGCTAAACCAGAAAAATGATAAAAGCTGACCAATGGCGTAGGGAAACCGCGTCGACAGGCTTTATCGAGCGAGCCATCCGGCAGAAGCAAGCGCGGGCCCGCAATGCCAATATCAGGTCGCGAATCCATGAACTGTACCATGCGAGCCAGGGCATCGGGTGGCACTTCTGTGTCAGGGTTGAGCAAGAGTGCATAGCGTGGTGCTTCATCAGCAATCTGCCCTATCCCGTGATACCCAAGGTGCTGTAAACCAACATTATTACCCGCCGGATAACCCCGATTATCCGTCAGTGCCAGCACTTCAACTTGTGGGAATTGTTCGCGCACCATCTGTGGACTGCCATCGGTTGAGGCGTTATCAACCACTACAACCCGATAGCTAAAATCCCCCTTACTGACGACGATAGTCGCCAGACAGCGTGCGAGTTCATCGGCTGTGTTCCAATTGACAATGACAATACCAAGATCGTGCATAATATCCTCAACCTGTGCTTGCGCTGGCAATTATAGCATAAGTGCATCAATCCGATGAAACACTACAAACTGATGGATTGATACAGATTACATATAGTGATGGATTATGATAATAAGAAGCAAGATGTAAAGGATTATCTGCGAATAACACCTGTGGACGGTCTATCCATGCGAGTCGATCAGGATGTTGCAAATAATCAGCAATATACGCTTTCGCCTGCGCCACAACCTCGAGTGTACCCACTTCGTCAGTCAACGCAATATTATTAAAATAGGCATCCGAAACTACGACATAATCAACCCCATCAGCAAGCAACTCATCAAAAGAGATAAACTGATCATACGTCTGTGACACATCAAAGAACGACTCATCCAGTGCGACATTATAAGAGCCAACCAGATGAATCCGAGCTTGTGCAGGTAGCTGTTCATAAAGCCATTGTTGCATCAGTTCCCGGGTATCCGGCTTAATAATGAGATAATTGAATTGTAAGGTCATGACAATGGGTTGTGCAATCAAGATCAGCATCAGCAGGGGTAACGCCATCAGACGAGTTGATTGGGTGTTAATGTGTTTGATAATCCACCCTGCACCAAGCCCTGCGAACACAATCAGCACCGGCAAGATTGGCAACAAGAGTTCTTGACTACGGAATAAATTCGTCGGATTTAAGACCACCCACACATAAGGGACTAGATAAGCCATTATCAGCATCAAATCCAACGCTGGCGAGTTATGCATCAAGAAGTTGCGCCTGAATAATTTGCGTGGGATTGTAACCACAATACCCCAGAACATTGCCACCACTACCGGCAAACTGAGCACGGAGACAAACAGATACCGCATGACCTCTATCCGCACATTTTGACCGGCATTAGTCACATGTAAGCCGGTGATGTAATGATTAAAACCATATGTAAATCCATACCAAAATTGATCGAAAGCGAAGATGATTGCTGGAATACTAATGAGAAATGTCAGAGGAAATAATAACCAGCCCCCCAACACACCCACTGCCGTTGTGAAGTGTGGCTGTCGCACATATAGGATGATTCCAACCAAACACAACACAATCGAAGCAGGTGACGCATTATAACGGCTGGCTGAAGATGCCCCAATAGCGATTCCAGCTAGCATCAGCAACCACCAACGCCAGCGCGGACTACGGAGAGCCATCAACGAAGCCCACACACAAAGCACTGATAACCCCGTTGCAATACCGCTATTCTTAGCGTAATGGGCATATTGTATAAGTAAGGGCAATACAGTAATGAGTACGCCAGCAAATAGCGCACTGTAACGCCCGCCCATCATACGGGCTAAGACGTAGGTTACCGCCACTGTAAGCACGCCCAATAGAGCCGAGTGTACACGAGCGACAAAGTAAATCCAGAATGGCGCATATTCTCGCTCATTGAGTCCCTCGCGGTCAGCATGAGATAAACCCGTTGCCGAGCCAGTCAGTTGAATGTGTAAGTACGTGATATAAGTGGGCAAAGGGGGATTGATATAGTATTCAGGATTGAGTGAACCCGTCAACGCCATACGCAGAGGGGGCGTGACGAACTGGTACTCATCGGGTTGTAGTACCGTATTTTGATGAATCGTCTGTGTGGGAGCATAGCTTGGAAAATAGAGATCATCAGGTCGGCCAAAGTCAAGCCCGACAAAACGCAATCCTGTTGCGAATAATAACAATAGCACAAAAAAAATGCGCTCACTCCAGGTCATCGGATGCTCGCTCCCAAACTAGCTCTGGCCGGTAGGTAAAGTTTGTAATGGTGAGCCTCGTAAGGCTTCGCGCAGGGCGACACGATCATCCCATGGATATTCGATTGTGCCGAAGCACATACTCTGCTCGTGCCCTTTACCACAAACCATCACCAGATCACCTGGTTGCGCCATCTGGCAGGCTTCATAGATCGCCTGACCACGATCCGGCACACGTATAAAGTTCTGCCCTTCTACACCACCTGAAGCTCGACACCCTTCTGCCATCATGTTGAGGATACTATCGAGCGATTCTGTACGTGGGTCTTCAGCAGTGAGGATGGTCATATCAGAGAGGCGAGCAGAGACTTCTGCCATCAAGAACCGTTTCTGAACATCACGCAAACCGGCACTACCAAAGACGGTGATTAAGCGGTTATCTGTGCCAAGCATAGTGTGCCCAGCTTGTAGGGCTTTTTCGAGTGCATCCGGCGTGTGAGCGAAGTCTACAATGGCAACATAATCTTGTCCTTCGTCGACGCGCTCCATACGCCCTGATACCGTTTGAATATCGCGCAGACCCTGCTTGATATGTTGATCATCAACGCCCATAGTGGCTGTGGTGGCGATAGCTGCCAGTGCATTATAAATGTTGAACTGTCCGACTAAACTCAGGCTATATTTGCGCCGTCCGATAAAAAAGTATGTCGCCTGTGGTGCGTGATTGATGCGATTCGCCTGAAAATCTGCGTCATTGTGGATGCTGTAGCTCACCATCTGATCAGCTGAAAATTGCTGATAATGGGCATACGAATCATCATCAGCATTGAGAATACTAATCTTAGGCGTGTCAGGTTTGGCGTATGATTCTCCTAACATGGCGAACATGCGCCCTTTGGCAGCGCGGTACGCTTCGAATGAGCCATGAAAATCCAGATGCTCATGGGTGACATTGGTGATCACTGCCACATCAAGATCAACACCGACTAAGCGCCCCTGATCCAGTCCGTGACTGGTCATCTCTAGTACAACATGTGTCAGACCTGCGTCGCGCATCTGTGCAAGATAGTGTTGAATCTCCGGCGCAGTAGGTGTGGTGACATGCAAGCCTGTATCAGCGCTCTGTACGCCAAAATCTGCGCCGATAGTGCTGATGAAGCCTGCCTTACCACCGGTAGCATGTTTGAGAATGCTGTGTAACATGTGTGTTGTGGTAGTTTTGCCGTTGGTGCCGGTCACACCAATCACGGTCAGATCACGTGACGGGAAATTATGATAAGCGGCTGCAAGATAACCGAGCGCAAACTGTGCATCCTTGAGTTGCACATAGGGCACATCAACATCAATCGCATATTCACCGATAATCGCCACTGCGCCTCGTTCGATGGCGGTTTCGATGTAATCATGCCCATCGACATTTAAGCCTTTACGCGCCACGAATACACCACCAGCTTCGAGCTGGCGACTATCCTCGACATAGGGTGCTGTAACAGGGATATCGGCACCGCCTGCAATCCGTAGCACTTGCTCCGGTGGCAGGGCGTTCAAATGATCTTGAAGTGTGGCTGACATCGGTTTTCTCTCCTGCTAAGTGATCGGCAGTGGTGAATAAGCTCAGGAAGTGTATCGAAAAAGGACACAGGATTCTATAGCTAGGTTGTGGACAGTATAGATAATAATAGTCCCCTCCTCTAATGTAGCGAGGAAGGGACTATTTTGTATCATTTGGCGATGTATAACGGCTTAGCCGAATACAAACGCTTATTTGAGACGGCTGGTGACTTCGTTGAGGTTACCACGCACGCTACCATCAATCACACGATCCTGTGAGCGAATAATCAAACCGCCAAGGATAGAGGGATCAACTGTATAGTTGTAGCTCTCGCCACCCAATTTACCTTCAACCTTTGATTTTTCATCATCGGTGAGAGGCATAGCGCTGATCACTTCGATAGCACCTGCAAGATTCTTAGCGCCTTCTGGCAATTTACTGAGGAAGTTGCTGACGAGCGCACTGTTCTTCTTAGCATCGACACTTTCGCCGAGAATGCGAGCGGCAACCGCGCTTGAGATTTGTAGCACATCATCGCGCACTTCAGCCAGAGCTGTGGATTTAGCAGCTTCAGCATCGGCATTAGCTTCTGTACGAATGCGCTCCGCTTCGCGACGGGCTTCGCCTTCGATGGATTTCTTGACTTCATCGCCTTGTGTACGGGCTTCTTCCAGCATTTTCTGGCGTTCAGCACGAGCTTCAGCAAGGATTTTATCCGCTTCGGCTTCCGCATTTTGGCGGGCACGGGCAGCCGCGGCGGCATCTTCCAGACCTTTCTGGATTTTAGCCGAACGCGCATTCATCATATTGATAGCGGGTTTCCACAACAGGGTGCCCAGCAAGAGGAATAAGACAAACATGTTGACCATTTGACCAAAGAGGAAACCGGTATTAATACCGAGTGCTTCTAGGCCATCGCCTTCTTCTTCACTGGACGCTTCTTCAACTTCTACGGTTTCCGCGGCGGTATCTTCATCGGCTTCGCCTTCTTGAGCAAGGCTAACAACCGGGAACAGAGCCATCACCAGCGTAAGTGCCGCGAAGATGAGCAGTAAACGTTTGAGCATGAGTTTTTGCATAAGGTTCGCCTCCTAGACGCGCTTAAAGCACGAACAGGATAATGAGCGCAACCACGAGGCAGTAAATCGCAACTGCTTCCGCGAACACGATACCCAAGATCATGTTTGTCTGGATTGCGCCAGCCGCGTCTGGATTGCGACCGATACCCTGCATAGCACCCTGAACCATCAAACCAATACCAATACCAGGACCCAGAGCGGCAACCATTGCCAAGCCTGCGCCCAGAGCTTTCAAACCTACGTCAAGACCTTCCATTGTCAGTATTCTCCTTAAATTCGTGATTGTTTTAGTTGTGACTATGTATGTACAAATTAATGGTGTGCTTCTTCGTGGTCATCATCATGATGATGACTGACCATTGCTTGCGCACAGAAAATCAGAGTTAACACTGCGAACACAGCTGCCTGAGCAAACCCGATGATTGTCTCAAGACCAAAGAAGATGATTGGCAAGCCGGTTGCGATCAGGAAGTGCATCACAAAGATCAGCACCATACCTGCAAAGATATTACCGAATAGACGGAATGCCAGCGAAATCACTTTCGCAAATTCGGAAACAATCTCAAACAAGCCGACTACGAAATCAACCGCTCCGATGGGGTTTTTGCTGGCATTGCCGAGTGCGCGCAGGTTAATGAACTTCTGCACGTAATCGCCACCGAGTGTTGACAGACCGAAGTATTGGATGAAGATGAACGACACGAGTGAAAGACCCAATGTGAGGTTCAAATCAGTTGCCGCAGGGCGCACGAAGGGTGTCACCACGAAGCTATAGGGCTTCACACCACGTTCGAGTTCAGCAGCAGTCGGGAAGTAAATCACTTCCGGATAGCCGGTTGCGGCTTCGTACTCTTCAATGAGTACAGCCAACTCATCCCCGCTGATATCCCCGCTATTAATGCTTGCGGCAAGATCATCAATCATCGCTTCTTGCTCATCAGCATATTCGGGTTTACCATCGCCATCGGCATCAAATGCTAGGAAGCTCTCAGGATAATCACCCTTTTTGATCTTCTCACACATTTCTTCTTGTTCAGCGGTTACCTGAATGCCTGCATTGAGCGGTGTGGTGTTGTAGAGTTGTCCACCGAGCTTCATATAGCCGGATTGGCTACCATGCGCACAGTGCATCTCACCCACACTATCAATGCCGGGCATCAGCGCCATCCAGTTGGCTGTCAGCAAGAAGATGAACAGCGTTGCAACCAGGGGGAATAAAATATTTCTCACCTTCGGGGTATCGCCCGCCATTTGTTTGGTGATGCCATACAAGGCGTCGATAATCGTCTCAACCCATGCCTGGAATTTACCCGGCACTTCGTTCGTCCACCCTTTAGACGCATTCCATGCCATCAGTGCGAAGATAATCACAAGAATATCGGCGATGATGGTTGCTGTCCAGGTGTTCGTCAGGTTGTCCCAGCCAAAGAAGATGAAAGGGAAGCCACTATCGGTGAGGACTTCGCCTGGCACTTCGATGACCGGCAGTGCAGCAATTGACCCCATCCCGCCAAAGATGACGAAGGGAACAAGATAGCACACAACGGCTACGAAAACGACGATTCCAACGAAGATGAGAGCGCCACGAGTGGTAGCATTCATTTAGGCACTCCTCTTATCGGAAACTACAAATAAATACATCAAAGGACTACTCCTCCTTATCATGTGGTGAATCATCCACCACGAGCGAACTTGTTGATGTGCCAAAACGTTTGACCAACATCAACGCCAGCCGAACCATGAGATAGATGCTAATTGGAAAGCTGATGACCATCAAGATCACGGTGGCTAAGCCACCCCATTCCATCCAGTCATCTATCCACAGTCCAAGAGCTAGTGCGCCAAGCGCAACTATGATGTTCAAGCAAGCCGTCAACCCGATAATCAGAGCGATATGGCGGCTACGTAACCGCGTTTTGGGCTTCCGTTTTTGCTTTCCCATTGTTCGTCACTTTTCATTGGCGAATTTTATCACAAACAAGTTGCTATTACCAACGGTTAGATTAGAGCAAATAAATTAGCGGCGACAGTTGCAATCGCTTCAGCGCCATCACGCGCCCAATCGATCACCCAGGTCGGCACCACGCCCAACAAGAGGACGATCACAGTCGTTAAGCCAAGTGTCCAGCCGATTGCTGGTGACATGGTAATGGGTTGATCTTCATCTGCCCCTTGATCGACCCACATGACTTTAATCACCACGAGGTAATAGTACAGGGCAACGATCGAATTAAGAACACCGATGATCGCCAACAAGACCAGTTCCGCTTCGAGCGCGGCTTGAAACAGAAAGAACTTACCGAAGAACCCAGCCGCTGGTGGAATCCCTGCTAGCGAGAGCAAACCAATCGTCATCGACATGGCTAACCACGGGCTACGGCGTTGCATCCCTGCATATTCGCTGATTTTCTCGGTTCCAGTTGCTTCCGCAAAGAGGATCACACCGGCGAACACCAGCAAGTTGCTGAAGGTATACATGAACATGTAAAACGCCACGCTAGAGATGGCATAACTGGTATCTTGACCGATCAGCGCGGCAATCCCGATGAGGGCATAACCGGCTTGCGCGATGGACGAATACGCCAGCATACGCTTCATATTCTCTTGACGCAAGGCGAGTACATTGCCCCATGTCATTGACACAATCGCAATGATGCCGACCACATTTGACCAGAAAAGTTGCAAATTTTCGCCCTCGAGCGTTAGCTCCGGTGGCAAAATACCGACGAAGAAACGCATCAGAACGGCAAAGCTAGCGGCCTTACTGGCAACGCTGATAAAAGCGGTTACCGGTGTGGGCGCACCTTCGTATACATCGGGTGTCCAGAAGTGAAACGGCGCGGCGCTGATTTTGAAGCCGAAGCCCGCAATCACCAGCAAGAGCGAGATCAGTACGGGCACAAGGTTCCCACCGACAATTGCATCAGGGCTTAATAGCGACTGTGCGATCAAGTCAAGGCGGGTTTCGCCGGTGAAGCCGAAGATCATGCTCAAGCCATAGAGCAGAAGTGCACTGGCAAAACTACCGAACAGGTAGTACTTCAAGCCAGATTCTGGTGAGCGATCATCCTTACGACTGAAGCCAGCGAGGATATAGAGCGGGATCGAGACTGTCTCAAGTGCTACGAATAGCATCACAATATCAGCTGCAGCTGAGAGCAAGGTGCCGCCCAGCGTGCTGATGGTGATGATGAGGTAAAACTCACCGCGTTGCCCGACATCGCTATCACGCACGGACATCAGGCTAGTGACCGCCCCTGCAAGCAAGACCATCACCTTGAAAACTTGTGCGAGGATGTCATGACGGATCATGCCACCCCATGCAAGCGTACTTTCGCCCTGTGGCGGTTGCCACAGCACAATCGTCGCAATAGCTAAGATCACCATCGTGATAGCGGTGACATAGCCCAGATTTGATTTTGCCTTGGGCAAGTAGCTATCGAGTAACAACAGAATCATCGCCAGAATGGTCAGCCCGATTTCCGGGCCAATCACTGGCAAGTTGATTGCGAGAAATTCTAGAGTATCCACGTTATGCCCCCATCAAACTTAGCAGTTGTTGGACAGGATAAACACCGACCGCAATCATCGGAGCCATGATCGCCGGATACATGCCCAGGATAATCAAAGGCGTGCCCAGCACCAGCAATACAACGCGGTCTGTGATGGTAATGTCACCAACATCAGGGTATTTCTTGGCATCAAATTCGCCGAAGAACACCGCACCTGTCACGCGCAACACATAAGCAGCAGTGATGATGATACCCAGCGCGGCGATGATGACAATCCATGAGTAGTAGTTGGTCAGCGTGAAGCTACCAATGGTGAGCGTAATGGTATCGCTCGCCGCCCACATCCCCTGAAAGATAGGAAATTCAGCGATGAAACCGCTGAGACCGGGCATACCCATACTGGTCAAACCACCGACGATGAACGCCACACCAACCCACGGCATCTTCTTCATGAAGCCCCCGAGCGATGGAATGTCGCGGGTGTGGGCGCGTTCATAGACCATACCCACACAACCGAAGAAGAGCGCAGTCATCGCGCCGTGGCTGAACATCTGCAAGCCTGCACCGGTTAAACCGGTGAGGTTCATGGTGGCGAAGCCCATGCTGACCAAACCCATATGCGACACAGACGAGAAGCCGATCACATATTTGAAATCGCGTTGACGGAAGGCAATAAACGCTCCGTACACCACATTGATCAGCGTCAGGAAAACAATCCACGGCAGATGCACCATTGCGCCACTGGGCAACAATTGCACACCCACGCGCAGCGCGGCGAACGCGCCTAGCTTCATCAACACACCGGCATGAATCATCGAAACCGCAGTCGGTGCGGCGACGTGCCCATCCGGTGACCAGTTGTGGAAAGGGAACACACCTGCCATCACACCGAAGCCCATGAATACAAACGGGAACCAGAACTTGGCGAACGTTGTACCAAAGAGCGGTACTGTGAACGCGCCATTCTCAGCAGCGAGTGTAATCTGCGTGATGTTGAAACTCAGTTCACTGGCGGTAGTGGGTAACAACCCCCCTTGCACGGCACTGGCGAAGATTTCAGCGCCATCGCCGAGGAAGAATGTCTGCGCGGCAAAGACCATCGCAATCGCCCCTACGAGAGAGATCACAGAACCCACGAGAATGTAAATCGTGAGTTTCATCGCCGCGTATTCGCGCAGTTCCACCCAGCCCCATCCGGCAATCAAGATGTACATCGGGAAGATCGCCAGTTCATAGAAGAAGAACAAGAGGAACAGATCAACGCTGATGAATACGCCCATCACGCCCGCTACCAGCAACATGAAAAACGCGAGGAACTCGCGCTGACGGTCAAGGATGCGCCATGAGATGAACACGCCCGCTACCGATACCATACCGGTCAGCAAGACCATTGGTGCGGTCAGACCGTCGACACCCAGGTTATAAGCGATACCGGCTTCCGGAACCCATTCGATGTATTCTTCAAATATGAGCGATTCTTTGAAGGCAACCGTTGCCGACGTTTCGCCGACAAGCTCCGCCGTGATTTGTTCGTTTACTGCGTAAAACGCTTCGTATTCTGTCGCGTCCTCTTCGACTAATCCAGCATCGACTGCGCTTCTCAGTTGTTCGGAGACTAAGCCGTTATAACCGAAGAAAACAGCCAGCGAGAGCCCTAGTGTTACGAAGGCGGCGGTAATCGCCACACCCCGAAAGAGATCGCGCATCGTAGCAGGGATGAATAGGATAATTACCCCTGCGATAACTGGAATCCAGATGAGGGCGCTCAGAATTGGAAAACCAAAATCTGTCATATTCGCCTACCCTAAGATGCTTGTCAAAATTGTCGTCACGCTGGAGTTGATGGTGCTCAGAATCCAGTTTGGAGCCAGACCTGTCCACACGATGAAGATACCGAGGACAACCACGGCGGTGAACTCGCGCCAATTAACTTCCAGATTATAGTCTTTCCAATGCAGGTTAAACTCACCATGCAAAGTATAACGGATGCCTTTCAAGATATAACTACCCGTAAAGAGCAAACCGAGCATCGAAAGTATAGTCAACCATGTGAATACAGGCCACGTACCGCGCACGATGAGGAACTCACCGACGAAGCCATTTAAGCCGGGCAATCCGAGGCTGGACATGCTCATGAAGACGAACATACCGCCGAAGATCGGCGCTTTGACCCAGAACCCGCCGTATTGCGTCAGGTCGCGGGTGTGTGTCTTGTGGTAAATGCCCCCTGCGAGCAAGAACATACCCGCAGAACTGAGACCATGGTTAAACATCTGCATCACTGTGCCGTTGGTTGCTGTGACAGCATCCATCATGCGGTCAGATGCGATAGCACTCTGTTCAGCGACCCATGCTTCACCATAGAGCAAGGCAAAAGCGGCAATGCCGATCCCGACAAAGCCCATGTGGTTGACCGATGAGTAAGCCACCAGACGTTTGATGTCGTTCTGACCGAACGCGGCAAACGCGCCCAGCACAATCCCCAGCATACTGAGAAAAGCGAAAAGCGTGGCCCAGTTGATACCGAACAATGGCACATCGCTGACCCACACTTCCGGGAAGAATGGCACAACTAAACGTAAGAAGCCATATGCACCGAGCTTGAGCATCACGCCTGCCAGCAACATCGAGCCTGCCGTTGGGGCTTCACCGTGCGCATCAGGCAACCAGGTATGGAAAGGCCAGATCGGCACTTTGATACCGAAAGCGACGAAGAAACCGATAAAGGCTAAGGTCTTGACAGTACCGACACTCAGTCCGAGGAAGGCTTCGTCAGCGCGTGAGATGCTGAGCCACTCGCCGGCGGCGTTGGCAATAGCAGCAATTTCATACGTGCCAGCCGTGAAGCCGATCAGTTGTGTGGCGAGCAACATGCCGAGTGTGCCACCCATCGAGTACAGCAAAAACTTAGTTGAGGCATAGATGCGCCCGGTGTATTTGACACCTTTTTGTGGCGGACTGCCCCACTGGTTGATGAGAAAGTACATCGGAACCAGAGATAGTTCGTAAAACAGGAAGAAAACCATCAGATCCATCGCGAGGAACACGCCCATTGAGGCGGATTCAAACAGCAATAACAAAGCTAGATGCATGTTCGGACGGTCTGAAACTTCCCAGCTAATCAGAATAGCCAATGGCGTGAGCAACCCTGTGAGCAGCATCATGCTTGCGCTGATGCCATCGATGCCCACATGCCACGATGCGCCCAACACTGTGAACCAGCGATATTGCTCCACCAGATGAAATCCGCCATCAGTGACGTTTGCATTGTAATCCATGAAAACAGCAACCGTCACGCCAAAGATAGCAACCCCAATACCCAACGCTGTCCAGCGTGCCAGCCACTTATTCGCTGGCAACGAAGCTACCAACAGCCCACCAAACAACGGGGCTAGGATGAGAAAAGTTAGGATGTCGATCCCTAAGATATTCACTCAACGCCCCCTTATGATGCCAGCATGGTGCCGAACGAAATGGCAAATATCACGCCAATGATCAGCACTGCGGCCAGTACAATTAACAGATAAAACTGAATACGGCCATTTTGCACACCGCGCATCCAGCCCCCCAGTTGATAGATGCCCTTGGGAATACCATCGCCAACACCATCAATTAACCAGGCATTCATCATCTTGATGAAGTCACCAATCACGGTGAAGAGCCATCCCAGCCCGTGCAAGAGGCTATCAATGATGCCCTTATCCAGCAAGCTGATCACCCCACGGGCAAGCCAACGCGCTGGACGCACAAAGACCAGATCGTACAGATCGTCCATGTAGTAACGTTTTTGTAGCGCACTGTAGATCGGTTGACCGAGATATTTGATGAGCGGGTCTTCTTCGCCAGCTTCCAGCGGTTTACGACCATACATCATCCAACCGAGCCACAGACCACCGAGCGCGACCACAAACGAAGCTGCCACCGGAATGATATTGAACGCCGGTGCATCGACATGGAAGACCTCATAGCCACCGTTCTCCATGAACGGCAAGGCATAGACCACCAGATGATGGAAGTAGTTGTGTTCGGGTGAGAAGATCGCCCCGAAGAGCGGGAAGTCTTCCGGCACACCGATAAAGCCTGCGAACACTGCAAAGAACGCCAACAGGATCAACGGGGCTTGCATCGTGATCGACACGATATTGTAGGGACCACCGAGATTAGCATGTTCGGCTTCTTCGGTACGTGGTTCACCGAGGAAGGTCAGCGCAATCTGACGCATGGTATAGAAGGCAGTCAAGAAGGCAGCAATTGCCAGCATGAAAAATACTAGCGCGTGTAAGCCACTGCCATGAGAGGCAAAGCCATACCAGCTTTCCGCTAAGATTTCATCTTTCGACCAGAAGCCGGCTGTGATCAGCGGGAAGCCTGCCAGCGATAAACCACCGGCGAGGAATGTCCAGAAGGTGACCGGAATTTTCTTGCTCAAACCACCCATGTTGAACATGTCCTGAGGGTCGAAGTGCGGTGCATGATGCACATCACTTACACCTTCAACACCATGTTCTGGCGGAGGTGAATGAGCGTCCACTTCGTCGTGATGATCATCATGTCCGTGTGCGGCATGGTGCTCATGCACGTGGTGTTCGCCGTGTTCCATCGCGTGGATCACTGAACCGGACGCCATGAACAACAATGCCTTAAAGAAGGCATGGGTGATCAAGTGGAAGGTCGCGGCGATATACGCGCCGACACCCAATGCCGCCGCCATAAAGCCCAACTGCGAGATCGTCGAGTAGGCCAGCACGGCTTTGACATCGCGCTGAGCCACACCCATCGTTGCCGCAAAGAGCGCGGTGAAACTACCGATAACAGCTAACAAAATCAGCGGCGCTGAGAATGTCGGCTCCGAGGCGTGCGGGTTAGTCAAGCCGACGAAAAGCGGGTACATGCGGATGATCGCGTAGATACCTGCGCTCACCATCGCCGCCGCGTGAATCATCGCGCTGACGGGCGTAGGACCTTCCATCGCATCGGGCAACCAGACGTGTAAGGGGAACTGTGCCGATTTACCAATCGTACCAATCACCAGCAACACACCGATCAGACCGGCGGCGCTCAAGCCCCAGCTACCGAAGATGATCGCAGGGGTACTGCCCACCATCTGAAGCACATCGGGATTTGCGAGAATATCACGGAAATTGAGCGTGCCAGCGATATTCCACAGGTAAACGATACCGAGCAACATCAGCACATCTGCTACACGAGTCACCGTGAAGGCTTTGATTGCCGCGTTGTATGCCGAGCGTTTTTCGTACCAGAAGCCAATTAAGCTATAGGAACAGAAGCCCATGATCTCCCACCCAACGAACATCATCATCAGGTTATCGGAGAGCGTGAGAATGAACATCGCGCCGGCAAAGAGCGAGATCAGCGCGAAGAACTTCGCCTGACGCGCATCGTGTGCCATGTAGCCGATGCTATAAGTGAAAATACCCAGCATCGCAATCGGCACCATGAATAGCAGGGTCAGATTGAGCGGATCTAACAACACGCCGATTTCATAATCGGTGTCTTCATCCGGCACGAGACCATAGGTGCTATCGGGTGTACCGAGTGACATCCACACGATTTCATGACCATAGACACAGGGCGCACAATCTTCAGCAGGGCCGTGTGTTTCTTCTTCATGATCGTCTGTAGATGTCGCTTCAGTGTGGTCATCGTCGCCATGATAGGCGGCGCTATCCACCAAACCGAATGTGCCTGCGCCGAACTGGTTGAGCGAGCCAAACACCAGCGTCCAGCTGAAGATCAGCGCCCAGATCACACCAGACATGCCGATGATAACGGCTGTCACGCGGAACCAATCCGGTTGATACGGAACAGGCATCCCGCCGTAATCGGGATGGTTATGATCGTTATAATGAGGATCGCTAGCAGGGATCATATTCTCCTGCCCACCTGTGACCTGCCGCACGAGCCATAACAGCATGGTGATCAGTGAGATCAGCGCGAATGCTGTCAGCGGGCCGAGTGGCACGAGCCAGAGCATCAGGTTGCGATCAGCGAATGCTTGTGTAAGAAATTCTGAAATGACATCAAAACCCATCGCAGCCCCCTAGCCTTTAAGCATATCGGCTTCTTCGGGGATGACCGAATGCCGACTGCGATAAACTGAAATAATGATAGCAAGACCAACAGCCGCTTCGGCAGCGGCGATCACAATCACGAACGCCGCAAACGCGAAACCGTTGATCTCGGATGGCGTGAGATAACGCCAGAATGCTATGAGGTTGATATTCACCGCATTGAGCATGAGTTCGACCGACATCAGGACAGCGACACCATTACGGCGTGCAAGTACCCCGAAGATCCCGATCGAGAACAAGGCGGCGCTCACCAACAGGTAGAGCCACAAAGGAATCATCCTCGTTTCCCCTTTTCATCTTCTTCAACTTCACGCGCAATCACGATTGCGCCAATCATGGCGGCTGTCAGCAACAGTGAAACCAGTTCAAACGGCAAGACGAAGCCCTCTTTATCTACCAGCGCGATACCTAGATCGCGGGTATCTTGCACGCGAGCAGTGAGGATGCTCGGATCCGGTTCCCAGCCATACCAGACCGGTAACACGATACCCAGCATCAACAGTGCAAACATCAAGACTGCACCGACGAGATTAGCGACTGGTCGCGTGTAGCGGTCAGTCAGCGCAGTGAGACTGCGCGTGAGCATCACCGCGAACGTGAACAGAATCGCAATAGCGCCGATGTAAACTAGTATCTGTACTGCCGCGAGAAACGGTGCTTCGAGCAAGACGTAATAACCAGCCACACCGAACAAGCTCACCATCAGCCAGATGGTTCCCCGGAACAAGTTGCGGGTAGTCACCACACCGATTGCACCGCCCAGCGTGATCACGCTGAAAACGACAAATGCTAAAATTAAAAAGAAATTCACATCACCCATTCCCTACACTCCTCTCCTTTAATCACCGGCGGCTGTCACGAACAGGTCTTCGTTGAGTTGCTGCTCAGCGACGCGGGCCTGGTGACCTTCGCTTGCCACACGTGCCATAATCAGGACAATCATGACTACATCTTTCGCCAGTAGGACGAGCGTGACGGGTAGAACCTCCAGCAACGTCGTCGTAGCGAAATCAGTCGGTGCCCAACCAGCCACCTGCATCAGCTTGAGGATGAGTGCCGTCAAGATGACGTTCAAGATAGAAATCGGCACGAAGAAGAACCAGTTCAAGCTCATCACCTGATCGATGCGCAAACGCGGTAAGGTATTACGCATCCACAGCGAAATGAAGTAGAAAACACTCGCCTTCAGCCCTAACCAGACAAAGCCGAGAATGGGGACTTGTTGATAGAACAATCCCATATAACCGCCCATGTAAAGCACAGCTAAGAGCACACTATTGGTGAATACGTGCAAAAATTCAGCTGCGAAGAACATGCCGAACTTCATACCGCTATATTCGATATTGAAGCCTGCGACCAGCTCGGACTCCGCCTCAATCAGATCGAAGGGCGCACGTCCCGTTTCAGCTTGTGATGAGATGAAAAACATGAAAGCCGCTACCGGCGCCATGAAGATGAACCACATGTGGCTTTGTGCATTCACAATATCGACCATCGACATGCTACCAGCTAACATCACAGGAATCAGCAAAGCAAATACGAGCGGAATCTCGTAACTGACGAGCAATGCCACTACGCGAAAAGCGCCCAGTAGCGCGTACTTGTTATTGCTTGCCCAGGCGGCTGTCATGATGGCCAGCGTGCCTAGAGAAGCGATCGCGATGAAATACAGCGCACCAATATCAAGATCCACGCCCACATAAGCGCCCGGCGGGTTACTGCTATACATGAACGGGATCACCGCCCAGATCAGCACTACCGAAGCAAACGAGAGCAAAGGCGCGGCATTATACAGCATACGATCTGCCGCCGCCGGTGTGATATCTTCTTTACCTAACAATTTCAATAAGTCAGGGATCGTCTGTAACAGACCGAAGGGGCCAACCCGATTGGGGCCAACGCGATCTTGAAAGCGTCCAGCAATCTTACGCTCTGCCAGAATCAGGAAAACCACTGTTAATAGAGGCACCCCACTGACAAGAACGACGCTAATCATCAAACCGATAAAACGGGCAATTGACGGATCAGCGACACCGATACCCTGAACGAACTGACATAAACCAACACAATCCATAAAAAAATCTCCCCCGCGTCCTTACTTCCAGACCAGCACGTCTTTTTTCCACGCATAGATGAGCGCGTCGGCGAGTAGGAAGATAAATAAGAAACCAGCTCCGAATGCAAAGAGGTCTAGCTCGTTGTAGGCAACTGCCCACGGGAACAACAACACCATTTCCACATCAAACACGAGAAAGACCAAACCATAGATGTAGTATTGAACGCGGAATTGTACCCACGTATCGCCTACAGTCTCGACACCACATTCGTAAGTTTGGCTCTTGAGTACGTTTGGCTTCTTGGGGCGTATCACGCGCGCGGCAAGAATCGGCAAAGCCGGGAACACGGGCGCGAGAATTAAGAAGACACCCACAAAAGCCCAGTTACTTAATACTTCCATTGAGCCTCTACTCCTAAAAATTCACTTTGAAATGGGTAACATCAGCCGATGTTCACTTATGACCCACTTATTTGCACCATTTCTCACAAACGGGTCATAGTATAACACCACCAGATAGGTATAGCAACGTTACACATCATCGATCAAAGCATTGTCAAATGGATTGTGAAGATTGTAGCATATGAGCGTAAGGTTAAACAACAGCGACCTGAGCGAATCGAAGCGATTGGATGCATACAGGGCGTATCACAAAATCAATCCTTGTGTTTGTGAGCAATCAATCATAGGCTAAACGGCATATTGATACGCATGACACAGGGCAATGGCGCGACTTATGACACACACAGTGACAACCCATAATGATCTATCTGCTCAACGCTGGGATGAATTTGTACTTCAGCACCCCCGTGCTTACTTCTTACAACTCTCGCAATGGGGGCAACAAAAAACAGCCTATGGATGGTCAGTAGCACGGGTGGCACTCAGCGCGGGAGAGGAGATTGTCGCGGGGGCACAATTGCTCTTACACCCCTTACCCCTCAAGCTAGGCATGATGGCTTATCTGCCCTATGGCGGGTATGTCAGTGACGAAACACAGTGGCAAGCGCTATGGGATGCGGTTGATACCTGTGCCAGGCAACACGGCTCAGCCTTCCTCAAATGGGAACCGGGCTTTGACTTCGCGCATGATCCACGCCAGTGGGGTTTTGTGGAAAGCCCGCAACGGATTCAACCGCCCAATACCATTATTGTCGACATCACCGACGATGACGAGACCCTACAGGGGCGCATGAACACCAGCACACGGCGCAACATCCGTAAAGCCTACCGCGATGAGGTGCGCTATTATAAAGCTAGTCGCGATGATCTGCCCAAATTCACGCGCATGATGACCGTCACCGGCGAGCGCAATGAGTTCGGCGTGCATGAACCCGATTACTATGCGCTGATGTATGACTTATTCGTACCCCAACACGGCGCACTGATCCTCGCCGAGCATGAGGGTGATATAATCGCCGGCAACTTCGTGGTGCATGTGGGGCAGAGCGCCGTGTATTTAGAAGGTGCATCATCCAACATCAAACGTAAACTGATGGCATCCTACGGGGTACAGTGGGAAGCGATCAAATGGGCACAAAAACGCGGAGCACAGCACTATGATATGTGGGGCATCCCTGATGAGAGCGAAGAGATACTCGAAGCACAATTTCAAGAACGCAATGACGGCTTATGGGGGGTGTATCGCTTCAAGCGGGGTTGGGGAGGCACGGTCAAGCGTACCATCGGCGCGTGGGATAAAGTCTATAATCCAATGATTTATACCGCTTATAAGGCAACGCTTGCTCTACGGCGCTGACAATCGATATGAGGGTGACAGCACAAATATGCAATCCAAATATGATTGAGCTATAGACTGACTGTGTGTGACACACTACTCAAAGGAGTTCTCAATGAACCTGGCTTGTCCACAGTGCACCAAATCGCTCAACCCGAGCCACATCAACCCTGCTCTGAACCTCGTGACCTGTGATGCTTGCGGGGCAACGTTCAGCGCACCCGATGTGCCTGACCATCTGCGCGAAGAACAACGGCGTAAACTCGCGCAAGTGGTCATCCCGGAACGTTTTGACATCCGCGAAATAGATGGCAAGTTAGCCATTCGCTATAAAAAAGGGACCCGTGGGATCATCAGCATCTTCTTCCCGATTGTGTTCAACGGGATGTTATGGGGGGTGATGATCCCGCGTTTGATCGAATTTTCATCGACTGCCAGCCCATTTGCACGCAACCGCATGGGCTTTGAACAATTCATCCCCTTGATACTGATCCCTTTTGTTTTAGTCGGGTTGACGTTACTGGTGAACGCCGTCACAGACCTTGTCAACATAGTCGCGATTGAGGCAGACCGTCAGCAGTTACGCGTTAAACACCGCCCGATCCCTTATCCACTCGATAAAACCATGAATACCAGCGAGATCGATCAAGTTTATGTTCGGCGCAAAGTGATCAAAACAGAAAAGAGCAGTTATACCATCTATCGTGTACACGTCGTCAGCAAAAATCGGCGGGATATAAAACTCCTCAGTGACCTGCGCGAGTTTGAACAGGCGCTGTTCATCGAATACGAGTTAGAAAAATTCTTAGGGATTCGTGATGCACCGGTAGCGGGTGAATATCGGGGTTAATTGATCACACATGACCATAGATAGGACACACACACTTGCTCAGCATTGAGACCATCGACAAACAAATAGACTGGAACAACGCACTGGCCACCCTGCCCCACGCGCACATCTTACAGACGTGGGAATGGGGTCAGTTCAAATATGAGACAACCGGCTGGATACCGCATCGCTGGGCATTCAAGCAGGGTGATGAATTGGTGGCGATGTGTAGCATGGGTGAGCGCCGATTGGGGCCCTTCTCGGTGATGTATACGCCCAAGGGTCCCGCGATGGATTACAGCGACAGCGCAACTGTACAAGCGGTGCTGGATGCACTCAAGGCGCGAGCGCGGGCACATCGGGCGATCTGGTTGAAAATTGATCCTGACATCGCCTATGCCACGGGCATCCCCGATGAAGACGATGACACCCCCGCCGAGCCGGGCGCGACGGTCAAGCGGATGCTAAAGGCGGGTGGCTGGCGCTTCAGCGACGATCAAATACAGTTTCGCAACACGGTCACGCTCGATTTGACACAGAGTGACGATGATCTGCTGATGGCGATGAGTGGCAACACACGGCGCAAGGTTCGTCAAGCATACAAAAAGGATGTCACCATCCGCCCTGCCAGCGCCGATGATGTGGATCTGCTCTATCGCCTGTACGACATCACCGGGGATCGCAACGATTTCTTGATCCGTCCGGCAGAGTATTACCTTAAGTTGTGGCGCTATTTCATGAATAATGATCGCGCTCATGCGCTGATCGCGGAGTACGAAGGACGAGCGATTGCCCACGTAATTTTGTTTCATTTCGGCGAGACATGCTGGTATTTTTACGGCGCATCCAGTAACGAGGAACGGCAACGGATGCCCAATTACGCCCTGCAATGGGAAGCGATGAAATGGGCACAGAGGCGCGGGTATCGCACTTATGATATGTGGGGCGCACCGGATCACTTCACAGAAGAAGATCCAATGTGGGGCGTGTTCATGTTCAAGCAAGGCTTTCGGGGTACGGTAGAGCGTCGCTTAGGCGCGTGGGATTATGCGCCGAACGGTTCCGTCTACCAAGTCTACACTCAGGCCATCCCGCGCCTTCGTGATTGGATGCGATCTTTGCGTTCGTGAGTGTGTTTCGCTGTTATAATCGCCCTGTGAGAATGAGCCATACGCAGGAGCGTTTATGTTAGGGCAAAAATTAACAGCGATTATCGGTATCATGCTAGTGCTGGTGCTGTATTTCTGGGGGCACAATGTCGGCGAATCCAGCGTGATCTTGCGCGGGGGCATCCTGACGCTGACAATCGCACTGGCGACACTGGTCAGTGTGTGGGGCTTGCTAGGGATCGCCGGCGGGATCGGGCGCTGGTTGTTACGCGGGATGGATCGTGATAGGCTGAGTATGCTGGAATGGTTGGCACTGGATAGCCTGATCGGTTTAGGTACAATCAGCCTGCTGACGGCAACACTGGGGTTGATCGGGCAGTACACGCTGTTGATCTGGGGCATATTGTTGGTGATCGCGCTGGTGCTGATCCGACCAACTTTGAGCTGGTTCCGTGATCTGTGGGGGCTGAGTTTTTACAGTGGGCGTGTGGCTACACCATGGGAACGTTTCGTGCGCGGTTTTGCCACAGTGACATTATTATCAGCGCTATTGCTGGCGTTGGCTCCGCCTTTTGCATGGGATGCGATCAACTATCACTTGGTTGTGCCGGCACACTATATCGAAGCGGGCGCGATTGTTCAGAATCTCGATAATCACTTCTTTGGTTTTCCACAAAATATAGAGATGTTATATGGCTTGCTGATGATGCTGGGCAGTGACCATGCGCCGGCAGTTATGCATCTCAGTCTAGGCTTGCTGGGATTGATCGCCCTGTATCACTTTGTTGAGCGCCATACATCGAGCAAAGCGGGCGCATTGGCTGTGCTGGTGATGCTCGGCAGTTTTAATGTCTGGTTGCTGATGGGTTGGGCATATGTTGATCTGGCGTTGATGAGCTATGGCATTGTGAGCGTCATCAGCATCATGCAGTGGGTGCAGACAGATAGCATAGATCCGCGCTGGCAATGGCTGATGCTTACAGCGATCAGTGCGGGGATGGCGGCCGGCATCAAATACACCGCCGCCCCCTTATTAATTGCGATTTATGTCGTGATTGTGTTGCACCAACCGAAGCAACTACTCCGCAACACGCTGATCTATGGGGCGCTAGGGGCGCTGATGTTTGCGCCGTGGCTGGTCAAAGGCTTATTACTATACGAAAACCCATTTTATCCGTACGTGTTCGATGGGGTGAACTGGGATAGTATGCGCTCAGCAAATTTTGGTGAGACGGGCAAGGGCTTGATTGATAACGGCTTATGGTGGCACATTCCGTTACTGCCCTTCACCGCGACGATCTTCGGCGTGCATCGTTTGACCCCGTATAGCTTTACAGCAGGGGCATTCTTGCTGACCTTACCCTTCTTATTGCCGTTAGGATGGTCACGATTGCCTCAAACAGCGCGTCAACTGGCACGGGTGCTATTACCGATGGCGCTAGTGGTGATGATCTTCTGGATGGGTCTGGCGGCGGTGAGTGGTATCGGCGGGCAAACACGTCTGATGCTGATCGGGTTACCCTTAGTGGCGATGCTCGGTGCACTAGCTTATCACAGTCTAGAGAAATTCCTGCGTCGCCCGCTTGATATTGTGTTCATCACACAGGCGGCGCTGATCATCAGCATCGTGCTAGGCACGTTCGACTATGTGTCGTATTTTTCGCGCAGTCGTGTGCTGGAATATCACAGCGGGGCAATCGATGAACACACGTATCTGACGCAAAATATGGGCTTACTTTATCCAGCGATGCTGGCGCTTGATGATCTGCCTGACGGATCACGGGTGTTATTCTTATGGGAACCCAAAACTTATCACTGCCCCGACGACCTGACCTGCACGGGCGATCTGCTATTTGATAACTGGTCACGTCCGTTGCAGATGGGGACAACGCCCGACGAACTGATTGACACATGGCGTGCCGAGTATGACTATGCGTTGCTGTTCACCTTCGAACAGGGCGAAAGCCGTGATGGTTATGCGCTGTGGTCACAGTACCATGAGTTTGCGCTGGAAGAAAACGCGCTGTTTCCACAGTATTTCTACGAAGCAACCGAGCCGATCTGGTCAGATGAGATTGCCTACACCTTATATCGTTGGCGATAGTCTCACACAGATTTAACATTCGCTGTGTATAATTGTGCAAAATTTCACGGGTGTGAGGATAAGAACATGCTGGATAATATTGAACAACGTTATATCTTAGTGGGTGATGTCACTTTGCATGTGGTGCTGGCAGGACCAGAAGACGGTGAACCGATCATCCTGTTGCACGGTTTCCCTGAATTCTGGTATGGATGGAAGCATCAAATTCCGGTATTGGCGGAGCAAGGCTACCGCGTGATTGTGCCCGATCAACGCGGATATAACCTGAGCGATAAACCGCGCGGTGTCGATGCGTACCAATTGGACACGCTCGCGGAAGATGTGGTCGGTTTAGCCGATGCACTCGGTTATGATACATTCTATCTTGTCGGGCATGATTGGGGCGCGGCTGTGGCGTGGTGGGTTGCGACTTTGCACGCTGAACGTCTGCGTAAACTGGTCATTCTCAATGTACCTTATCCAACAATCATGATCGAACAAATGACGCAGAAAAATATCGGGCAATTTCTGAAAAGCTGGTATATCGGCTTCTTTCAGATCCCTTTTATGCCGGAAACGCTGGCAAGCCTCGGCGATTATGCGGGTATGGCGACGATGCTCCGACAATCAAGCAAGCCGGATACCTTCAGCGATGCCGACATCGAGCAATATCGGCGGGCATGGTCACAACCGGACGCGCTGAAATCGATGATTAACTGGTATCGGGCGATGGGTAGTAGCGCGATGAACAACAATTTGAGCAAGCCACGGCGCATCAGCACGCCAACGCTAATGCTGTGGGGTGAGCAAGACATCGCGCTAGGCAAAGAACTCGCCGAGCCGAGCATCCGCGTGTGTGACGATGGTGAGTTGATCTTCTACCCCAACGCCACCCACTGGTTACAACATGATGAACCGCAATCAGTCAACGAGGAAATCTTGCGCTTCTTACGCCAGACTATCCCCGTTGAGCCGACAGGTGCTTAAAACGAACGCCTGCGCTCACCGGCCTTCACTGCCGGGTGAGCGTCTCACAGAGCAATGAATTCGGAATCAGAGCACGTGCCTGCCCTGTCCAGCGCGAGTTGGGCGGGATGGCTTCCCAATCGGACTGGGCATAAGCACACTGATAACGACTGTCATCGCTGGTATCGTCATAGTGTACTGTGTAAGTCTCGTCGCGGTTGGATTCGCGCTCGCAACCTACGCGCCTTTGCCCTTCGCAATTGAGCGATAATTGGGCCTAATAGGGTGTGGTCGTTAGTCCGCCAGATGTACGCGCATCGCGGTCAAACTCCCAACGCATCCCGCGCCACGAACACATATCATCATAGACGGGTTCTTCGCGGTAATTGGTGGTACACTCTTGGCGTTCGGAGAACGTGCCATCGCCATTATCCTGCCGCACCGTGCGACAGGTCTGCCCATCCGCAATCCGCCGTGTCGAACGCTGTTCGCGCTGGCACGAACCGGGCACCATCGAGACACTATCACCGACTGGTGGGCTATCGCGCCAGCTACGGGCGGTGAAGTTATCATACTCCTGCACCGTGATAACGCGCTCCCACTCATGTTCAGAAGCGATAACGCTCACATCTTTCTTGAGGTTGAAAGCCGTGAATAATGCGCCGAAAACCAGCACCACCACACCGATGATCGCGGCGATTTTAGATTTGCCAATATGGCCACGCTTCTTCTTATTGGGTGTGGGTTGTACGCCGATTGCCTGCATCTGCTGATCAAAACGCTCTTTGACAATATCGCGTGATACGCTAGTTTCAAAGGCTTCGTCGAAGGTGCGGGATTGCGCCTCAAGTGTTGTGGCGCGTGCGCCTTCCGTGAGGGGCGAGCCACACTGCCCACAGAACTCAGATGAGGCGCTGTTCAGTTCATTACAGGCGGGGCAGATCACATCCACACCCACGAATTGATGATCTTTGACCGCGACTTTCTCAGCGTCAGACGGATAGTAACGCGATGCCGGGTTTTGTGGCGCACCGCAGTTCGGGCAAAAGCGATGCGTCAAGCCAAGGTTTTTCTTCGTGCCACAGAACTGACAGTCCCACAGCATCTCATAGACATTATGATCACTCATGAGGAAGTCGCTCCCTACTCGTACGTGATAGTTACTTTATACTCTAATCCGTCTCATAACGCGAGTGTTTTATATTCTGATTCGGTGCGTCATCGTCCAAGATAGCGCACGAAAACGTTCAACCAGTCAGGATAATCTTCCCCGCGGTCATCCGTCGTCTGTAAAATGCTCTCAATTAGGAACTCCGGAAACTGTGCGATCAAATCACGCAGATGTGCTTCATCAAAGTGGGTGAAGTGCCGTCCATCGGGTGCTTTGTGTTCACCCTGTCCCACTTTGAACGACATAAAGACCATGCCATGGTGCTTGATCGCCTGTGCGATCTTATCAAACGTAGCCGGTAGACGCTTATACGGCAGATGCAAGAGCGAGGCATTCGCCCATACGCCATCAAACTGCGACCGATAGGTCATTTCAGCGAAGGTATGTTGCTTAACCGGCAAACCGGTGTATTCGCGGGCGAGTTGCACCATTGTCTTGCTGGCATCGAAGGCACTGACCGCGTAACCTCGTTTGAGAAAGGCTTTGCTATCGCGCCCACTGCCACAACCGGCATCGAGAATGTGAGCGTTAGCCGGTAGGTAACGCGCATAGGTCTCATAAAGTGTGTGCAAGTTGATATTCACAGTACGGTCAAAGAACGCTTGTCCGTTCTGGTCATAGTACGGAATTGTCATGCAAATTTGCTCCAAACAGGGGGATCATCAGGTGAATGATCCCCCACCGTGTGCTTATTGGTCGGCTTCGATGATAAAGGTTGAACCGGCTCCACGTCCATAGACATCAGGGAAGTAAACCTCACGGACAGCTGGCGGGATCACGTTATAAGTGCCCTCAATGCCGGCACGCATGGCATAGACATATTCATAGGTGCCTGCCGGCAGATAGTCAGCGTTGAGCACAACCGCTTCATCGCGGAATTCAGTATTGGTGAACCACCACCAACCCCACCCATAGCGCAGGGGATTGGTGCGGTTGATGCTCGGACGTGTGCCGATCTGCGCGTTGGTGTTCAGGTTAGGGTCAATGCCTTCCGCACCGGCTGGCAGTGGATCGTAGATTTCGACGAAATGCATATCGTCAGGCACGATGATTGTCAAGCGTACTTCGACGATCTCACCCACTTGCGCCTGTGTGATCGGTGCCTGATCGGCGTCAGCTTGCAAGCTATAACTACGCGAGATCGTCACCCCGTTGCTGATCGGTTGCAATTCAGCAATCGGCAATTGGGCGTTGAGATAAGCAGTATAGTACAGGTTGCCGTCATTACTACCCGTGCGGTTGATGAGCAGTTGATTGGCTGTGCCTTGCATCAACTCTGCGATGTCGATCACCAATTGGGCGCTCTCGTTCACATCAGCAGGCGTGACATCGTCGCTGAGGCGTATCTCACCATTGAGCGCAATCTCATAGGCATAATCAGCTTGTAGTTCATCAGAAGCGATCATCCAGTTGGTGAGCGCCATCACTGACCACGCCGTCTCTTGTGTCGTTTCCCAATGATCGGCACGTCGTTGGATCATCAAGTAGCGGACAATGCCAGGAATCAGGTCACTTTCAGGGCGCAGTTGGACAAAAGCATTGAGCGCCAGCGCTGTCGTGCGCGTGTCGGTGTTCCAATTCCAGTAATCGACGGTGTCCTCTTGCCAATGCACACCCGATGCGCTGATGCTAGCGTGATCAACGAGTGTCGTCAGCAGTACGTCCGAGCGCGTGGTATCGAGCGGGTCGATATAAGCGAAGGCTTCTGCCAACAGCGCGTGCGCGTACAGACTGAGATTATCGCGATTACGATACACAACCTCTGTGCGGGCCACATCGGCGGAACCGGTGCGTGCTAGCACATACAGCACGAATGCTTGCCGATTAGATTGCCATGTGCTGGTGTTCTCGTTAATCGCAATCAGGTTAGATTGTAGATAGGTTTGAGCACGTTGTAGCGCTTGTTCAGGCACTGTGAAGCCCTGTGATTGTGCTTCGTACAAGCCCAACAGCGCATAAGCGGTAGTCATCGGATCACTGGGCGAGTTCACCCACCAACCCCAACCGCCATCCGCGTGTTGTTCGGCGGTCAGTTTTTGTACGGCGCGGTTCGCGGTACGTGTGAGATTCGCTTCTAGCGCGTCATCAGCTAAGTTGAACTCGGCGAAAGCGCGATAGGTCATGATATTGGGCAGAAGCCGATCCACAGTGGTGTGCGTCGATTGGTAATTGTAGTTTTCGAGATAATCGAGACTATCGAGCGCCGATGAAGCCAGCGACGGATCAACCTGTACCGTTAGTGTGCCGGCTTCGATGTTGAAGCGTGCCGGCAGGTAGATCGTTTCAACACGGCTTTCGGCAGTTTCCAGCACGCCTGATGTGCCAACGGTGCTGGCGACTTCCGGCGAGACATAGCGGTAGATCGGTAGCGTGCCCTCATCATCGAGGCTTACGCTCGATACCGCGCCATCACTGAATGTGCCGGCATCCGCGAGAAAACTCAAACGTGCTTGTTCGGCATCCGTGACGCGCACGCGCCAGCTCACCCGTGTACGCCCGTTAGCCGGCACACTGATCTGTTGGGTGCGGTTATCATCAAGCAAGGAGACACCTTCTGCATTGAGTGTGACAACTACATCTTGCGTGTTTTCAGTGTTGTTGTTGACCACCGCACCGAGCACCACCTCATCGCCCACGATGAAGAAGCGCGGGGTGGTTGGGCGGATTAGTATCGGCTTGGTACTGAGTAAATCGAAGGTATCCTGACCAACGAGCATCACACCATCCGGCGCAAGCGTGAGCGCACGCGCGTTCAAGCGCCATGTAGTGAGGTTGTCCGGCAGGCGCACATCAAAGCTGACCTGACCGTTCTCATCAGTGACGAGATGCGGGTTCCAGTATGGTGTGTCGATGAACTCACCACGCACTTCGATCACGCCTTCTGCGGATAAACCCCCACCCCCACCTTTGATGGTATCCAGCACCTCCTGTGTGATCTGATCAGTGTTGATGGTCAGCGGTGTGGTGGTGCTGACTGACAAGGATTGATCGCTATAGAAGTAATTAAAGATCGGACGACTGGGATCATCTGCCAGCGAGAGCGACGCGAGATCAGTGACAGCAACGCCCACTTCCGCTGATACAGGATCACCCTGCCAATCTGTGGTAGTAATGGTGTAGGTTACAGTTTGTTGTGGGCTGGTGCTGTCCACATCGGATTGTATATCTAAAGTGAGTTGATAGCGTTCCGGCGTGACGCTGAATTGCACATAGCCCATACGGAAACCGGCAACCGGATTATTATCATCCACACCTTTGACGATCATCACGCTGACGAACACATTCGGTGCATAGGCTTCAGTGATTGGCAAGCTGTAGAGATACGAATTGCTGGTGAGTGTGATGCGGTCATAGGTGATTACGTCGCCCCGTTCGACGGTGATGAAGGCTTCGGCTTCGCCCTGGAACGGCGAGGTAATCAAGATTTCGGCGGTGTCGCCAATTTCATAACTGTCAGCATCGGCGATTAGCTCAATGCGGTTGCTGTTCTGTTGTCGCCATGATACATAGCGATCCGAGGACACCCAGACATAGGTCGCCGATCGCACCTGATTACCCTGTACATCGCGGGTGGTGACATAAATCTTATAGTTCCCGCCATTCTCTGGCACGAAGCGATATTGCGCTTGCCCATCTTCATCTGTGGTGACTTGTCCTTCCGTGACCGGAATTTCTTCCACTGACCACGTCCAGACCGTGCGACCGATTTCGTCGCGTTCTTGCACCGATGACCAGCGCCGTTCTACCACCCGCACATCAACGGTCTGATCGGCGATGGCGTTGCTATCCCAATCTACTGCGATGATATTGACGGCACTCTCATCACCGGCGCGGGTGACGTAGCTCTCCGGTTGTGCGCCGAGATAGAGTTCGCCCTGATGGACGATCACCTGTCCGCGCCCTGATACCGCCTGACCGGTCTCATCACGCACGGTGGCTTCGATGATGTAAGTCTGGCTCTGTGAGACATCGGCGAGGCGTGCCGGAATTTCGATCACGAACTGACCTTGTTCATCGGTGACATCCGAACCACTGGCGATCGTACCGCGATCACTACTGGCATAGAAGGCACTGGGGCCCGCATCATAGTTATAATCAGTGAAGTCATAGCGCCCACTACCCTGATACGTGAAGAAGTAATTCTCGGCAATCACGTTGTAATCAACAGTTGCATCGCTGACATTACCTCCGAAGAAATAGGTACTGTTGACGGTCACACTGAGGGTATCGCCCTGTACGACTTCCGGCGTGTTCGGTGTGACATCAACGAGGAATTCCGGCAAGCGATACTCCGCGACATTGAACTGTGTAAACCCGCTTGGATTGTAGTAACGGTTGCGCGAGCTGGGCATCTCGGCGATCACATTATGGAAGCCGAGTGAGGTATCATCTGCTAAATCCAATTCCAGCGAGAACGAACCGTATTCGTTGATCGTCACATCGCCTTCGTAGATGGCTTCGCCGAAGCTATTATTGATCGTCAAGGCGATCGTATCGGCATCGGGTACGGTATAACGGATGTCGTCTTGTTCTCGCACCACACCACGCAAGTAGACCATCTGCCCCGGACGATACACCGCCCGATCTGCATACAGATAGATGCGATATTGATCGGGATAGTAGTTATAGTTTTGCTGGAACTGATAAGGCGAAATGCCTTGATCCCACATGGTATAGCCCACGCCGAAATGGGTATCGGTCTGGACAACAGCTATACGCGGGTTGTAATCGTTATCAATGACAGGGACATCCACCTGCAACACGCCCTCCTCATCGGTGATACCCGAAGCGATCTCAACGAAGGCGTTATCATCCCCAAAGAATGTCACCGGCACATTGGCCAGCGGTGCGCCGGTTTGCACATCCGTCACCCAGACCATCATACTATCGACCGTGTGCTTGAGGATGATATTGGCATTCGCCACCAGCATCACATGGGTATCGTCATAGAAATTATTGCCGGGTTGGTCTAAGTTTACCCGCAAAACATACGCGCCGGGCGCAAGGCGATTACCGTCGCTATCAGCAACCGGTAAGGGGGTGATCTGCGCGTCGCCAACAGGGGCGATGAGGTATTCATCATCAACGCTCTCAGCAACCCATACGGGCGTTTCATCGCGCAACTGCACCGGATACCACAGCAAGCCATCCGATCCGCAGATCGGCTCACCGAGGATTAGCAAGGCGTAGTCTTGATAAAGCAAATCGACAATTTCGCCATCGACTGGCGCACTACGCGCCCGCACCGGATCTTCCGGCGAACTGACAATAGCCCGCTCTTGTTCATAGAGGCGCGTAGGCAAAGAAGCGGGGCAACTGAGCGCACCGACACTCTGATTGAAGGCGAGCAAATCATAGCGGATGGCATTCTCTGGCACCTGTGAGCCGTCCACAGTCCAACTTTCACGGCGGGTCGCATCGGAGAGTGTGCCGTTACGGTTGAAATATTCATAGGCGTTATCACTCAGCAGATATCCGCCCAGATCCGCCAGCGCGAGATCGTAGAGCGTCACATCAAACGAATCGACATTGACATGCGTCACGAAGAGCGCGGTAGGATCACGATCAGCATTGTAAAAGCCCACAGGTCCCGGCACGCGCAGTTGCACACTCGGATTAAATGGGCGCGTGCTATAGCTGAAGCTATAGGGTTGTTCGATGCTATTACCATAAATATCCTGTAAGCCGGCTTCAATCGTCACCGAATAGTCGGTGCTAGCATAGGGTGTGAAAGATACCTCAAGACTATTATCCCACTCGCGCCAGTAGTAATTCGGCTCGAAGTCCGGTTCGGGTTCGATGGTGATGTATTCAGCAAACTGATCTTGCTCCATCGGTGAGGCAAAGTAGACGATAAACCCACCATATGGGGGCACGTCTTCGCCATCATCGGGGCTAGTGCGTTGTACAGCAGGAAAAGGTACGGTATCGAATGACCATGTCAGCGTTTGATCGCTCGTCGCCTGCCCGCCATTGATCCCGCTCACCGCATTCATCTCCACGGTGACGGTGTAGGTGGTCGCAATCTGCAAGGGTTGATCGGGTACAAACTGCACGCCGATGCTATCTTCTGCCCAGTCAAATGTGCCAGAGACAACCGCGCCATTCTCCGCTTGTAAGCTGAAGTTTTGCTCGACACTGGTTTGTTCAACAGGCACGTTGAAGCGCATCTGCACCGCACTATCGAGCGCTACCAGTTCATCTCCCTGCGCGGGCGTGAACTCATTGAGTTGAGCCGGTTGGGTGGTAAAAGTGAAACGATAATCATCCGGCAAAGGCGCACCATCTTCCGCCGTCAAACCTTCAGGGATAGTGACCGTATAGCTGGTGCTGGTCTGTAATGCGGTATCCGGCTCAAACAGGTAAATGGATGAATTCACCCAGCGCCCTTCCCCGCTGATTGATGGTTCAATCTGCAAGGGGTTGACCAGCTCGCGATCATCTTCCGCCAAGATCAGAGGCACAATCGGACGGTTAAAGATCACGGTAATGCTGGCATCTAGTTCAGTATCGAGCGCATCAGGTGCGGGGAAGGTCTCACTGACCTGTAAGAAGCCGATGGTATCGAAATCAAGCGTGAGGGTTTCCAGTAATTGTGCGCCATCGCGACCAAGCAAGGTGGTGCTGATTGTCACGCGATACGTGTTAGATAGCTCGTAGGCGCTATCAGGTGTGAAGCGCAGGCGCGTATCCTGACAACTGATCTCACCGGTAATCGTCGGTGTGATACTGAAGGCATCCGTCACGGTGTCGCAATCGAGCGGGCGATCAAAGAACAGGTCAATCGGTGTATCAAGACCTAGCTCAGCACCGGTGAGCGGATCGCTATCCACCCATTGTAACACGCCGTCGGTGACGGTTGACGGTGTTTCCTCATCCTGCTGTTGTGCCATTAGCTGAGGCAAGGTAATCGCCAATAAGCCCAACATAAAAAGTACGAATACACTCAATCTTCGCATATAGTCCCCCTGACTAGTAATATGAGTATTTGACTTCATTATATGCGAATCATGATTACTATGTCATATGAGTGACCACCGTTTGACCTGCGAAAACCTGATTGACCTCACAAACTAGTGATGGGTAAGTTCAGCGCGGTCTTGAACACCTGCCAATGTAAGGCAAGTACTTCGCGTACTACCGAAGCGTTATAAGTCGGATAACCGCGAATGCGTTCAGCCGGAACAGGGCTAAGGCTCACGTCAGGATAACCGACTGTCTCGAAGATATAGCTTGCCCGAAAGACGTGATAACTATCACTGACTACAATCACCGATTGTAGCGCGTTCAGCTGTAAGATATCGCGGGCATAAAGCGCGTTTTCTTCGGTACTGGTACTACGTTCTTCCAGCAAAATTGCTGAATCCGGCACACCGCGCCGTAACAACACATCACGACAGCCATCCGCCTCACTGCGGGCTTGCGTGGGCGCGATGCCTCCCGTGCAAACGATGGTATCAGCATAGCCCTGATGCCATAACTCAGACGCATGTGCCGAGCGCCTGACCAGCGCATAGCCGGGTCGCCCGTCTCGCGCCAGACCGGCACCCAGCACGACAATCGCATCGGCTTCGCGGGGTTGGTCAATGCGTCCGGTACGGTCAATGACAGCTATCAACAACGCGATAACTGCCAACCAGACCAGTATCGCTATCAGGATAACACGCGCCAACAGTTGATGCACGGGCATTTTGTTCTTCGTCATAGTCACCTTGTTCACGCTAGAAAATTTACAAACAGGCACATTGTAACTGGCATAAATGACAGAATGATGAACGGCGTAGAGGGGCGTAGTGTAAGCGTCATATAGCAAATAAGGCAGTTCATCACCTGTGGCTACTGCCTTAACTCACTTCCCCAAGTAGGTATCACCCGATACCCTAGTGATATAGTGCATCGAGTGAGCAAAGGATAAGTCACAGTCTATGTATTGGGAAAACAAGTTCATCACGGCTGAAGAAGCCGCGAGCAAAGTTAGCTCAGGTGATAAGGTCTTTTTGACTGGCAACTGCTCCACCCCTCTGCAATTTTTATACGCTCTGATTGAGCGACACAAGACCTTACACAATGTCGAGATCTTCCAATTGCTCGATCTGAGTTCTAAACCGTATATCACGCCGGACATCGCCGAGCATATCCGCGTCAACAATCTATTCATCGGGCCCAGTGCCCGCGCATCAGTCAACGCGGGTTTGGCGGATTTCACGCCGATCTTCTTATCGGAGATTCCGCGCCTGTTCGTCAGCAAACGGTATACACTGGATGTTGCGGTAATCCACGTCAGCCCACCGGATCGTCACGGGTTCTGTTCATATGGCATTGAAGTCGGCGTGACCAAAACCCCCGCCGAGAACGCCCGTCTGGTGATCGCGGAAGTCAACCCCAATATGCCGCGCACGCATGGCGATAGCTTTATCCATGTCGATAATATCGACTACCTGATTGACGTCGATTATCCTCTTCCGGAGATCCCCCCCATTGAACCGGATGCGGTGCAGATACAAATCGCCCGCCATATTGCCGAGTATATCCCCGATGGTGCAACGCTCCAGACGGGTATCGGCGGGATACCGGATGCTGTCTTGCGCCAGTTAACCCAGCATAAAGACCTCGGTATCCATACGGAATTATTCTCTGACGGGGTGATGGACATGATCGAGGCAGGGATCATCACCAATGCGGAAAAAACCCTGCACCCCGGCAAGGTGGTGAGTGGGTTTGTACTCGGTTCACAGAAGCTGTTCGACTACATCGACGACAACCCTTTCTTTGAACTGCACCCGACGGAGTACGTCAACGATCCGTTCGTGATTTCGCGCAATAATAAGATGGTCTCGATCAACAGCGCAATCGAAGTTGATATAACCGGGCAAGTGTGTGCCGATAGCATCGGACCGCGCTTCTATAGTGGTGTAGGGGGACAGTTAGATTTTGTACGCGGTGCATCGCGCAGTAAAGGCGGTATGTCCTTCATCGCCCTACCCAGTACCACGAAGAACGATACCATCAGCCGTATTGTGACCGTACCCAAGCCGGGCGCAGGCGTGACGACCTCGCGCAATGATGTGCGCATGGTGGCGACAGAATACGGCGTTGCGGATTTGTGGGGCTTGAGCGTGCGCGAGCGCGTGCTCGCTCTGACCGAAATCGCACATCCTAACTTCCGCGAGGAACTGTTACGTTATGCGCGCGAGGTGAACTATCTACCACCGGTCTATAGCGGGGTGAAGGTGGAAAACTAGCCTCTGCTGTGCCATAAAACACAAAAGAGGATCACGGTGGTTGCTGTGATCCTCTTTGTTAATATGGGCAACATCTTCAGCAGATGAAAGGGATTAGCACTCGCTATAACCGCAGGTCAAACATTTACGGCATCCTTCAACGCGGATGAAACTAACTGTGCCACATTCGGGACACATATCCGCACCGGATTGAAAACCTTTGGTGTTGCTGGCGGTGTGTTCCTGCGTGTCGCTCTCCGCTTTAGGTGCTGGTGTATCCACCACGTCACCGTTGATCGGCAGACCAAGCTGTTGTGGTTGTGGTTCATTGAGATAATGCGTCATCAGTGCCCGTCCGACAGCATCCGGCAAAGACAGGATACGGTTGGGACCGAAGCCCATCGGACGCGCCCCGCCAATATCAGATAATTGCTCAATCACCAACTTGAGCATTTCACGGCGATTGTTAGGTGCTGTTGTGCGTAGTTGCAAAGAGATCATGCGTCCCAGCGCCTCGGCATCCGCTTGAATATCGCTACCGGCTTTGCCCACCGTGATGAAAACTTCGAAGGGGTTGCCCTGCTCATCGCTGTTCATGGTGATATACGATTTACCGAAGGGTGTATTGAAGCGCACTGTGGTTCCGTTCAACACACCCGGACGGCGATAGACGCGGTGCGGTGTAGTAACTTGCTCGGATTTTTCTTCTGCGTTGGGCGCGTCTTTCGGCTCGTCATCTTTCTTGAGCATCAAGACCTGTTCATCACGGCTACCATCACGGTAGATTGTGCCCCCTTTACAACCGAGATCGTACATCATCTGGTATAAGTCGCTGACTTGCTCCACGGTGTATTCGTTGGGCACGTTACAAGTTTTAGAAATGGCGCTATCAATCCAACGCTGAAACGCCCCCTGTACCTTGACATGTTCTTCCGGCGCGAGATCCATCGCTGTCACGAAATGCTCCGGTAGGCTTTCGGCATCCGGGTTTTCTTCGTAGTAACGCGCTACAATCGGAACCTGTTCCTCATGCAGACCCAGACGGCTCTTACGGTAGTATACCCAACTGAAGAAGGGTTCGATGCCTGTACTGGTATTGACCATTGTACCGGTTGTGCCTGTCGGGGCTTGTGTGAGCAGGGTCACATTGCGGATACCATGTTCTTGAACGGCTTCGCGCACATGATCTGGCATTTGTTGCATGAAGCCACTTTCGAGATATTTCTCGGCGTCGAATTTGGGGAAAGCGCCTTTCTCACGGGCGAGTTCCACCGAAGTTTCATAAGCGGCAACAGCAATCGCATTGTATACTTTTTCGATGAAAGTCACTGATTTATCACTGCCATAACGCACACCACAATCAATCATCAACTCCGCAATGCCCATTGTGCCTAAGCCAACGCGCCTTTCGGAGAGTTGCATATCTTCGTTTTCCTGAAAGAAATAGGGCGTGGTATCGATCACATTATCGAGGAAACGGGTGGCGATACGTACCGCTTTATCCAGTTCATCCCACGCAACATCATTGTTATCAGCATCATAGAAGCGACTAAGATTGAGCGCCCCTAAATTACAGACTGACCACGCGCCCAGCGGTTGTTCACCGCAAGGATTGGTGCTGATAAGCGGGTTAAAGTACCAGCTATTCGCCATCTTATTACTGCGCTCACGGAACCATACGCCCGGCTCGGCTGATGTCCAGGCACTCTCAATGATGGCGTTCCATAGTTCACGTGCCTTGATGGTTTTATAGAGAATTACTTTGCGTCCGGCGTTGATCCACGTATCGAGATCGCCATCCCACAGTTCATCATAATCCGGATCGCTGGTATCCGGGAATAACAAATCCCAGTCGTCGTCATTCTTGACCGCGTCCATCAGTTGATCGGATACGCCGACGCTGATATTGGCGTTGGTGATCTGTCCTGCTTCGCGCTTACTATTGATGAAGTGAAACACATCCGGATGCCAGTCGTTAAGGATCAGCATCAGTGCGCCACGGCGTGACCCACCTTGTTCGATCAAACCTGTGACAAAGCTATAGAGTGCGCCCCAGCTGACCGACCCGCTCGAACGCCCATTCACGCCTTTGACATAGGCGTGGCGCGGGCGCAAAGTAGAAATATTGATGCCGACACCGCCACCGCGTGACATGATCTCTGTCATGTGTGTCAGGGTTTGCATGATGCCTTCACGAGAATCTTGAGGTGAGGGAATCACATAACAATTGTAGAAGGTCAGTTCTTGATCGGTGCCAGCAGCGGCAAGGATGCGCCCACCGGGAACGAATTTCCAATCATCGAGCAACCAGCGAAATTGCTCTGACCATTGTTTGCGTGATTTTTTATTCTTCTCAACCTCAGCAACACCACGTGCCACGCGATCCATCATTTGTGCCGGTTCAGTCTCTAACGGTTTATCGACATTTTCAATGTCGCGTTCAACCACTTCGCCATCGTTGAGCTTGATCGTGACTGTTGGCAGGTTAATCTTGGTCACCGTGCCAATTTCGCGCTGTCCGGTCTGTGGATTGACCACCACAATCACGGTATCATCAACCGTCAGGGTTTCGCGAGTCATATCTTTTTGTGCATAACGATCTAAGAAAATTTTATAGCCCAAATCATGTAGCTGATTGGGTTTTGTTGTGTCAGGTTGCGCCATTCATCCCACCTCAATATAGAAACTAAATTATCATGAGCGTACAAAAAATCAGCACAGTTGAAAGTGAGTTGGTTCTCAACTGCTTAAAGCGCGACTATCAGATATTACTGGAGTATTGTGAAGATGTTGACTGCCGACCGATGTTAAACGCCAGCAAATTAACACATCACGACTCGTCCACCTTTTAAACGCGAAGGCAACTTACGAGAGTACGATAGAGCCGGGTAATCGGACTATGACCGTTGCGCGACAGTGGCGGATTTTCACCGCACTTCCCCCAATCAATCCCTATCTGTGACGTTCAGTTTTTAAGGAAATACTACGCGTATTGCTTATCCTTCTTTATATCACTTATGGGGTCAGTTGTCCACTTAATTTGGGAACGATTTTGGTTATAATAATGTTTGACAACATAACAAAAATTATACTTTTTTGAGGTCAAAAAAGGTCATAAGTTATCACAAGTAATCAGCGAGTGGCACAAAATTCAAGGGATAGCCAATAGGGGGCGTTGTTGATACGGTGTGTTAGAACAAGGGTTATGCGGATTGCATAACCCCTGTAAATTGCTGATGGTAATGCGCCTTAACGATTATTGCGTCGGCGTAAGAATGCGGGTATATCGGTATTGCTTTCGTCGTACACACGAGGTTCATCCTGTTGCACAGGGGGTTGCGCGGGCGCTTGTGGAGCAGGTGGTTGTTGTTGCACCGGTTGTTGCGGGCGCGGGCGCTCGACAGGTTGTGGTTGCTGTTGGCGCGGTTGTTCGCGTTGGATAGGTTGAGATTGTAGCCGCTTGGCATCAAGATGCGCTTTAGCGCGGCTTTGCTCAAACCCCGTCGCAATGACCGTGATACGGCATTCATCACCCATGCTCTCGTCAATTTGCGCCCCGAAGATGAGGTTAACCTCTGGATGAGCGCTCTCTTTGATGATAGCGGCGGCTTCGTTGATCTCGAACAGCGTCAAATCGGTGCCACCGGTGATGTTGAAAAGGATACCGCGTGCGCCGTCGATGGTGACATCAAGCAAAGTGCTGTTGATAGCCATTTCGGCAGCCTGACGAGCGCGATCATCGCCGGTAGATTTACCAACAGCCATCAGCGCCGCGCCACCTTCTGACATGATGGTACGCACATCGGCGAAATCGAGGTTGATCAGTGCTGGTACGGTAATCAGTTCAGAGATCCCCTGAATACCCTGCCGCAACACATCATCAGCCAATGAGAAGGCTTGTTGCAATGTAGCGCGTTTATCTGCCATCTGGAGCAAGCGATCATTAGGGATTACGATCAGCGTATCCACTTGATCTTTGAGGTTCTCGATACCGGCACTGGCAAATTGTCCACGACGACTGCCTTCAAAGGTGAAGGGGCGGGTGACCACGCCGATAGTCAACGCGCCGAGTTCTTTGGCAATTTGTGCGATGACGGGCGCTGCACCCGTGCCTGTACCACCGCCCATACCACAGGCAATGAATACCATATCGGCACCGCGCAACACTTCGTACAGGTCATCCTGACTTTCTTCGGCGGCTTTGCGACCAATTTCAGGATTACCGCCTGCGCCCAAACCGCGTGTCAGCTTGTCGCCAATGCGGACGCGAGTCTTCGCTTTTGAGAGCATGAGTGCCTGATTATCGGTATTGACTGCGATGAAATCGACTCCACCAAGTCCTTCGTTAATCATACGGTTGACGGCATTACCGCCGCCGCCGCCGACACCGATGACTTTAATCATCGCAGAGCTTTCGCCGGGCATTAATTCAAAATCTTCCATGAGTTCGCGTCCTTATATCTTCAACAGAACTTTATCGGCTGTCTATCAGTCTCATTGTATCGATCAAGATTGGGTATGCAAGTCGATTATCGTTTAATTTTAGGGGGTATATTTTTGGTTTGGTTCCCGATAATTCAACTGAATACGAAAAGATAACAACGCAGTACAACAATGGTTAGATTGATGTGTTCCCCCTGCGATCATCCCCATCCGGATCGATACAAGTTATTACCGTCGTATATCTTAAGGTCATTATAACCGCTTTGTACGTTTTTGACACCTTCATTAGCGTTCTTCGCGGTCATCCGGTAAAAGGCGGCGCAAGAAATCACCGAGCAATTGTCCGAAGCCATTGCCGGCTAAAGAGCTACTGGACGGTAATTCATCTTCTAGAAAACCGCCATCAAATTCAAGCCCCATCCGCAATAATCCCACACTCGTACTATACGATGGGTTTTTGAGCATATCAGCAATGCCGGTTATTTTTTCCGGTTTAGCCATACGCACGGGGCATTGCAAAACAGTAGCCGCCACGTCTTTCATGCCAGTGATCTGTGAGCTACCACCGGTGATGACTGCGCCGGCACGCAATAGCCCATCATAGCCGGAGCGCTTGATCTCTTTCTGTACCAGTTCAAAGATTTCTTCGACACGTGCCTCGATGACCATCGCCAGATCACGGCGCGAGATTTCTTGTGGCACGCCATCCCCGAAAGGTTCCACGATGAACGTATCTAGTTCATTGACATCACGCTGACGGGCATGCCCGTGTTTAATCTTCACATCTTCGGCGAGTTCGAAGGGGGCTTTGAGCAAATAGGTGATGTCGTTGGTGACATGATCGCCGCCGATGTCGATCACGGCTGTATGCCAGACCGTGCCATCGACATAAACGGCCATATCGGTTGTGCCGCCGCCGATGTCGATCACCACCACACCTGATTCGCGCTCTTGTTCGGTGAGGGTAGCATCGGCTGAGGCAAGCGGGTTGAGGATGAAACGATCAACGTAAATGCCTGCGCCTTCGCTGGCTTGTTCGAGATTGGCCAAGCTCGATGATGCGGCTGTGATGATATGTGCATCGACTTCCAGGCGAAAGGCGTGCATACCCACCGGATGACGGATGCCCTCTTGCCCGTCGAGCGTATAGCTACGTGGGACAACGTGCAACACTTCACGGTTGTGGGGGATAGCGATGGCGCGGGCGGCTTGCATGGCGCGGTCAAGGTCTTCTTCGTGAACACTGCGCGAGCCACTGACTGGCGCCATTCCCCGACTGGTCAACGAAGCGATATGACTACCTGCTACACTGACAAATGCCCGCCGAATTTGATACCCACTCGATTTTTCGGCTTTGTGTGCTGAAGCCGAAATTGCCGCAATCAGGGCTTGTACATCGTTGACCACGCCTTTCTTCATGCCACGGCTTGGCTCGATGCCCACACCCAGCACATGAATATCATCGGGGCGTACTTCGCCGACGATTGTACAGATTTTATGTGTGCCAATGTCTAAACCAACAACAATTTCGTTCATTCCGTTAACGACCCCAAAGGACGGTATAATATGGCGCGTCCGTATCGACTATGTTAAGCTCTCCGGGCTGAATACCGCGTGCGATAATATCAGCGGAGAGGCGTTCGTAAATTTGCATTTTCTCAGCCATGCTAGTTCCAGTCCCTAGCCACACATCCCAGCCGTTGTCATTGCGCCAGCCTAGCCCGTTCACAGGATGGTAACGCCACGTCAAAACGTCGGGACGCATGGTATGTAATTGTAACACGCCAAAAACAATCGCAGGATCAAGGCCATCTGCATTGCCAAGAGGCCCCTCAAACAACGGATCATCGACGACAATTCGCACTAAATCAGGGCGTTCTTCACGCATGTCCATCACGTTCCCCTGTACATCGATCCAAACAGCTACACCGTTTTGTTCCCAGATGAGCGCGGGTTCGCGTTCTTCAATCGTGATGGTAACCATGTTGGGTGGCCAGCCAATCCGCACCTGTGCGTTAGCAATTGATTGGTAACGGGTGACGTTGTTCGCAACCATTTCTGATGTTACCCAGAAGATATGATAATTTGCAACATCTGCATAGGTGAACACTTCTTCAACGGTCATGTAATTGGCGCCGCCGACGCGAATATTCGTCACATAAAAGACATCCGAATAGAAGAACAAGAATAGCACACCGGAGAGCATGATCACAATCAAGCCACTGATGATACGCCAGTTGAAGCCTTTCGGTTCTTCGATCTGACTAACTGCCGGTCGATCATCACGGCTACGTCCACCGCGCAAGACGCCGGTATAAGTTGTGCTACGCTGATTTCGTCTACGCGCCATAGTTTCCCTGCATCATGTTACAAAATTTCAACTTTATTATACTACGCCGATTGCTAAAAAATGCAACTGAGGATCACGACTCAGTCCCAATCACCGAGTAATTCGATCTCTAGCTCCAGCGAAACGCCCTGACGTTCGCGCACCGTCGCTTGTACATGCTGAATCAAGGCATAATAATCGCGGGCAGTTGCCGAGCCATAATGCACGATGAAATTGGCATGCTTTGCCGAGACTTCTACCCCGCCGATGCGATAGCCTTTCAAACCAGAGGCTTCAATCAAGCGCCCGGCATAATCGCCACGTGGGTTCTTGAAGATACTGCCCAGTGTGGCACCGCCGGGTTGCGTGCGCTTGCGGTAGGCATTGAATTCTGTCATACGGGCCTGGATCGCATCCGGGGTATCATGGGGCAAGACGAAGTTAACCTGCAAAACCACAAAATCATGATCGGTACGGGCTTTGAGACGACTGTGACGATAATCATAATCCATATCAGCGTTGGTATAGAGGCGAGGCCCCGGTGGTTCTAGCACCACCACATCGGCGACACTACCCGCCATATCATCGCCATGCGCACCAGCGTTATTGACCACTGCCCCGCCAACTGTACCCGGCACACCAATCGCCCATTCCATCCCCGCCAGACCATGCTCGGCGCACGCTCGTGCCAATCTCAACAAACTGGTGCCGGAGGTTGCCGACACAGTGCGCCCATCGTGCCAATCGCCAAAGTTGATTTCAGTGATGCGATTGACCACTACCAAGCCGCGAAAGCCTTCATCCGCTATCAACACGTTTGCACCGCCGCCGAGAATGCGCACCGGTAGACCATCGTGCCATGCTGTGCTGACCACCTGTGCCAATTCTTCGAGCGAATGACGCGCCAGATAGAACCAATCGGCGTTGCCTCCAAGACGCGCTGACGTGTATTTAGCCAGTGGTACATCACGCGCCAATCCGGTGATGCGTAGTTGGTCGATTTGGCTCATGAACGGTTTGCCTCTAGTTGTTGTGCGTAACGGATACCGATTTGAGGTGCGTCGCCGGCGCTCATGATGAGGATCAGGGCGGGCGGACGCACTTGCTGACACAAATGTTCAACAATCGCGTCAAAATCAAGGAGATAATGCGCGTCAGGGTGCGTGAGTGCCTGCATAAAATCAGGCAGATGCACATCAGGGAAATCTTCGGCACGTTCTCGGGCAGGGTAAATCGGTGTAATAAGCAGGTGATCGGCATCAGCGAAGGCGTGCAGATAATCGTGCCACAGCGCCTGGGTGCGCGTGAAGGTATGCGGTTGCCACACCGCCCAGAGCGTGTGCTGAGGGTAGCGCTGTCGTGCGCCCTCTAGCATAACGCGGATAGCCGTCGGATGGTGCGCGTAATCATCGACAATCACCACATCGCCGATTGTCGCACGCACGTCAAAACGTCGCCCAGTGCCATGAAAGTTTGCCAAGCTGGCGATGGCATCAGCGAAAGGCACACCCTGTTGATCGGCAACGATCAGCGCCCCGAGTGCATTCTGAATATTGTATTTGCCGGGGATGGTCAGCACCAGCGTGCCCCGTTCCTGACCATCTGTAATCACCTCACAACGCGTGTGTTCATCTTCATAGCGCAGGTTAACCACTTGCCAATCTGCCACAGCAGAGAAACCATAGGTGATAACGGGTTTACTGGCTTGACGACGCCCCTTTGCAAACTCAAGCGCAACGGGATCATCCGCACAGGCAATCAACAGTCCGTCATCAGGCAAGCGAGCGATGAACTGTGCGAATGATGCCTGTAGATCGTCGGGCGTAGGAAAGAAATCAGGATGATCGAATTCAACGCTGGTCACCAGCGCGATTTGCGGGTTTAAACCATGAAACATATTGTCGTATTCATCGGCTTCGATAACAAAAGCTTGCCCCGCGCCCATACCCGCGTTGGTTCCAGTATTCGCCAACACCCCACCGACGATATAATCAGGATCATGACCACAGGTGATGAGTATATGCGCGATCATAGATGTGGTGGTGGTCTTGCCGTGCGTGCCGGCAATAGCAATCCCTTGCTTATCTGCCATCAATGCACCCATGACATCGGAGCGCTTGTAAACAGGGATACCCAACGCATGGGCACTACGCACCTCTGGATGATCGTCTTTGACCGCCGATGACCGAATCACCAGATCAGCCCCCTGCACGAAACGCTCATCATGCCCCTGATGCACCGTCGCACCGAGTGCTTGTAATTGGGCGGTATTGGCATCCGCACGCAGATCACTGCCGGAGACATAATATCCGCGTAGTATGAGTACCCGTGCAATCGCAGAGAGTCCTGCACCCGCGATGCCAATCAGGTGAATGTGCTGTCCAGAAGTGAAGCGCAAGAGCTGTGCCAATTAGGAATTACCCTTCGATTTGCAAAATGAACGAATCTGCTCAGATAGAGAGCAAGACAGCGACCACGAGAATCAACACACCGATTGAGAGTGCGCCACCTGTGCCGTCCGCCCCACCACCGAGGAGCATCATTGGCATCAAACCGAGTGACTCGGCTGAGAGCGAATTAGGGGCAGGGGCACTGACTAGATCAACAAAAGGATATTCAGTCACATCGAGAAAATACCAGATTGATCCACCGATGAGATAGCCATTGATCGAACCCACTAACCCACCGATCAAGCCATCTTGTAAATCATCATCACTGCGCAATTCGCCACCACCGACCTGTTTCGCCTGATAGACGAGGAAGACGATCACCGTGAAAGAGACAAACTGCACGAAAAACATCTGTTGTGCTGAGAAACCAAAGAAAATTGTGCGCAGGAAGGCATCGAATTGGAAGAGTGCAAATGTGGCGAGAATGATACCTGCTAGCGCAGTGAATTCACGTTGCCAACCGCGTAGGAAACCAATCACACCGAAGCAGATCGCTAATAACCACATCATACCAGAGATTTCGATCATAAGGACGTGCTCCTCAAATTAGCACTAAAACCAGCACAAACAGAACCACCACCACCAGCGACAAAAGTGCTCCATCACCGCCGGTTCCAGTCAGCAGATAAACGGGTAGGTTGGACACCATATCGGCACTTACAGAACCCGGCGCAGGCGACACAACGAGCGGTGCAAGCGGATAATTAGCGCGTAATCCATCCAAGCCCTGATAATCGAGGAAGAACCACAGCGTGCCGGAGATCAGATAGCCATTAGCCGCACCGACAATCGCTCCGAGTACGCGCGTTTGTAATTCTTCGCGGTTGTTGCGTCGTCCAGCACGTGCGTTGAGTGCCCGCGTCTGATAGGCGAAGAACACGATAGTGACAAAAATCGCGCTTTGGATATAGAAAACCTGCCCTGGCGGTAAATCGTTGAAGATCACACCAGTGATCACCGTGCGGAATTCCCACAGGGCGAAGATTGCGAGTATGATCCCTGCCAGCGAGATCACCTCTTTTGTCCAGCCCCGCAACCAGCCCACATAGCCAAAAAAGGCGATGAATAAATACATAATCAGCACGAGTTGTATCATCGGTTAAGAACCTCCAGCCAGTGCAAGCATTTCCTGAGCAATATTCTGTGAGCCATTACCAGCATATAAGTTACGGGCACACGCTTGTAATTGCTGTAAACGTGCCTGGTCACGCAAGAGTGATTGTAAAGTGGGCAAGAGCTGATGCGCCATCGCTTCATCTGCAAGATGAAGCCCTGCGCCATGTTCAGCCAACCAATCTGCATTGACGCGCTGATAGCGCCATGCAAAGGGATACGGCACGAGGATCGACGCCGAGCCAAAATATGTAAATTCGCCCAAAGCACTCGCCCCCGAACGCCCTAATACAATATCTGCGCTGGCGAATGCCAGACCCATCTCGGCGCTATCCAGATAACTGAACACATGATAATGCGGGTGATCGATTAACTCAAGCACCTGTTCATGTGTGCGCTCATAATCTAATGTACCAGTGACATGAATAATTTGCACGTTTTCAACGAGCAATTCCGGCAAAATATGGCCCAGTGCGATGTTAATCGTGCGTGCGCCCCGACTGCCACCGGTGACCAGTAAGGTCTTACGCTCAGGGTCTAAGCCGAAGTGAGCCAGCGCGGCGGCACGAGTTGCCGAAGTGACTGCTTCGCGCAGGGGGTAACCGGTAGTGACGGTTTGCCCATCGCGGAAATAGCGGGCGGAATCCGGTACGGTGACTGCAATTTTATCGACAAAACGGCTGAGCAGACGAATTGTGGTGCCCGGCTCAATATCGGGCAGATAGATCAACATCGGCACGCGCAAAAGTGCCCCCGCCAACGCAAGTGGAACGTTCGCCCAACCACCGGTGAGCAGGATTGCCTGCGGGCGCTGACTGATCAGCAAGGTGATCGACTGAAGCAAGCCCAATATCATCTTGAACAGACTGCTCAAAGCGCGTATGGGCGCAACCCCCACCACCGGCCCCGCCCAGATTTCGTGATACGAGGCAAAAGGCACCGACGACGCATCCACTAAACGACGCTCGAAGCCACCGCCACCCCGTGTGCCCACAAAGACTAGCTCATACGTGGTTGACTTGCGAAGCGCCTCTGCGACGGCCAGTGCGGGATAGACGTGCCCGCCTGTTCCCCCAGCCGCTATCATGAGTGGTGCCATACTGCCTCCGGTTGGATGCGTTCTCGCGAATAGTTGCCACACGGCTGACATTGAGAATCAAGCCCACACCAATCATCGACACAAATAATGCCGAGCCACCATAGCTGATAAAAGGCAGAGGCAAACCTGATGTGGGGATAATGGCAGTCATCACAGCGATATTCAAGAGCGCCTGAATCGCCACCCAGAGCGTCAAGCCGGTTGCCAGCAGAGTACCAAAAGGATCCACCGCTCGACGCGCAATCTGGAAACCACGAATGACGAATGCGACATAGAGCAAGACCACAAATGATGCGCCAATCACGCCCAATTCTTCACCGATCACTGCGAAAATGCTATCGGTATGTGGGGCGGGTAGCGCGTTATTGAACTTCTGTGTACCCTGACCCAGACCCTTACCCGTCCAACCACCGGTGACGAAAGCTGTGATCACCTGTTGTGTGTGATAATTCGCCGCAGTGGGATCGTTCAATGATGCGAGATAGGTATCAATACGATCCTGTGCATATGAATAGTTCTGTACAATGAAAAAGCCCATAAGGACTGCCACAAAACCTACTATCAGCAGATGCCAGATACGCGCCCCTGATAAGAAAAACATCGTTGCGGTTGTTAAGCCGATGATGACCACGGTCGAGAAATCCGGTTGTAGCGCAATTGGGATCAAGACCAAACAGAGCAAAATTGCAAAGGGAATCAAGCCAAAGATGAAACTATCGGGACGGGTGCGCCGTGCGCCTAACCACGCCGCCATATACAAGACCATCGTGAATTCGGCTAACTCGCCCGGTTGTAAAGAGCCACCAATCAACGCACGCCGCGCCCCGAAGGTATCATCCCCGAAGAAGTTGACCGCCACAAGGGCGCCAAAGGTGACGAGCAAGAGCAAAGGGGCAAATCGTCGCCAGAAGCGATAATCCACCACCGCGAAGATTGTACAAGCGATCAAAGCGAGAATCACATTACGCATGTGTAAGCGTAGGAAGATAGCGGTTGAAGAACCAAAATCAACAAGGCTCCAATTGAATGTTGTGCTGAAAACCATCCCCGCACCAATCGCAAGCAACAAGCTCACGATCAAGACCATCGGTAGGTCAAGCGTGGCAAGATAACTCATCTTCTTCTCGGTGTTGCGCGTGTTATCTGTCGTTTCATCGGTGAAACGCGGCATCACGCGCTGGCGTTGCGGTAAAGATTGATCAGCCATAATACTATCATCATTGAACACTATGGACAGGTTGTGCGTTGAATTGTTTTAACTATTATAAGTCGTTTTTGGATGACGCGCCTTCATTCATCGAGCGCTTGCACCAACTCACGGAAATGCTCACCACGGCGGGCGAAATCGGGATAGACATCATAGCTAGTACCTCCCGGAGATAATAACACAACATCCCCTGCGACGGCTACCGCTGACGCAACAGCCACTGCCGCCGGCAAATCATCGACGACGTGTAGCTGACGCTCATCAAGACCGCGTAAACGGAACATACGCTCGGTGATGGTGCGCACCTGTTTTTTGCCCTCTGCACCGAACAACACAATAGCACGTGACTTTTGCAAAGCTAAATGAACCGCCTCTTCCCACGGCAAATCTTTATCCGCACCACCGAGCAACAGCACCAGCGGTTCTTTAAAACTGCGCAATGCAGCAACTAGCCGTTCGGGCGCGGTGGCGATGCTGTCGTTGACATAGGTCACACCTTGATGCTCGCAGACCACTTCCAAGCGATGCGGGACTGCCTCAAAAGCTAAGATGGCTTCGCGCATCGTTTCCGGCGAGATGCCGGGACGATCTGCCGCTAAGCCCAATGAACCAGCAATCGCGCAGGCGGCAAGCACATTCTGAATATTATGTTCGCCCCTTAGCGGGATCTCATCTTTTTCGCACAGCACATGCGGCACATAGTCATAGCTAGCTGTCCCGGAGACCATCAAGCGGTTGCCGATAGTGAAAGTGCCATTCAAGACCATCTCACGAGTGCTGAATTGTGCGAGTTCGCCTTTGACCGCAACTTCCAGCGATTTCGTGATGGGGTTATCGGCCGATAGCACCGCGACATCTTGATTGCGCTGATGCCGGATGATATTGAGTTTGGCGTTAGTGTAGGCTTGCATCGTCTTATGGCGATCAAGGTGGTTCGGGGTGATGTTGAGAATCGCGCCCACCTGCGGGCTGACGGTCATCAGTTCCAACTGAAAACTAGAGAGTTCCATCACCACAACATCCAGCGGTTGAATTTTGTCGAGTTTATCGAGTAGCACATCACCGATGTTGCCTCCGATCCATGTCTGATAACCGGCACGGCGCACGATCTCGCCGACGAGGCTGGTTGTGGTGGTCTTGCCGGCACTGCCCGTGATGCCGATCACTGGCGCGGGACAACGTTCGAGGAATAGTTGGGCATCATTGGTGATGGTAATCCCACGCTGACGGGCGATCTCCAGCATCGGCAGATCCAACGGAACCCCACCTGATACACAAATCATGCCCACGCCGTTGACCGCATTATCAGGGTGCTCGCCAAGAATGAAACGTACCCCCGGATACTCGCGACGATTGAGCGTCAGTTGTTCTTCAGTACGGCTATCATTGACGACCACTGACGCGCCGACAGTCGGCAACCAGCGCGCCAGCGCCTGCCCTTGCCGACCAAAACCAACCACCAGCACAGTCATTCCACTTAGAGGATCTTTCGTTTGCATAGGTGTGCTCTATTTCACTCTCATTGTCATCGTATGTTGGTTCATCACAGCACGGCCAGCGCCACGCCAACCATCGCGCTCAACAAGCCGACTAACCAGAAACGCTGTACAACTTTGGTCTCTTTCCAGCCGACCAGCTCAAAATGGTGATGCAAGGGGGATCGTTTGAACAGGCGTATATCTTCGCCCAGATAACGGCGTGAAAGCTTAGCCGATGCCACTTGCAGGATAACGCTCAATGTTTCAGCAACGGGTACAATGGCGATCACAGGCAAGAGCAACCATTCGCCAGTCATCATTGCCACCATGCCGAGTGTCGCGCCTAACGCTAGCGAACCCACATCACCCATGAATAGATCCGCAGGATGAGCGTTGAACCACAAAAAAGCAAAGCAGGCGCCAACGATGATGAAACACAGTTGCATCACGAAGATCTGCTCTTGCAAGAACGCGATCACTCCGTAAGCGGCGAAGGCACTCGCGGTGATGATGCCAGCTAAACCATCCATACCATCGGTGAGGTTGATGGCGTTCGACATGCCGATGATCACAAACATCATGATTGGCACGAAGATAATCGGGCTGATGGGTATGGAACCCGCTAATAAGGGCAGTTGGATCGAATTGGCAAATTGGAAGCCACCCTGATAAAACGAGAAGATCAACGAAGCAATCAGCGCGAGGATGATCTGCCCCGCTAATTTAGTACGTGCCGAAATGCCTTCACCGAGTGCCCCCCGTGACATCTGAATGCCTTCCCAGTCATCGATAAACCCCAACAGAGCAAACCCCGTCAGCACACCGAGGGGCAGGAAAATACTCGCACCCTGTCCGGATTGCACAATCGTGGCAGTATTCAACGAGAGCATGATGGCGAGTGTCGGCAATAAAATCATGATACCACCCATTGTGGGCGTGCCAATTTTAGCTTCATGTACGTCTAACAATTCAGCCCGAACCTGCTTACCCACGCGCAAGCGACGTAGAATTTCGATGAAGGGGCCACCCCAGATCACACCGAGCAAGAAGGTAACGGCTCCGACTGTCAAAGCGAGTGGTAATGCGGTATCCATGCGAAAAGAGACCTCCTGATAGAACTCATCACGAACCGATTATGGTGTGTTGTTGATCGGGTTGCTGTTGACCTGC
>JBNPEE010000040.1:0-20197 GCA_051117475.1 Anaerolineae bacterium | reverse complement strand
TAGCGCTAGTGACAGGTTTAAAGGATGCTGAACGCTGAAAATCTCTGCTTAATCGCCTGCCAATCGCTCGTGATCTTCACGTTGATGTTGTGCCGCCGCCAGCGTTAAAGTGATCAGTTGCTTCATACCGGCTTCAACCGGTTTGATCTCAATGTACTCATCCAGCCGATGGGCATTCCCCCCGCGTGTGATGCCAATTGTCACTGTCGGGCAACCTGCCGCAAGCGGAATGTTACCGTCGGTACTGCCGGTTTCTAGCGAACCCCGCAAGCCGAGATGTGCCAGTGTTGCCAATGCGCCCTGCACCAGTGGATGGCCACTGCTGACACTGCCTGCTGGACGACTACCAACGACTTCCACATCAAATTTTAAGCCTGAATGGTGTGACTGATTAATCAACGCATAGACCTGATCACGCAATTGATTGAGCGTGCGCTGTTCTTCTGACCGCATGTCCAGCCATAGACTAGCTTGTGTGCTGATCGCGTTGATCGCTGTGCCGCCGTCAATCATGCCGATGTTATAGGTGGTACGTGGGTTGTCGGGTGGCGTGAGTGCGGTGATCTGTGCGCCCAGTTGCATGATGCCATGAATGGCGCTCGGACGACCAAAATGCAACCAGCTATGCCCACCTTCAGCCGTCGCAGTGATGTGTAACCGATGCACTGCAATCCCCGCATGATACACATGCCCGAATGCCAGCCCTTCAAGGTTGATGACCATGCCAATTTGCTGAGATAAACGCTCATAGGCAGCGCGTACACCCTTAAGATCACCTAAGCCTTCTTCGCAACTGCTCGCGACAAACCAGATATCACAGGGGCTAGGTATGTGGGTCTCCTGTAACCATTTGACTAAGCCCAACAGCCCTGATACCCCGATGCTATTATCACCCAAGCCGGGTCCGTAGATGATGCTGTGATTGTCGCGGGTGGTGAGGTCGGTATCCATGGAGAAGACCGTGTCTGTGTGTGCCATCACCATCAACGCAGGAACGGCACGATTTGTCCCTTTCAGCAAGCCATAGACATTCTTGGCGCTGTCCACTTCCACCTGCACCAATCCCAACCTGTTGAATTGTTCAGCAACATAAGCGGCACGAGCATCTTCGGCAAACGTAGGCGCGGGGATTTGCTGAATACGCACACCTTCTTCTACCACCCAATCCGCTAAATCAGCCAGGGTATGCCAGTCTGTACGGCGGAAAATAGTCTTCACAAATTGTTTCATGGATGATGACGCGAATTACTGCGTCAGGCTCCCTTCTATGCTATACTGTTACTGTTGACTATACTACTTCTGTATTCACCTCTTGAACCATCATCAACCAAGTAACACAGGACGATCATTGTTTGCGATTGTGCCTGATAGTAGACACCTTTGCAAGCGGTGATTGCGGAGATTAGAAGCGACAAAACATGATGAAAACATCCGTTGTGCTCATTGCTGAGACAACGTCAAATTTTATATCCCCTTTGCAGAAGCGTCATCGCACGCATGTAGTGCGCAGTGGCAAGCAGGGCATTGAGGCGGCACAGTCGCATGCTGTGAGTCTATTTGTGTTGGATGCGATCTCGCTTAAAACGAGTGGTGAGCGTATCTGTAGACAATTACGACACGCCTTTCCGGAGACGAGCATTATTCACCTGTATCCGGGCAAACAGGCAAGTGTCACCAGCCCCGCCGATATGATCCTGTATCATCCTGTATCGGCACGTGCTTTGCTCGATGCGATCGGCTTACTTACCACAAGCCGACAATCGAATCAGGTTCAATGTGACGCGTTCACGCTCGATTTAGATCGGCGTATTTTGATTGTGCGTGGTAAAGAAATCGCGCTAACTCGCAAGCAAGCAGCGCTGGTCGAAGTATTCTTGCGCCATCCGAACGAGACACTTGATCGCAAGTGGTTGATGCATCACGTTTGGGATACGGACTATACCGGGGATACACGCACGCTCAATGTGCATATTAGTTCGGTGCGTAAAGCACTGGAACTCGATCCTAAAAAACCGCGCCATCTCAAGACTGTGCGCGGGGTAGGTTATCGATTCGAAGTACCTACCAATAAAAAAACCGACCTTTGAGGTCGGTTTTTGTGTGTGCTCTGACTGCCATTTAGCTTTTTAGTTCAGCTAGTTGTTTCATCAGGCGGCCTTTACGACGTGCAGCATTGCGCTTGTGGATGATACCTCGGCTCGCTGCTTTATCGAGGTCGCGGATGGCTTCGCGTACCTGAGCTTCAGCTTCTTTGACCTCACCGGATTGAATAGCGGCGCGAGCACGTTTGACAAAGTTACGTGAACGGGTGATGTAGGTGCGGTTGTACGCACGACGTTTTTCATTCTGGCGCATACGCTTAATAGCAGATTTGTGATTGGGCATAAGCCTATAACGGGTTAATAACGCCCGTTATCTCCTTTCTAACATAGATTGTATTCAGATTCAGAGTGATTATGAATTTTATCAGAGCTTAGTTGAGATTGTCTATCCTCAACCCTCATAAAAATTGCAGTATCACAAAAACTAGCGCCCCCAGATTGACGATTCCCAGCACACCTAGAATGGCATAATGGAATTTAGGCAGGGTTTCTTGGATGCCAGATGCCCGTGTTGCACTGATTTCTGCTGGTATTAGCGCAAACAGTTCTTCCGGTGCGAGATCCTCAACTGAGCCTGAACGTTTTGGTTCTGGTGCAGGGGGCGCGAATGGATCTTGCTGGAATTGGCTCGCATTATAATCTGATTGGTCGCTTATATCTTCTTCAAACGCATCGACTTCTATGATACCTGCATATAAGTCATCGCCGTCATCAAAACTCTCATCATAGCCTTCGTCAGCACTATAGGATGTATCGAAGGCGTAATCGTCATAGTCCTGTTGATCATAATCGATATCTTCATCGACTAGCATATCAGCGGGTTCGTCATAAGTATCATCGCTGAAGATATTCTCATCCAGCCCGAAGGTGGTGCCATCGTCCGAAAAATCTACATCCCCGAATAAATCATCGGTGACTGAACGCTCTTGTGGGGCGCTACTATTGTTGCCCAGATTGAGTCCGTCGACCCAATCATCATATTCTTCTGAACTGGTGTTCCCCTCTTTATGTTCAGCGCTGGCACTGCTTGTAGGTACTATGTATTCGTCATGATCAGCACTTTGTTCTGCCTGTGCTTGATTGAGTATAGCATCAGGGTCAACGCCCAGGCTTTTCAAGCCCTGACGCGCACGGTCACTCTGTGGATTGATGATGAGTACGTTTTCGAGGCAGGTTTGTTGTTCTTCTTGCGTATCCACCACAGCGCTCAGCCACAACCACGCTGATTCGTTATAACTATCAACCTCAATAGCCCGCTCCAATAATTGGCGCGCTTCGGCTTTGTTACCTGCTCGATACGCATCGACCCCTGCTCGCACCATCGCGTTCGCATTGGTACTCATTCTTCACTCTCCTGCATTGCTTCAACATAGCGCCATAATAGCATGAAATTGCATTTGCCGAAACTATGATGGGCGTGACCTGTTTCATTGGTCGAAGAAGGGCATGTTATAGCGTAATTTGATCCAGTAATGCTGTGCGAGGTATTGTGATGTGTGTTGCCAGTCACCCTGTCGCCAATACAGCTCACTCAGTGTCTTGTAGACATGGCTTAAATGCACCGGATCATCAATTTTCTTCAAGTGATCCAGCGCATTATGTGACCACTCCAGTGCCTTAGGTATATTATCACCATCAAGACGTGCCAGTAAGTTCAAACATGCACTGCTATAAATGTGTGATACGTCCGCAAAATAGCGTAGAGACTCGATGAGCATTTTACGCGCTTCATCGTGCCTGTCCTGACGCAAATAAACATAGCCTAGACCATACTGATATTGTGCGAGTTCATAAGCTGCACTTTCAGTGATCGCCCGATGTAACCCGCGTGTGAATTCGTGTTCGGCTTGTGCTAGTTCCTCCAGCTCAGCGTAAATCCAACCAAGGTTATAAGGTTGGTGGGCGAAGTCAATGCCGATATGCGCCAATGCTAGACGCTCAGCTTCTTCATACACCTCAACTGCTTGTAGATAATACTCACGCTTTCCTTGATTGAGAAAGTAGATCACTGCTCCAATTAATTCTTCGTTGAAGATGTAATAAAAGGGATTTGTCGTGAGATCAAGCTGATCTCTTACCTGATAATGTTGTGAGAGGGCATCATCTTTTCTACGTAGCAGACGATAAGTTGTTCCTAATGTCATGCGTGTCAGCGCTTCACCCAGCGTTGCTTGTGGGACATAAGTGAGGATAGTTTTTAAGGTGCTGATTTGCTGTTCCAGCGTGAAGGTGCGCCGTGAGAACCGTTGCCCGAAGATGTTGATCACTTCGATACGGGCGCGTTTCTCTGCGTCAATCTGTGCAAACTGTGGATGTCCCATGACCGTATCAGCAATTGGTTGCCAGATATGCCACGCTGTGCGACTGATTACATACTCAATCAAGTAGATGCAGAGGTCATCGAGTGCAACAGCTTCATAGTCGTTACTCAATATCCAGTTTTTACTATCAGAGCGATAGAAGATATGCAGTAGGTCTTTGCCTGCTAACCGTTCATATAGTTGCAAGCCTTTCGGTAGATCACCTTTCAGCATGAGCTGGTGAGCACGTTGTGCTATTTCCAGTGTTTCGGGCGCAAGATCAAGCAGAATTGCGCTCATTGGCTCAAGTGCAACAGATAAGACCGGATCAGTGGGTGCATCGTGAGCTGATCCCCACTCCAGCTTAGAATACGGCTTCGTGTTAGCATCTTGATTGCACCGATGTAAGCGTCTTCGTTATCCGCGCCGTGCTCACTCCACAGATCACGTAAGACGTTTGTAGACAGTGTATCTTTTGCATAGGTATATTCAATTGCCAACTTTTTGGCATATGCGCCGACATCCTCTGGAAGATGCTCGCTGAGCAACGGTTTGAAGATGTGTTTCATAATTTGTGCATTGCCCCGGGTCAAGCTATCCACCAAAACCTCAACGGTGTTGGGATGGGGTTCGACTATGTAACGCTCAATCGAAAACTGGAGCAAAAGAGGATTGCCCGCACTGGCCTCCGCGATAGCGTACGTTTCCTGATCGGTTAGCGGGCGAGAGGCACTGCGTACCTGCTGTAAATGCTGGAGATACGCAATTCGATCATCCATTTCAATCCCGCTCAATGGGATGCGCTGACAATTCTGTGAGATAACTTCGGTACGACTAGTGAACAATACACGGCTTGACAATGGCTCGTGAATGCCATGTGGGATTAACATCGTTCCCAGACGCTCAACAATCTCCTGAGCCGATTTGAGTGTTTCCAGATTATCGACCACCACCAAACAGCGTTCTTTACGCAACATATCGGCGCAACCGCTGATGATTTTATCCCCTTCACTACTCAACACCGATATCCAATTGAAGGTCTTTGCCATCGTTTTACAAATCTTTATCAGGAAGTCATCGTGATTATCATTGTTAATAGATACCACTTTGCCATCAACGTCGATGAAATATCGCTTGTCCGTTACCCACGCCACCTTATGCACCAGATTATTTTGCAAGGATTTGAGCGCGATGTGGAACGCCAGTGCCGTTTTACCATCCCCCCCCATACCATCAATGGCACACATCTCATGCTGGCTCAGTTCACGCAAGCCTTCCAGCAATTCATCTTTACGCCCGAACAGTTGATGAGGCGGAGCCGGTTGGATGTGATGATAAATGGCATTGATTTGTTCACCCTGTTCTTTGAAGGAACTAAACGCAGTTGGTGGACGCTGACAAATGTCAATCAATTCATCAGGTGTGAGTGGTGCGAACTGATGTCTACAGGCATTAGAGCATAAAAAAGCAGTGGATTGCGTAACAATCAATTCGTTGCTGAACAATCGGCTTAGATTGCGACGCGCACACTCGCGCAGGGTTTTAATCATCTCTAAAGCCGTCTCACGATCTTTGATGCCGGGCGCGTTACCATTGCGTCCATGTTTCCACTCACTGAATTGGGATGAACTCCATTTAGTGGGGGTAAAATTACATTGCTCAGCAATGTTAATCACCTCGACATCTTTTTGTGCCCCACTAGCGTCCACCCACTCGCTGAGTGTCCATTCTCTCAAATTTTGCATTTTGTAGCTGACCTCATTGCACACTACAAGATTATCTTCTTTGTTATACCACAAACTACAGCATATTAACGAATTTAATAACTTTAGATAGAATTTCTCTGCAAAAAATACGTAAAATATTGCGTGTTACTCAGCGATAAACCATCTTTTTTGGTGTGCTGTTGATGGTACGTATGGAGCTACACCCGCTTTATTGAGAATGCTACAATGAACGAATTGCTTTCCATAACTGAATGAATAAAGGACAATATGTGTTCAATATGATAGGTAAGCGCAAAGTGAGCGCGGGCGATTACCCACGTGAATTCTGGTTGTTATTCTGGGGTGTGTTCATCAACCGCGTGACAGAGAGCATGGTCTGGCCCTTCCTGACGGTCTACATGTATCAGACATTGGGCTTGCCATTGGCAACCATCACGCTCTTGTTCCCATTGCGAGCGGTCAGTAGCATCATCACCACCACCATTGTTAGCCCGATCATGGATAAGACCGGGCGTAAACAGATCATCATCTGGGGCTTGCTGGGTAGTGGGGCAGTTTTCTTCGGGATGACACTCATCAATTCTCTCATGGCATGGGCAATCTTGATTATCGCCTTCGGTGCAGTCTTGCCAATCTATAACATTGGTGTCAACACGATGGTTGCTGATATGATCCCGCGTGAACGACGCACCCCCGCCTATGCGCTGATCCGCACTGTGGGTAATGCGGGCATTGCCATCGGGCCAATCATCGGTGGCGTTCTGGCAGTGATCTCCTTTGAACTGGTGTTCAACCTGACTGCGCTCTCATATATCGTGTTAGCCGTGTTAACAGTCTTCTTCATCAGCGAGACTATGCCGGCACATCCTATTGATAGCACTCATTTGCTGGCAGATGGTTATCGCTTCATTGTCAAAGACAAGCGACTGATGAGCTTCATTGGCATTTACTTCTTGCTCTTGATGGCTTATGCGCACATGTTCTCGTTGTTGCCGGTCTATGTCTCGGAGAACTTCGGCTTGGCGGAAAACCAATATAGCTTGATGATCACCGTCAACGCGCTGATGGTGGTGTTCTTGCAATACGCGGTCACACGCTATACTGACCGCTTCGACGATTTTCGCGTGATGACTGTCGGATCGTTATTCTATACAGTCGGTCTGTTCAGCTTCATCTTCGGCACGCAGTTATGGCATTTCATGTTGAGCGTGGCGATTGTCACTATGGGGGAATTGATCGTGATGCCAACCGCTACGACGCTGGTTGCTAACCTTGCACCCGATCACATGCGAGCACGTTATCTGGGCTTGCTCTCACTGGGCTATCCTATCGGTTCAGGGATCGGCCCCGTGATTGGGGGCTTCCTCAATGATGCGGTTGCACCGGTGGCGATGTGGTACGGGGCGGGCATGATGGCGCTCGTCGGGGTATTAGGGTTCTTCATACTGTCGCGCATCTGGCGCGAAAAAATCCAGTTGATGCCAGCTTAACATCTGGACAAAATACCACCAGGGGTATATAATTCTTATATACCCTATGGGGTATGTGAAATACAATAACTCAATCAATGAACGAAAGGTAATTTTCGATGGAAAAGACATTCAAAGTACCGAATATCGGTTGTGATGGATGCGTTAATGCGATCAAAGGCGAACTGAGCGAGATGCAAGGCGTGAAATCAGTGGACGGTGTGGTATCAACCAAGATGGTCACCGTTGAATATGATGCGCCAGCCGATTGGGATAAGATTGTCAGCACGCTCAAGGAAATTGACTACGCGCCAGAAAAAGAGTGAGATCACAAGAAAGGCAACTGATACGCTCAGTTGCCTTGTACCAAATTACGATAGTAGATTTTGGAGTTCATCCGCGAGTGTCTCGGCTTCAAACGAGCCAAACCCGCGATATACTTCTTGCTGTGTGGCATTGAAGATCACAATAGAAGGGTGCCCGGGCAGGGTGAGTGCTTCATAAGCGCGTTGACCTTCTGCTTGATCGCTCGCATTAAGAGCATAAAACGTAACCATGTTGTCGTATTCTTCCTGAAGCCTATTCACGATAGGCTGAGCTTGCGCTCAGGGCGGTCAGTTATCGGTATAGAAGAACAGAAACGTCGGTTGATCTTCTGCAAGGGGTAAGGCGGTTTGTGCCGGCGTGCACGCCACCAAACCAATCACGGACATCAGCAGTAAAATGATCTGTTTGTACATAAGCACCTCCAATTGATTAACAGTGTACCCTATAGTTATGCAGGTGTATCAGTCAAGGTCAAGATCGCCTTCGATGGCTTTATATACATCTTCGATCAAGTCTTCGGCAGTTTCGATCAGATCGAGTGCATTCTCATCTTCAGCTTGTAATAGCGCGACGGCTGCATGTAATAAGGCTTCAGCAGATTGAATCACCAGCGATGTCACGTCTTGATAATCATGCACCGCGATGAAATTATCGACAGTGGTCTGTACGGCTTGTGCTCTTTCGATAGTGGCTTGTAATTGTTTGATCGCTTCGGCTGATGTGTTCATAGCTCACTCCACAGATGCTGATTAACTGAGCCTGATTAAACTCGACAAGTCCCAAATTCACAATAGTCAGTTTGACATGATGAATAGGTAAACTAATGAACATACCGCCACAAGAGCAACAACGTATCGGAACGGTCTATCTGCGCGTCAAGAACTTGCAAGACCAGCTCGATTTTTACCAGCGCGTGATCGGCTTGCAGGTTCATCGTCAAGACGGTGCAACTGTCTATTTGGGTACAGGTGGCGCGGATTTATTGGCGCTGATCGATAGCCCTCAGGGTGTGCGTCGGCGCGGGAGCAATGGACTCTTTCATTTTGCCTTACTGGTTCCCACCCGTGCTGATCTGGCACGCGCAGTCTATCATCTGATGCGATCAGATACGCGCTTACAGGGTGCGAGCGATCACATCGTCAGTGAGGCGCTTTACCTATCTGATCCAGAAGGCAATGGGATTGAAATTTACGCTGATCGCCCCCGTCAGCAGTGGTATCGGGAGGGGAAATTTCAACTGGGTACCTTACCACTTGATCTCAATGATCTGATGCAAGCACTGCCTTCACGCACGGATGACACGTTCACTCTAGCCGAAAGAACGATCATGGGACACATTCATCTGCACGTCGATCAGATCGCGCCGGCAGTTGATTTCTACCGTGATGTACTGGGGATGCAGGTCATGATGCAACTGTCCAGCGCGGCGTTCCTATCCTATGATGGTTATCATCACCATGTGGGCATCAATGTCTGGGCAGGGCAGGTGCAACACAGTGCCGATACGCTCGGTCTCGATCATGCTACCCTGTTCCTCGATGCCGATGAGCGCCAGCATCTGCCCGATCCTGATATATTGTCCATCAGCGATCCAGCCGCCAATCTGTTGCATCTTGATAACCCGACATAATTCTGGCACGTGACGGATACACTGTTGCTAATGTGCCCGTCACGCTTGCTATCTGCCACACAATCTAACCAACTTTGCTACGTTTGCCTGTTTCTTCCGTAATACAAGATAAGACGTTACCATTTCATGTCAATTTGAATGATTGATTGATATACCAATACAAGGGAAACAGCTTATGTCTGATGCAACGCTACAAAGTCAACCCGCTTCTTTTCTAGGTATTTTACGCCAACCTAATTTCCGTAATTACTGGCTCGGTCAGCTGATCTCATTGATCGGCGACAATTTCTACATGATCGCCTTACCTCTGCTCGCCTTACAACTGAGCGGAGGCTCTGGCGTGGCGCTGGGTACAGTGCTGATGTTCAGTGCCTTCCCTAAAGCTATCCTGATGTTGTTTGGTGGGGCAATCAGTGATCGCTACTCACCGCGGAGTGTGATGATGATGACCAACTGGCTCAACGCGCTGACCATCGGTGGGTTGGCGCTGGTGCTGGCGTTAGGTAGTGCGCAACTATGGCATCTGTATCTGGTGGCGTTTTTGCTGGGTACAGCCGATGCTTTCTATTTCCCCGCCGCCGGTTCCATGATGCCCTTCATCGTCGAAGCACGCGATTTAGAGGTAGGAAACTCGGTCTATCAACTGTCACAGCGTCTGTTATTGTTGGCAGGGCCTGCTGTAGCGGGTGTGATTATCGGCATGATCGGTATTTCATCGGCGCTGGGCGTGGATGTGGCAACTTTTGTAATCGCCAACCTGTTCTTAGCGTCGATTGTGATGCGTCAACGCAAACGGCAGACCGAAATAGACCAAACTGAAGACGAGCCGAATGCATCTCTTGCCAAACCGGATGGTATTCTGAGTTCGATCAAAGCCGGTCTGGTTTATGTCGTGCGTGATCCAATCTTGCTGGGCTTACTCTTATTGATTGCTATTGTTGATTTCACCGCAGCCGGTGCGTTTCAGGTTGGGTTACCGGTACTGATCGAAAATCGCTTCGGTCAGGGGGCGGCGGCGCTTGGCCTGGTCTTATCCAGCTTCGGCACAGGCTCACTACTCGGTGTGCTGTTAGGTGGCACATTGCGCGTACAACGGATTGGTTATCTGTTCCTCGCAATTTCATTGTCGTTAGGCGTGACGGTGACGCTGATGGCGCTGGTTCCATCCGTTTTGTGGCTGATGATCTTACTCGGTGTGATGGGTATCGGCAGTGGCGTGTTCAATGTGGTGGGCATTAGCTGGTTACAACGGCGCACCGAAGATGCGTTCATCGGGCGTGTGATGAGTTTGGTCAGCTTCTCGTCGGCAGGTTTAGCGCCCTTATCACTGTTGATTGCAGGGGTGCTGATGGACATTAGCCCCAACCTGCTGTTCACCGGTGCCGGTGTGCTGGTGATTATTGGCACACTGATCCTGAGTTTGCGCCCGTCTTTCCGTGAGATGCAAGCCAACTGAGATATTTTTCAGGGCACGAGGGCTTCGATCTCGGCGCGTACCAGCGCATCTTCTTCACGATCATAGAGCGCACTGAGCTGACTGAGCGCATCGTGTCCCATCAATTGCCACAGCGCCCACACCGCATGACCGCGCACGAGGGCTTCTTGATCGTAGAGCAGTTGGATCAAGTATGGGATAAATTGTGGATCACCGCTGTTACCCACAGCGATGCAGGCGTTGCGTACTAATCGCTTACGCTTGATGCGGTAAATGGGCGAATCCTTAAAACGGGCACGGAATGACGCATCATCCAGCATCAGCAGGTCACGGAGTAGCGGGGCGGTGTTGTCGAAATTGTCTGGATAGAAGGCGCTTTCGTGTGTTGCTACGCTGAAACGCTGGAACGGGCACACCTCCTGACAGACATCACACCCATACACCCAATTGCCGAATAGGGGACGCAGTTCACGGTCAATCCAATCTTTGTTCTCAATCGTGTGATAACTGATACAACGGCGAGCATCCAGCACATACGGTTGTGGGAAAGCATCCGTCGGGCAGGCTTCGAGGCATCGCGTGCAGGTTCCGCACATTGTCGGCTGATGGGCGCTGTCGTATGTGTCAAATTCTAGCGTGCTGATTAATTCACCGAGGAAAAAATAACTGCCCCGTTGTGGATGAATCAACATGGTATTCTTGCCGATGAACCCCATGCCGGCTTGTTGTGCGTGACTGCGTTCTAGCACCGCACCGGTATCTACATAGACTTTGTGTAACCCGTCGCTCTGCTCAGCGAGCCAATCGGCGACAAGCTCTAATCGGGGTTCCATCAGGTCATGATAATCCAACTGCCACGCATACGAGGCAATGCGCCCGCGTGTGGGATCATTGAGGATGTGCGCTGGCACAAACGAAGAACGATAATCCAAACCCACCATCACAATAGATCGCGCCCCGTCAACGATGTGGTTGAGGTTCTCGCGCCGTATGCGACGGTCTTCGCGTGCTAAATAGGCCATTTTCCCGTGCATACCCGCTTCGATCCAGCGTTGGTAAGCGTTGAGTGTCGGTGAGGGTTCCGCATGGGTGACCCCCACGAGGTTGAAGCCGAGCGTTTGCACAAATTGCTTGAGCGCCTTCGCAGAAACGGTCATGGATGGTTTGTCACTTTCCAGCTTAATTCAGTTATACTCCATATGCATTCATTGTAACTGGCACAATACGCCCTGCATACCATCACTGAAGGGGATTCACATGACAGACGATCTAAAAGCCTTAAATCAGCAACGTTATGCCCGCGCCGCTGAAAATTACGTCGCGAGTAGCGTCCATGCTACTGGTATGGGTTTACCGCGTCTGCTCGAACTGGCTGAGATGCAACCGCATTGGTTTGTGCTGGATGTAGCAACCGGTGGCGGGCACACCGCATTGCATTTTGCACCGCATGTGCGAGAAGTGATCGCTGCGGATTTTACCGAGACGATGGCACAGGCCGCACAGCGTTTCATCCGTGAACAGGGTGTTGATCATATCCGCTTCTGTGGTGCGGATGCCGAAGCGCTGCCTTTTGGTGCAGAACCCTTCGATTTAGTGATCTGCCGTGTGGCGGCGCATCATTTCCCGGATATTTTTCACTTTCTGCGCGAAGCCTATCGTGTACTCAAGTCGGGAGGGATTTTGCTCGTACATGATCACGTGGTATCTGATGATGAACGTGTCGCAGATTATGTCAACAGCTATGAGAAATTGCGCGATCCCGCTCATGCGCGTGCCCTGCCCGAATACGAATGGCATGGCACCTTATTGGATGCCGGTTTCAGAATCGCCCACAGCGAACAATTCACTATCGTGCATGAACTCTTGCCGTGGGCGAAGCGCCAATACTGTTCCGATGCTGTTATTGAACAACTCAACATCATGTTATCACGCGCCCCTGAAGCAGTGCAGGCATGGATGACACCGGAATTTGTTGGCACAGAACACGCCCGTTACACCGATCATCATATCATCTTGAAGGCGATTAAATGACGATGTACTAGCCTACCGCGTCTTCGATCAATTGGGCGGCGCGTTCGATGCCGCCTGCCTGTGCCATCTGTTGAGCAAATCGCTGGCAATTCTCCGCCACAAAATCCGCTTCCATGATCGCCTTTGCACCTTCGTGGAGTTTACCTTGCTGGACTTCGTGCGCGTTCAAGTGCAAGCCGATTTTCATCTGCGCCACGCGCCGCGCCTGAATCCGTTGATCGGCAGCATGAGGTACAATGATCTGCCGTAAGCCATGTGTGATCGCGGCATGTGTGGTTCCCATTCCCCCGTGATGAATCATCAACTGACAACGTGGCAATACATGCTCAAACGGTGCCCAGTTCAGTAGGCGCGTGCCAGCAGGAAGCGCGTTCTTGAGTTCAGCTTTTTTCTCTGCTTCCATCGGTGCCCAGCCAATCACCACAATCGGTAACAATCCGGCCTGTGCCGCGGCGCGTGCCCCCCAGCTAAAAAAGCCCAGATCACCGGTGAAGATCGTGCCGAGTGTGATCATCGCGAGTGGTACATCATCCGGTATAGCGCTCAACCATGTGGGCGGTTCATCATCCGGTAGAGGTTTTTTCCCTCCAACAAATTGCGTCTGTGGCAACATATAGGCTTGTTCGCTGGCGTACCAATCCGGAGTAAAATAGGCGATGTGTAACAGTGAACTGCGGATGCTGGGCGCTGTGCCCTTGCTGAAGTTCACGCCTTCGAGATTGAATTGCTCAAATAAGCGTAACAAACGTTGCATACTGTCACTGCTGAGATTACGCTGTACCGGAAAGAGCGCATTCTCATCTAGGCTAGCCTGTGCCGGCCACCCAGCGACAATCAGAGGCACGTTGAGCTTCTCGGCGGCGAGTGCGGCAGCGCTCAAGAAGGGATCGATAATCATCGCATCCGGTTTGCCGATGCGCTCCGCGAGAGCGAGCAAACAACGCATACCTTCTGCCACCAGATCTTCACTTAGCCACGTATCGAGTGCGCGTGTATAGCGCAGGGTGACGGCTTCTTGTGGCGGTAGTTGGGTCACATCCGGTGCCGGTGGGGGCGGCCATAACCAGCCAGTCTCCTCAATCGCCTCAAATGCGAGGCCATTTTGCTTGATTGCGCCGGCTAATGTGTCCTGACTCACCCAGATCATCTTATGCCCGCGTCCTTGCAAGGCTTGTGCCGTCTTGAGAAAGCCTCCCCAGTCGGTGTGACTGTACAAAGGCGCCGAAACGCACCAGAATGTTGCCATGTCTTCCCTCTCTATGTGTGGCGTCGGTTAGGATTATAAGGTTAATCGCCATGCAGATCGCTGTACAGTGCTACCGCCCTTCATAACCAATCAGCAGTGCACTCTGGCATATGCATGATGGCACGTAATTGTGAAGCTTGTTCCCATGCCTGTTGTGCCTGTTCGCTGTGCCCCTGATGCGCGTGGTATTGGCTCCACGCCTGATATAGAACTGCTAGCAAGCGCCGATGGTTCAAGCGTTTAGCAACGGTTTCAACCTGTGTCAGCGTGTGCTGTGCCGTGTCGTAGTCATCACGGCGCATTGCAATCTGTGCTTGACCGAGCAAGGTCTGTATGCGTATGTCAATCAGCCCATTCTCTTGCGCCAGATGCCATGCTGTTTGATAATGCTTGATCGCTTCGTCAAAGGCCCTATCTAGCAGTGTATCACCCCAATCGGCATGAATGACTGCCTGCCATTGCGCCGATTGTACTGTATTTGCAAGTCCGTCGAGTGCTGTTTGATAATGGGTCTTTGCCCGTTCTGGATCACCTAGCAGTGCATACGCTAAGCCAATACTGCCATCGATGACACTTGCTTCCTGTAACAAATCGAGCTCGAGACAGGCGCGGTGGGCGGTCATCAGTTCCGTGAGCGCCTGCTGTGGGCGATTGGTCAGTGCTAGCAAACGCCCGTAATTTCCACGACGCACAGCCTGTGCGGATGGATTATGTGTGCGTTCGGCAAGCGCTAAGGCTTCCTTAAAGAAATCTTCTGCTGATTCAATGTCGCCATAGGCGCTATAGGCAACAGCGACATTTGCCAGTACGATCCCGCGTGTGTCATCTTCGTCAACACGCCCGAGCATCTCAAGCGCTTTGCCATATTCGCGTTGCGCCATGCGTCCGTCACCAAGCTGATCATACATCGCACCGAGATCACAATGCGCTCGTGCCATTTGTTCTGCTTGATTGCTGGCTTCAAAGGCAATCAGTGCATCTTGCCAGGCTTGAATAGCAGACCGTAGATCGCCCTGTTGCGCGTGTAAGCCGGCAAGTTCGCTATGAATATGTGCTGTCTCGATTGGGAATGATTTGGCACGAGTCAGGGCGCGTTGATATGTCGCCTGAGCGCCGGCTTCATCACCCTGTGATACCTGTTCTCTGGCAAGGTGGCGCAAGATCACAATATAGAAAGGGTCATCGCTGTAAGCCTGATAAGCCTCTGCTGATGCTTCAAGTTCAGTCAGCGCGTCGTCTTTTCCTTCGGCGTGTTTTGCCATGCCGAGCGTTGCGCGTGCCATTGCCACAAGTCGTTCATTAGCCTGATCAGTCGCTATTGTTAGTGCCTGCTCTGACCATTGACGCGCTTGATACCAGTTCCCCTGACGCAATGCCAAACGGCTCATCTGGCAGAGTAAGTGAGCATAATCGGTGCTATTCGGTGGCGGCTCCGGATAGAGGCTCAGTGCCTTGTGAAAGTACATTTGCGCTTGAGGATCGTTACCCTGTGCTAGGGCAAGTTCGCCCAGTTGGATGCTAAGGGTGCGGATTTGTGCCTGGTTCTGACTGTTGAGCGCCAGATCCAACCCGCGCCGTAAGTGTACGTAACCGGCATCTGCTTGTCCGCTCGCAATTTGTGCGAGACCCAACTGCCCCCAGAAGTAACCGCGTAATTCATGATCCCCACTGCGATCCAGGCGGGGTAAGGCTTCTTCAAAGAGATAAATAGCATAACTGGCGTTGCCCTGTGCCAGATATATATCGCCCAGATGCGCCATCGCACGTCCTAAGGCGCCATCTGTCTTGAGTTTATCAGCGATTTCACGGGCTTGTTCATAATAAGTCTGTGCCTCACTGAGATTACCTTGCACCTGTGCCAGCACGCCTAACGAACATAGGGTATAAGCCAGGGGTGTGTGCAATTGACGCGCTTCGCTATCCTCACGTAATTCATCTAGCAAAAAGCGGGCGCTCTCATAGTCACCAATCGCAATCGCAATATCGGCGCGGGTGAGGTTAATATCAAATTCGACGCGTTTTTGTTTCTCTTGTTGTGCTAATTCCAACGCTTCTCCAAGCAGGGTCAGCGCCGCTTGATAGTTTTCGTTATAGTGTTCGTGTTGAGCCTTCTTCATGAGTTCCTGCATCCGCACCGCACGCGGGACAGTCTGCGGGGCGTTGGAAGTAGTGACAAGACGACTTAAACGACGAAAGAATCCCATACCCGATATGCTCTCATGTGTTTAACGGTCATTTTGCACTATCTTATCATGACACCTGCCGAAAATGAAAAGACAGGATGCAATTTGCACATCCTGCCTTGTGGGGTAGGGCTTTCATACAATCTGAGGGCGCGTTATAGTAACGTGGCGCTCACCAACAATAGAATTAGGGGTAAACGCCCCGCGTAGTGATCGCCTGAGCGACGTTTTCAATGGCGGTCACCTGTGCTGCCGTGCGCATATCGAGTTGCTTGCTATCGGCGGTCTGTTTGGTGCGCACGTAGGCATCGCGCAAGATGCGCTCCAAACGTGCCAGAATATCGCCTTTATCCCAGAAGTAGGCTTGTAAGTCTTGCACCCACTCAAAGTAAGAGACCACCACGCCACCTGCGTTGGCGAGAATATCCGGCACGACTAAAATTCCACGCTCGTTGAGGATGTCATCCGCTTCAGTTGTGGTAGGGCCGTTAGCGGCTTCGATCACAAATTGTGCCTGCACACGATCCGCATTATTCATCGTGATTTGACCTTCAAGTGCCGCAGGAATCAGCACATCACAGGGTAGCGTCAATAGTTCCTCATTGTTGACCGCTTCACTGTTGCTGAAGCCGATTACGCTGCCGGTATTCTGCACGTGATTGGCCACTCCTTTGATATCTAATCCCTTGGCGTTATAGATCCCTCCATACACATCACTGACGGCGACGACTTTATAGCCCAGTTCATCGGCATAGAGTGCGGCATTACTGCCCACATTGCCAAAACCCTGAATCACCACGCGAATATCCGAGGGATGCATATAACCGGCATCGTGTAATGCGGCTTCCATCGTGACGATCACGCCGTGTCCGGTGGCTTCTGTGCGTCCTTGACTGCCCCCGATGCCAATGGGCTTACCTGTGACTACTGCTGGCACTGAATAACCGGTTTGCATACTATACGTATCCATGAACCATGCCATCACCTGAGAATTCGTGCCCATATCCGGCGCGGGGATGTCCATCTGTGGGCTGACCAACGGCACCAGTTCACTGGCAAAACGGCGTGTCAGACGCTCTAATTCGCCCGCACTGAGTGTGCTTGGGTCAACCACCACACCCCCTTTTGCACCGCCATAAGGGATGTTGACCAGCGCACATTTCCATGTCATCCACATCGCAAGGGCGCGTACTTCATCGAGTGTCACGTTCAGGCTATAACGCATCCCACCCTTGGACGGCCCCAGACTGGTGTTGTGATGCACGCGATAACCGGTGAACATCTCTAGCGAGCCATCATCACGCCGTACCGGAAAATTCACCGTGAACTCACGGCGCGGGTAGCGCATAAAATCAATGATGCCAGCGTCAATGTGGGGCAAATGCGATACAGCACGGTCATACTGAGCGCGTGCTGTCTTGTAAGCGTCAAGATGATCGAGTTTGCTAGTGGGTGGTAGTGCGACAACCATAATAATTTTTGTCTCCTAGCGGGCAATGAAAACGGTATGATACTTCAAGCATAGCGACATTTTCTGAAATGTAAAGCAATTTTTAGGCATTTTTTACATATAAACGTTTTTAAAATTGTGCATAATATCCAAATCATGTATGAGGAGTCGTTGTGATTTTTGTGAACAAATGCACAATAAAGGTTTTTAAAGTATGTCTAGCATGTATGTATAGTTTTAGGTGTTGTTGAAAAGTCATGATGGGTCAAAATGTGATAGATGAAAAACAAGGTCAATACGCAAACAAATATATGCTTTGTTGACCTCAAACCATAGCAATGTACTGTTGCCCTGTCATTTGCCATCGTAAAGGACGTAACAGGCAAACCTACAGAGTATTTCGGCGTCTGGGACACCTCGTTTTATCTGTTGTCAGGGGTAAGGGATTATCGCGCTTATTTCTAGCAGATTGTGATGGAGAGAACACTGCTGATCGAGGATATTGAGATCAAAGTCATAGGTGGTGGCCTGAACGCCACATTCACTATTTGGAAACGTTTCCAGAAGAGGCAGGGTGCTCATTGCCTGAAAAAATTCGTGCATTTCCCCCAAACATGCCTTTGGCCAGAAGCATGCACCCAATGGACTTAACGTTATTTTGAACAGATTCAATCCGATTGGGCGCATCATCGTTGGTGAGCGCGGTCAGTCGGCGGCGGCTTCGCTCAGGTTCAGGTAGGGCTTGAGGTACCGTCCGGTATAACTGCGCTCGTTCTTCGCAACGTCTTCCGGCGTCCCCTGTGCGATTACCTCGCCACCGCCGATACCGCCTTCTGGCCCCAGATCAACGATCCAGTCAGCAGTCTTGATGATATCCAAGTTGTGTTCAATGACCACGATACTGTTCCCTTGATCGACCAGTTGTTGTAACACGTGAATCAACTTCTTGACATCGACAGCGTGTAGGCCGGTACTGGGTTCATCGAGAATATACAGCGTTTGGCCGGTGGCGCGTTTGGATAGTTCGCGGCTCAGCTTGATGCGTTGCGCTTCACCACCGGAGAGCGTCGTTGCAGGTTGCCCGATGCGAATATAGCTCAACCCGACATCCATCAGCGTCTCCAGCTTGTTGAGGATCGGCGGTTGATTGGCGAAGAACTCGGCCGCTTCACTGACCGTCATATCTAGTACCTGCGCGATATTCTTCCCTTTATAGTGTACCTGTAGCGTTTCGCGATTGTAGCGCGTACCTTTGCAGACCTCGCATACCACATAAATATCCGGCAGGAATTGCATCTCGATCTTGTTCTGCCCCTGACCACCACAATTCTCACAGCGCCCACCTTTGACATTGAAGCTGAAGCGCCCCTGATCGTATCCGCGAATTTTGCTCTCTGGTAATTCAGAGAATAGCGAACGGATGTAATCGAACATTTTAGTGTAGGTGCCCGGATTACTGCGTGGTGTGCGTCCGATGGGACTCTGGTCAATGTTGATGATCTTGTCGATCTCGTCTGTACCGTCGATGCTATCATGCTTGCCGGGGCGTTCGCGACTGCCATTGATGATCTGTGCTAAGCGCTGATAAAGAATATCGACCACCAGCGTTGATTTGCCACTGCCACTGACACCGGTCACGCAGATCAGTTTACCCAGTGGGATATCCACATCAATATTTTTGAGATTGTTCTCTGTTGCACCTTTGACTGTCAGTGATAAACCATTTCCCTCGCGGCGGCTCGTTGGCACCTCGATGCGGAAGCGCCCCGCGAGATAATCACCGGTATGACTGCCAACAACCTTCGCGACATCCTCCGGTGTGCCAGCCGCGACGATTTCGCCACCGTGTTCACCGGCGCCGGGCCCCAGATCAAGTAACCAATCGGCAGATCGCATTGTATCTTCATCATGCTCGACGACCAGCACCGTATTCCCCAGATCACGCAGATCAGTCAAGGTGCGGATCAAACGGTCATTATCACGCTGATGCAAGCCAATCGACGGTTCATCCAGCACATACAGCACACCGGTTAAGCGACTACCAATCTGCGAGGCAAGGCGGATGCGTTGTGCTTCCCCACCTGATAGCGTGCCAGAGGCACGCGCTAGCGTCAGATAATTAAGCCCCACATCGTTGAGGAAGCCCACCCGCGCTTCGATCTCGTTGAGGCTTTGTCGCCCGATCTCCTTATCACGCTCGTTGAGGTCACCCGTCACACCATCCTTACCGCGCAAACTCGCCACCCATTCGACCATATCAGCGACAGGCATCTCGGTGACTGAGTGAATGTTGGTGC
>JBNPEE010000005.1:0-117250 GCA_051117475.1 Anaerolineae bacterium | reverse complement strand
ATAAATATCTACGTGGTAACGAAGGCATGAAAAGCGCAGATCGCATCATCCCCGCACCAATTGGCGACACCCTGACGGAACACATACAAGCTCTCTCAAAACAGGCATTTCAGGCAGTAGATGGTCGTGGGATTGTCAGGATCGATTATCTCGTTAAACCGGATAGCAACGAAATCTATCTCAACGAGATGAACACCATGCCCGGATCACTATCATTTTATCTATGGCGCGAGACTCAGATGACTGATGCTCAGGTTGTCGATCAACTGGTGCAATATGCCCGTGATGCTTATGCGGATAAACGACGTAATATGTACGATTACAAGACTAATCTGGTTGAAGTCGCCGCTGGACGTGGTCTCAAAGGCAGTAAAGCAAGCAAAGGCGCTCGTGACACGGGACCTTGAGTGCGTACTAGTTATCCAAGTGAAAACAGACAAAACATTCGCCAAAAATGGATAAGCGTCCTACAATAGAGTTTGGTTAAATTGGTTGGGTAGGAGATTGGTGTGGTTAAGTTCGTGCAGAAGTATACCATTGCTGTATGGGTGACCATATTTGCTTTAGTGGGATGTACACCATCGGTTACTCCGGATGTAGCCGGTGCAATCGTACCGACCCGTCAAGCGACGGCAACCGCAACGGCGACAGCTACCATTACGCCATCGCCTACAGCGACGGCTACCATCACACCTACGCCCACACCTGATGTCCTGACGATTGATCTAGGGGAAACGCTTATCCTTAATACAGACGGCTCACTCACGGTGAATGATTGGCGCGTGCGCTATACGTTTATCGGTAATGCCGGCGATGCACTAACGGTTGAGATGAACAGCAATACCGCAAACCTCGATCCTTACCTGATCTTGCTCGATGAGGGAGGTAATCGTCTGTCAGATAATGACAATGTCTCTGCTGATAGCAACAACGCACGTATCAGCAATTATGTTTTACCACGTGATGGCACATACACTGTGCTAGCCACCCGTCAAGGAGAAGCAGAGGGCGACACCACTGGCGCATATCAACTGAACTTCAGACGCCTACCGGATGAGTATTATGATGTAGATAATGGTATTTTCCTGATACCCCTCATACCCGACACGAACGTAATTGGGCAGATTGACGCGGATACGCCTTTCGAGACGTATACCTTCGGTGCCAGTAATGGTGATGTCATCACAGTTGAGATGAACAGCACATCAGGTACACTCGATTCCTATCTAATCTTAGTCAACCGACAGACACGCACTATCATCGCTGAAAACGACGATACGCCCGATCGTGACAGCCGTGATGCCTCTCTGAATTCGATCCTTATCACGGAAGAGGGAGAGTACATCCTCATCGCAACACGTTATCAGGGAGTAGATGGTATGACAGCTGGTGATTTCACATTACGCTTCAACTTAGAGTGATAAGCCGGATACACTGATCCATCACCGAACATGTCATGAGATTTGGGGAATGAAGCGATAACCTACTCCGTATTCATTATGAATATAGGTCGGAGATTTAGCATCAGGTTCGATCTTCCGCCGTAAATGCGAGACATAGATGCGCGGGTAATGATGCTCACTGGTATATTCAGCACCCCACACCACCTCTAACAACTGTTGAAAGTTCATTACCTCGCCTGGATTGCGAATGAAAGTGGCCAGCAGTTTGAATTCTGTGGGGGTCAAGCGAATTTCTTCACCATTGACCCGCACATGCCGTGCTTTGAGATCAACTTGCAAATAATCATCGTGATATTCAGTGATTGATGGCGCTTCTTCCGAAAGACGTGCTCGCCGTAACAATGCCTTGATACGTGCATGAAATTCAATTTTACCGAGCGGTTTAATCATGTACTCGTCGGCACCTTTGTTCAACCCCTCAGCGATATTTTGCTCGGTCACAGCGTGCGCCGTCATAATGAGGATTGGCACGTTGGAAATCTCACGAATACGCTCACACACTGTCAAACCGTCCATCAAAGGCAAAGCAACATCCAACACGACTAAATCAGGCATCGTCTCTTGAAAGATACGTAAGCCTTCCATGCCATTGTTGGAGGTGATAACCTCAAAATTATGCCGTTTTAGATCAATCTGTAACAGGCGTGCGAGTTCTTCATCATCTTCTATAATCAAAACGCGCTGATTCATAACTAACTTTCCCCTAGTATGTTATCCTGTGGCGATTGTAGCCTTAGAGCAAAAATTGCACGATTGCGCCTTATTAGACCAATCAAGGTGAGTCATCATTACCGGGATAAAACTCAGCAGGCAAAGTTTCCCAATCACCCAAATAGCCATTTTCCGGCGCATCAACCAGTACATCCGCATCAAGTTCACTGCTGTGAATCAGCATCGGTGGGATGCGTACAAATTGTGATACGGTCTGTCCCTGGAGGATTGCCAGCGCCGTCCGAACCGCCTCAGCACCCATCTGCGTGGTACTGCTTACAAACACACCCTCTATGTCATTCATTAGCGCGAACTGAGCGAGATCAACTGCGTGATCGCTAACAAAAGGCACGTAATCCAGCGCCTGAGAGGCTAACCCATCCTGAGCACCAAGCGTGATCTCACTCACATATCCCATTACACCGACAATCTCCTGCCGTGACGTGAGCGTGAAGGCAATGTGACGCGCATAATTCGTCGGCCCCTCGACGGTAAGCAGAACACCCGCGTAATCATCAAAGACAGCTTGCTTCGCTGCTTTGAATTCCACATCCGCCACAGATAGATCATAGCCATTGATGATACCGATACTGCCCTCGCCGTCGGTCAATGCGACCAGTTCTTGCGCCATCACACAGCCGATCTCGTAGGGATCATGCCCGACGTAAGCTGTATAAACCGCATCAAAAGTGCGGTTACCGACTAAGACCACGGGCACACCCGATGCAACAATTTCAACGATTTCTTCTTGCAAATCTGCCAGATTAGAGTCAGGGCGTTCAATCGGATTGATAATTAATACATCGGCGCCGCTATCAAGCAAGACCTGCAAATCACGCACTTGTTGGGGCGCATTGCTATTGGCGTTGCGGATCACAAAATTCTCAATATTCTCTTGTTGACTGGCTTCGTATGCCGCCCATGCCGCAATCCAATCATCAGATGTGCCATCAATACTGCCATGACTATAACCGATCACGTAGGGGCCTTCCTGCATGAAAGGCGCTGTATCGACTTCACCCGTGGGCAAAGGCAATAGGTCCTCGCGGGGGGTCGGTACCAAGCACAGGCTATCGGCGACATAGGGTTCAACATCGGCAGATTGTAATGGAAAGCCCGTTGATAACTCTGGCAATTGTGCTTCATCAACCACAACGTCTTGCGTCTCATCATCACAATCAGGATCTTCCGGCAAACACACCAACTGGAATGATGCCATCACGCGCTCTTTGAGTGTCTCGAGAGTATCCGCATACCATAAGATCACTGCACCATCATCGGATGATGAGAGAATTTGTTCACCGTCAGCGACAAAATTCAAACTACGTACCGTGTCCTGATGACCGGGCATCTGGCGCAACACACTACCCGTCGCCAAATCCCAATAGAGCAATTCAAAATCTCGTGTGGTGCGCGCTGTGTCGATGCTACCCGCACCCGAAACAGCGTGTGTGCCATCAGGATGCAATGCGAGTGCCCGCACACCAGACGTATGACCGACCAGACGTTGTATAATTTCTGCTGATTCAGTCTCCCATTGGATGACATCGGTATCGCGTGAGCCAGATAAAAACTGAGTGCCATCCGTGTTAAATGATAAGCTCCAAACCGCATCTCGATGTCCGCTGTAAGTACGGACAACCTCCCCACTCTCCACATCCCACAGGATAATTTGCTGATCATCAGAACCACTGAGAATAGCAGAGCCATCGGGCGTGAAAATCAGTGCCCGTACTGCCGCATCATGTCCATCCATAGCTTGCACCAGTTCACCGTCCATGTTCCAGATCACAATGCGATTATCAAGCGGACGACTATTGCTCACCTGTACTTGCCCGCCTGCAGTGGCGAGCAGTTGACCGTCAGGGCTGAAGGTCACATTACGCGCAGGAGCATTCAGTTCAAGGAACGTCTCAACAACTGACCAGTTCGCTGTGTCCCATAGGATGACCACACCATCTTCAGTTGCCATTGCTAGACGTGAGCCATTTGTATTGAAAGCTAGATCGTAGATACTGCCGTGTTCGGTTTGTATATCTTGCAAGAGTGCGCCACTTGACCTATCCCACAACAACAACCGCCCATCGGCACCTCCGGAGGCAATCACAGTGCCATCAGGACTCTGGACAGCTGCATAGAAGCCTGTCTGATCTTCAAAACGGCGTAACTCCGCCCCTCGCCCAAAAATATCCCACACAATCGCGGTACGATCAAAGGACACTGAAGCGACCTCTGCTCCGTTGGGGTGCAGATCAAGTGAGGTCACGCGAGAATCGTGGCCACGGAAGGTGTAAAGGGGTGCATTACCTACCCCACGCACTTCCCAGATCATCACATTACCGTTGTCGTCCCCAACCACAATACGCCGACCATCAGGCGTAACCACCAAACCGCCTCGAAGCGGGGCTTCATCGTATTCAATCACCCGTTCAGCTTCACCTGTCGTCAAATTCCAGATGATGATATCGCCACTCTGGTCACTGGTGACAGCGCGGGCTTCATCAGGCAAGAAGCGTGCCCCTGTGATCTGTCCCGCGGTCATCTCATGAATGATTGTGCCGGTTTCCAGTTCCCAGTAGCGTACTGTATTATCAAAACTACCCGAAAAGACCATACGATCATCATCCGTGATGTCCATATCTAAAATGTGGTCATCACCATGAATATGGTCAAAGCGGTTGACGATATTCCCGGTCTCCACGTTCCAAACGATGATGCGATCACGCCCACCGGTGATCAAGCGGGTGGAGTCGTTGGTGAACATCACGTTGAAAATCGGCACGCCATGTTCACGGATACCATCACCCAGCAGATGCAGCATTTCGCCCGTCTCAGCATCCCAGATAATGATGTTGGTATCCTGAGAACCTGTTGCGATGTAGCGCCCATCAGGGCTAACGTCGACGCTGTAGATGCGGTCAGTATGTCCATCAAATTCACGTAGAATTTCGCCAGTTTCTGCATCCCATTGCACGAGACGGTTATCCGGTAATCCGGTAAAACTACCCGCGCCTGAATAGACATAACGCCCATCAGGCGAATAGGCAACACCCCATACTTCACCCAGATGGCCTGTAAATTGACGGCGTGCTCCGGGTTGCCATGCGATCTCTGCCAACGTGACCTGCGCTTCAATCGGTGGATTGTCGATCATATTGGCTTCAAGAGCATAACTTAAACCGAGCAGGGGTTCGTTACTATCACGCCCCCAAAAACGTGCAAAAGTTGCGAGACCGATACTATTAACCACTTCGGCTTCACGTTCGGCAGTCTCGCGTTCCCGGACTGCCACCTGACGCTCTTGCTCAGCTTGTACAGAGCGTGTGTATTCGAAGAAAGCGAAAATACTGGTTATAATCAAGCCAATCACTGAAGGGATTGCCGCAAATAAATAGAGGCGGTTGCGGCGAGCACGCTCCTCCAGTTTACGTTGATGCTCGCGCCGTTCTGTTTCAACACGGCTCGATTCAGAGATATAATCCCGTTGCAAATCTGTTGCAAGGGGGTATTTTTCTTCACGGGCGAAGCTGGTCAACCACGCTTCAGCCTCTTCTAATTCGCCCGTAGAGAGCAAATAAGCTGATTTATTGCCTGATTGTTCCCACTCACGGGCGCGAGTTTGTAAACGAGTGTGAAAGCGTACATGCGCCAGATCAGTATCCAGCGTCTTGAGCAATTCACGCATCCCGTCTTCAAAATCATCATCTTCACTGAAAGGTAGCCAATTATGCTGAGAAATTGCCGGATGCATCGCCTCAAAATCAGCTTTTTCGCTGATGGGAATATAGGCTAAGGGAATAATACGCTTCCCCGATTTAACGGCATAATCCACCTCATCGTGACAAACTCGGCTACGCACGCTATCGGGAGTGAGGACGAATAAAAAATTCTCAGCAGAATCAATGCCATGCTGAATCTTCTGCCACCAATCTTCAGCATATTCGATGTCTTCCCAATCAACCCACACATTCGCACGCCCATGATCGTAGATTGCCTCTACCAGTTTTCTGGTAAATTCGACATTCTTGCGCGAATATGAAATGAATACTTCGTTATATATTGATTGCTCTGTGGTTGACATGAAGCCCTCATGGATAACATTTATATACGTTCATTCTACATGAGAGACTACGTTTATGCACCTTAACACTTTTGTAAAACAAAATCGTTTAAAAGCACAAACTAGTCCACAAACATGTATACAAGATAGTTTGAACATAGTAAGAGAGTAGCATTAGACTGGTATCTAAAACAAGATGAGGTTCCAATCAACCAGATACCGTCAAGATCAGATAAAGCAAAAAGCCAACAGCACGCTCGCTATTGGCTCATATGACATGGGTGTCAACCTTGCCAACAATCACTCAACTGTCACGGATTTCGCTAGATTACGCGGCTGATCGACATCAGCACCGCGCAACGCGGCGATATGATATGCGAGCATTTGCAAGGGAATGACGCTCACAACCGGACTGAGCAGATAGGGTGTTTGTGGCACATAAATCACATAGTTGGCTTTCTCTTGAATGAAAGTATCGCCGGCTGTTGCCAGCGCAATCACAATGCCACCACGCGCTTTCGCCTGTTCAATCTGGTTGATCATCTTCCCATACAGGTGATCTTTGAGAGCGATGCACACTACCGGTAGTTGCTCATCAATCAGGGCAATCGGGCCATGCTTCATCTCGCCAGCTGGATACCCTTCTGCGTGGATATAACTGATCTCTTTAAGTTTGAGAGCGCCTTCGAGAGCAATCGGATAATTAATCCCACGCCCCAAATAGAGAAAGTCCGTGTATTTGTACAGTTCGTTTGCCAGATTAAGTATTTGTGCGTCAATTTCCATCACCTGACCGACTAAATCCGGCAGGCGTGCAATATCCTGAATATAGGTTTGACATTGTTGCTCGGATAGCGTACCGCGCAATTCACCTAATTTAAGCGCCAGTAGATATTGATCGACTATGCTGGTGGTGAAGGCTTTGGTAGATGCCACACCAATCTCAGGACCAGCATTCATGCTAATATACCCATCAGAGATGCGCATTGCCTGACTACCGATTGCGTTGACGATACTCCAAATAGTTGCATCATGATCGCGGCCGGTTTCAATCGCGGCCAGTGTATCGACAGTTTCACCGCTTTGTGTGATAGCGAGCATGGCGGTGTGTCGGTCAATGATTGGTTCACGATAACGGTACTCACTACCGTAATCCACATCAACCCTCAGACGTGCCATATGTTCGATGAAATACTTGCCCACTAAACCACTGTAGTAACTGGTGCCACAGGCAACGGTCACCAGTTGTGTGAGACGCTGTGCCAATTCTGATGTCAGGTTCATATCAGGCAAATTGACGGTTTGATGGTCAAAGTCTATGCGTCCGCGAATGGTATCGGTCAAGCTCCGAGCTTGCTCGAAAATTTCTTTCTGCATGAAATGCTTGTACTCACCCTTCACTGCACTGATAGGGTCATAGGGGATATGATGCACTGCCGGCTCAACCGGTTCGCCAGTGAGTGTCTGAATCGTGAATTCACCGGCATGGATGACTGCCATTTGTCGGCTCTCCAGAAAGACCATATCCCGCGTGTACTGATGAATCGCGGGAATATCCGAGGCGATGTAAGTTTCATCCTGCCCTATACCAATCACCACCCCACCCGCATTGCCAATACGCACTGCAATTAGGATATCTGGCTCATGACGACTCATGACGACAATGCCATGGGCACCACGTAGCTGACGTACGGTCTGGCGTGTGGCTTCTTCAAGGCTAACGCCCTTACCTGAAAAGCGTTCGATCAATTGCACAATGACTTCTGTATCCGTATCGGAGCGAAACTCAACACCCTCTGCTTTGAGTTCAGCACGCAATTCGAGGTAATTCTCGACGATGCCATTATGCACCACCACAAAATCACCAAACATGCTCAGATGCGGGTGTGCATTACATTCAGTAGGCTCACCATGCGTCGCCCACCGCGTGTGACCAATTCCAATATGTCCGTTCGTAGGAGCCTCTTCGATGGCAGTCCGCAAATTGTGTAATTTACCAACAGCACGACGAATAACAATATCGTCCCCCTGAAGCACAGCAATCCCGGCTGAATCATAACCGCGATACTCGAGGCGTTGTAATCCATCAAAGATGATCTTTGTTGCTATTTTAGAACCGATATAACCGACAATACCACACATCAGCATTCCTCCTCATGGCACAGATGACCTGTGGCAGAGCGTTATACGCGCAACCATCAGGCAAAATCAATATGAATGTCTTGGGCTGATCCACTATGATGTACGTTGTTGATCTGTTACCAGATCGTTTTAGCGCATCACTTATTTGAGGAGGGAATAACAGAATGGGCAGGTAGTCAAACTACCCAGATGGCATCCGCCGAACTACTCGATTTTCCCCGCAATACTACGGGTTAGTTCTCACCATGATGTGAGAAAACCATCACCTCGTCAACCGACACCTGTGTATCGGTCTGGCGCTCACTGTCCCTCGCGCATCACATATTACAAAATATTATTACGATACAATTTTCACTATATCCCTAAACAGTATTAAACACAAGTGGGTACATAGTTATCGTATTCTAAGGAACAACGGGTACTTTTGCGATAATCTTAGATGTAATCTTACACTGCCAACTAAATTATGAGGAGTTAGACAATTATGGCAAATACATCACGTTCACATGCATCAGTGCAAGACACCATCGGCTATTATCAATTTCGGGTTGGTAAATTTGATTTTGCAGTACTGAGTGACGGCGCACTGGAGATTGACCCGATAATGTGGGGTGCAAACGCTCCGAAAGGGGCATTGCGTGATCTCATGCGCTCACGCGGAATAGATGTCGATGTGTGGTATTCCGGCTTGCATTGCTTGTTGGTCGATACAGGAAAAGAAAGGGTTTTAATCGATACCGGCGCTGGTGAATTTGCTATGCCTGGCTCGGAACCGAACGCGGGGAAATTACTGAGTACCCTCAAGGCGCTGAAGGTTACGCCTGATGAGATTGACCATGTGATCGTGACGCATTATCATCCTGATCATGTTGGCAATATTTCATATGATAATCAACCCACATTTCCCAATGCCACGTATTGGCTCTCCCAGACAGAATCAGATTTCCTCGCTAATCCTGGCGAAGACCCTTTTGCACCGTTTGCCAATCAGAAGTTACAGCCCGTGCGCGATCACGATCAACTCAAGTTGTTTGAGTCTGGCGATGAAATTTTGCCGGGCTTCAAGACGATGCCAGCACCCGGTCATACACCCGGACACATTGTCTTGCTGATTGGTGATGAGACCGGGCAGTTATTCCATATGATGGATGTCGCGCCTAATCCGCTAGTCTCGCTTCAATATCCAGAATGGCACTTCATGTTTGATAGTGATCCGGTACAAGGCGTTGAGACACGCAAACAGATCCTCGGCAAAGCCGCAGACGAGAACCTATTGGTGATGAGTTATCATTTTCCGTTTCCGGCGATTGGTTACATTTACAGAGATGGTGAGGGCTTCGGCTACAGTGTGACCAGTTAAGTGTTTACACTTTCACACGGACAAATTCCAGATAGTGTGTGGTAGCCTGATTCATATCGGTATATAGACCGCGTTGTTCCGCATATTCATCAGGGATGGTGCGTGCCAGTTGATACATTGCTTCGGTGATCATCTGTTCGCGCACCTCACGCGATAGGCGTTCACCTTCTGGTAAACAAAGGCGGAACGGTTGCCCGAAGATCACCCGCGCGTAGACACGGCGCAAACGCATCAGGCATTTTGCCCAATCTTGTGCGCCACAGATCGCACTCGGCACGATGATCGCATTTGATTTGTGGGCAATGTACGACACACCGCTACGCGCCTCACCCAGACCTTGGGGATTGCGTGTACCTTCAGGGGCAATCCACAGCAGTTGATCGTTGCGGATCAGTTCAATTGCCTGTTTCAACGCCATACGATCAACATTCCCCCGATTAACCACAAAATTACCCCAGGTCTTCAGTGCCCAATGCTGAATTGGATTTTCGAGTGTTTCAGCTTTTGCCATCGATACCACATAGCGACTTTGCACGGCGACGGTGAAGAAGATCGGATCGATTAAAGAGATATGATTACCCATCAATAAGGTAGGACCAGATTGGGGTACATTATCTAAGCCCTCTACATCTAACCGAGCAAAGAGTGGCACCAGTCGTCGCAATATTGGGTGCAATTTTTTCCGGCGCTCATTTAGGCGCTGTTGCTGCTCAACGAAATCCTGTGCAGTAGCTTGTGACATGACTACAATTCGCTCCTCCTTGCGTAGATGCTTGACGCCTTTTCAAATGGCATATCTGATACGTGATGAGGTGGGCACTCATCAATACCACCTCATCACCGTTTTTCAAAGCACTACTACTTCGTTATTGGTCGTCGTCGTTATATGCTTTACGACCATGAAACTTCTTGTTCTTGCGACGAATGAACTTAACTTCTTCTGCTGGAATTAACATCGCTTCGACTTCCATCTCAGTCAGGCGATACCACGCCCCACGTTTGAGCGTGCCTAGCCCCAATTGCCCGATGTGAGTGCGTACCAGACGCTTAACCGGATAGCCGAGCATCGATGCTACACGGCGAATTTGGCGCTTACGTCCTTCGATCATGATAACACGCAATATACTGGTATCGGTGCCACTTTCTAAGATTGTGACGAAACAGGGAGCAGTACGTTCGCCATCAAGCCACACGCCATTTTCCCATTTAACCAGCGTTTCTGCATCCGGTTGCCCGTACACCGTCACTTTATAGGTTTTGGTATGTTCATAGCGAGGGTGCGATAATTTATTGGTGATGTCGCCATCGTTGGTCAGCACCATGAGACCCTCACTCTCAGCATCCAAACGCCCTATGCTGAACAAGTGTCCATCAACAGGCAATAACTCGCGCACGGTTGGGCGGTCATCACCATCAGGCGCAACATTCGTGGATAAAACGTTGATTGGCTTGTGGAAAACATAGTATTTCTTCTCGAAGTTCTCCAGTTTCAAACGCTGACCATCCACCGTGACGGTATCTTTATCTGGGTCTGCTTTATCACCAAGGGTAATCACCTTGCCATTGACGGCAACCCGCCCCTGTTCGATGATCTCTTCACTCTTACGACGTGATGCCACGTTGGCACGCGCCATCAACTTCTGTACACGTTCTTTAGCCATTTTTTCTCCTTGCGTCGTCCCGACGCTTTAACGAAAACGTCTTCCCGACGTTAATCATTCATCATATCAAAATCTGCGTCACAAGTTGAGGGTATGTTCGGATAGCACATGGAGCAGGTGTCATTCACCATACAATCATCATGATCAATAACCCTGTTCGCTTATAGTAAAGGTTCTATGAGAAAAAAAGCTGTCTGTCTTTTCTATGGTATAAAAGATGTATCATCTGCGCAAAACGCCGTAGCATTGTGCTGTAGCAAAACGTTCAATCGGAGCAATACCGCATGAATACACATACTCACTGCGTTCGGTGACAGATGGTGTGCGTTATGATCTGGATGCCGCACAAACTAAAGACATCCTCTTTGTATCAGCACTGCCATCGAAGGAGAAATCAAATATGGCAACAGCGTCTAACCCTACGACGAATGCCCCACCCAAGACCAAGCTCAAAAAAGAATTGAAGCTCTTTGATGTTTACGCCATCTGTACTGGCGCGATGTTCAGTTCAGGCTTCTTCTTATTGCCCGGTCTGGCGGCAGCACAGACTGGCCCGTCGGTGTCACTGGCTTATTTAATCTCAGGCATCCTTATGCTTCCGGCAATGTTCAGCATGGCAGAGTTAGCGACAGCCATGCCCCGGGCTGGTGGTGATTATTACTTCCTTGATCGCGCCATGGGGCCACTGATTGGGACGATTGGTGGTATTGGAACCTATCTTGCACTCACGCTCAAAAGCGCCTTCGCCCTGATTGGTATGGGCGCGTATTTAGGCATCTTCTTCAACGTACCGATTCAACCTCTGGCAATTGGTTTAACGATTGCTTTCATGTTGCTCAATTTCTTCGGTGCAAAAGAGACAACCAGTTTACAACGCATCCTGGTCACTGTACTTGTTGCAGTGATGGCTGTCTTTTTAGTCGGTGGGGTGTATGAAGTCTTTCAAATTCCGACAACACGCCTCGGTGAAGAATTCTCGCCTTTCTTGACCAATGGGATTGCCGGTTTGTTAGGCACCGTCGGCTTTGTATTTGTTTCTTATGCTGGTTTGACTAAAATCGCATCGGTCAGTGAAGAAGTCGTCAATCCAGGGCGTAACATTCCGCTTGGCATGATTTTATCGATTGTATCGACAACTATGATTTATGTCGTCGGCGTGCTGATTATGTCAAGCTTGTTGGATGCAGACGTGTTCCGCAGTAGTCTGACCCCCGTCGCTGATGCGGCAGCAGTCGCGATGGCTTTCCTGCCCGGTGAAATGGGGGTGCTGTTGGTCGTGGCATCGGCAGTAGCGGCATTCGCTAGCACCGGTAATGCAGGTATCTTAGCTGCATCGCGCTATCCACTCGCGATGGGGCGTGACCGCCTGATTCCACCTCAATTTGCACGTATCACTGATACAGGCACACCTGGCTTTTCGATTTTCTTCACATCTGGTTTGATGATCTTCGCTATCCTAGTCCTTGATGAATCTACCATTGCTAAAGTCGCGAGTACTTTCCAGCTCATCATTTTCATGTTGATTAACCTCAGTGTGATCGTGATGCGGGAGAGCAAGATTGAGTATTATGATCCCATTTATCGATCACCCTTTTACCCATGGATGCAAATTGCGGGCATCATCGCCTCGATTTTCCTGTTGTCATACATCGGTATACAAGCTCTCGCTATGACGGCTATTGTCATCGTGGCATCAATCTTGTGGTATCAATACTATGCTAATAACAAGGTGGAGCGACACGGCGCAGTGTATCATTGGTTCTCGCGGCTTGGTGAATTGCGTTATACTGGCTTAGAGCACGAATTACGCGAAATCCTGAAAGAAAAAGGCGTGCGCGATGAAGACCCCTTCGACGAGATCATCGATCGCGCTCAAGTGATTGATGTTGAACATGCCGAATTTGGTGATCTGTGTGAAGAAGCTGCTATTCTCATCTCACAACAGCAACCTTTGTTCACAATTGAGCATGGACAGGGTTTCATCGATACCGTTGAAAGCAATTACACTTTAGCAGAGTATAATGCAGCCATACCGAGCTTACGCCTACCGGAAATCAGCGCACCACAGTTGGTAATCATTCGCATCAAAGAAGGTCTACTCATCAATCAAGATGCATATGATGACACGGCAAAAGTGACTGTCTATGCGCTATTCTTCCTCGTCAGTCCGGATAACAATCCTGGACAGCATCTGCGCATTCTGGCACAGCTTGCCAAGCATATCGAAACTGAACGATTCACTGAAGATTGGTTGCGCGCTAGTGACGCACAAGAGTTAAAGGAAATTCTTCTGCATGATGAGCGCGTACTGACGTTATGGTTAAACCCGGATCACCCCACAGAATCCTTGATTGGTAAAAAATTGTATGAAGTGGATTGGCGCGGTGATACCCTGGTGGCTATCATCCGTCGTGATGGACGCGAAATTATCCCACACGGTCACACTGAACTGTTCCGCGGTGACCGCGTGACGATCATCGGGTCAGCACAAAATATTCAGTGGCTCTTTGATGAGTACGTCGCGGAACGCCCGCACAACCCTGCATAAATACAGACGCGCCGTATACAGACATCGTGTACGGCGCATCTGTTATATCTTCAGAATGCATCATTGTTTAGGACGATATTGCAAGGCTTCTGCCACATGTGGCACTTTGATCATCTCTTGATTATCTAAATCTGCAATGGTACGACTGAGTTTTAACACGCGATGATAGGACCGTGCACTGAGCTTCATCCGACGCACGGAGAGATCAAGCAATTGATGGGCATCGTCTTCTAATGCACACAGCGTTTGTACCTCGCCTGCGCCCATATCGCCATTCGCGTGCAAGTTCGGATATGAGTTGAAACGTTCAGTCTGTTTAGCACGCGCTGTTTCCACACGCTTGCGCACGTCGGCAGAACTCTCGCCTTTATCAGTATTCATCAGCTTATCGTAATCTACACGTGGTACATCGAGGTGAATATCAATGCGATCCAATAGGGGGCCAGATAATTTGCTCTGATACCGACTGATCATTGTCGGCGTACACGTGCAGGTGCGAGTGGTATCACCATAATAACCACAAGGACACGGATTATGCGCCATCACTAACAAGAAATTCGCAGGGAATGTATAGGAACCTTTAGCACGACTGATTGTGACGATACGATCTTCAATAGGCTGGCGCAAGACCTCTAACGCTTTGACAGAGAACTCTGTACATTCATCTAAGAATAGTAAGCCAAGATGCGACAAACTCACCGCGCCCGGACGAGGAATCGTGCCACCCCCTACCAAACCCGCTTGACTAATGGTGTGATGCGGCGCTTGGAAAGGGCGCTGATTAATCAGAGATATACCGTCCAATTTATCCGCCACTGAATAGATGCGTGTCACTTCAATAGCTTCTTCAAATGTCAGTGGTGGCAAGATTGCAGGCATCGCCCGCGCGAGTAAACTCTTGCCCACACCCGGACTACCCACCATCCGCACATTATGATGTCCCGCAGCAGCGATTTCCAATGCTCGCTTGATGTGTTCTTGACCTTTGATGTCAGCGTAATCAACGAGCAGATTAGTCTCCGGTTGCCTGCTGAGATAGTGTGGATCATGTTCACTGGGCGGTATAGGATTCAGGGCATAGAGGTGCTCAACCAGTTGAGCTAGTGTTTCAACAGGTATCACACGCAAATCGGTCAAGATTGACGCTTGCGCTGCATCTTCAGCAGGCACATAAATGGTCTTCATCCCTGCCTGACGTGCCGCATAAGCCATCGACAGCACGCCATTAACGTGCATGATGCGCCCATCCAGCGATAATTCGCCCACGAACACGCTCTCGTCGATTTCATCAAGTGGTAGTTGATCGGTGGAAGCCAGCACACCAACGGCCACTGCGAGATCATAGGCAGGGCCGTGCTTGGGGATGTTGGCTGGGGATAAGTTAACCACATATTGCTTATTCGGGAAGCGCAATCCACTGTTTTTGATCGCTGAACGCACGCGCTCACGGCTTTCGCGCACAGCTGAATCTGGCAAGCCCACAATGGTAAAACTCGGCAGACCGGCTTTCGGATTAAAATCAACCTGTACTTCGACGAGTTCACCTTCCAAACCCAACAACGCACAGGCGCGTGTTATTGCCAGCATCCTGCTAACACCTCATCTCATTATCTCTAAACGTAACTCATTTATACTACCTTAAGCGCATTTAGTGTATCGAAGTATTTAGATTAGTTGTGATTGGCGGTGTATACATAAACACAAAGGTCAAATTGTGTGATAATTGCGCCATGAATGTTGTGGATGATAGCCAAGTACCTCACGCGCTTTGTCGATGCTCAAGAGCGTCTCGAAGTCTCCGCTATCACGCAATTCAACATCGGGATATACCTGTTGCATCAACGCTTGATTGTTAGTGGTCATGCAGGTATCGGCGGCGGCGATGATGAACACATCCGCATTGTCGGTGTTGGCTTCTAAACCGAGACGGCACGCTTGCGCCACGTCCCGCGCATCGACATAACCCCACAGATTCCACTTACGTAACATAGGATCGCCCCAGAACGCGGGAAAACGTTCGTAATCATGCGCTTCCATGATATTGGAAATGCGTAAACCGACGAAGGGCATACTATAGCGACGATTAAACTGACGTGCCATCTCTTCACTGAGCAGTTTGGATAAGGCATAGGAAGATTCTGGATAAGGTGTTTGGTTCTCGTCAATCGGCGCATAATCAGGTTGTTCATCATCGAACGGCAAGCCCAATATCGTCTCACTCGATGCCCAAACCACGCGCTCCATACCGAGCGTCACCGCCGCTTGAAACACATTGTAAGTGCTGGTGATATTGTTGCGGAATGTCACCTCATCGGTGTACATATCTGGCGCGGGGATTGCCGCCAGATGCACCACTGCATCATAGCCAGCGAAGGCATCAACAGTTTGACCGTAGTCACTCAAATCAGCATATAAAAATGATGGATCACCGGGCTGACTATGCCCTGCTCGATCGACATTGCGCACCACGTAGCCATGCGTTTGCAAATCACCGATCACAGCGCGTCCAGCTTTGCCACTACCGCCTGTTACAATAATCTTCTTCATGTTTGAATTTTCCTCTTACCTCGTTGATGTGTTCGTTATCCGATGTGCTGCTCAAAAGTGAATGGTCTTTTGCTGGCGTTGTGACTCATAAATGGCATTGAATAGCGCCACCACTGCCCGCCCATCTTGTGCTGTCACGGCAGGCGGGCGATCTGCTAGAATTGCCTGCATGAAATCCTCAACCTGTTGAGCGATGTAGTACGCAGTAGCATCAATCTGTTCAAAGTGGTGGCGATCATCCTCTAACCACTGCGCTAAGTGGTGTTCTTCACCAGGGATTGTCCAGATATCATTGAGGGGTGGTTCGGTGATGTCACTCATACCGGCGATGAACATCGATCCACTCTCCGTCTGCACCCCTATCGAAGCCCCATTATCACCATGCACATGCACCTTCCCGAATAAGCCCGGCTTTTGTGAATTGCTGAGAACGATATTACCCAGGGCCCCATTTTTAAAGCGGATAATTGCCACGGCAGTATCTTCGACTTCGATATAAGGATGATTCAGGTTATCCCAATAGGCAGTCACTTCGGCGGGTTCACCCATATACCACAAGAGCAGATCAAGCTGATGCGGGGCTTGATTGACCAGCAGGCCACCGCCTTCGTGTTCCCATGTACCCCGCCATGGGTCAGATTGATAATAGTCCCGGTTACGCCAGCCGAGCATCTGCACTGTGCCTAGAATGGGCTTGCCAATCTTGCCATCGTCAATCGCTTGCCGAACACGTAAAGCCGGTTCATAAAAGCGTCGCTGGCTAATTACACCAATCTGAACGCCTCCGGCATTTGCGGCCTGGATGATTGCATCACAATCAGCGAGCATTGTGGCCAGTGGTTTTTCAACCAACACATGCACACCCATCTGTGCCGCCACCACTGCCGATTCTGCATGGACGGGGTGCGGGGTACAAACGATGATAGCCTGTATATCCTGTTCGGTGATGAGTTGAGCAAGGTGTGTATCATATGCAGGAATCCCATGCTGATCGGCAAAGCCCATCGCCTTATCACGATCGCGCCCGCAGACTGCCACACAATCGGCTAAAGTTGATTGGGCCAATACCCGCGCATGAATATGGGCTACTTTGCCATATCCCACCAATGCTGTACGGATCATGTGTCAGGCTCCGGCGTTAGAATGACTTTCAGCAAGTCAGCTTCGTGGTATAGGCGCTCGAACCAGTGAGCGCCTTCGCTGAGGGGTACAACAGCCGTGATCAGTGGTTCAACTTGGATCTTACCCTCTGCGAGCAGATCTAAACTCACCGGATAATCACCCTGTGAGCCACAAGATCCATATAATGTAATCTCGCGTGTGACCACACTCTGAATGGGTAATTCAGCATGAGCAGCGATATTACCAACCAGCGTCAAAATACCACCTTTACGCAGGTTATTAACCGCCATCTTGAGGGTGGGTGTGATGCCAACGACTTCGAAAGCAGTATCTACTCCGCGCCCATCTGTATGTGCCATGATCGTTTCGTGGACAGCATCTGCATCACTCGCATTGAGTGTGAAATCGGCGCCGAGTTCTCTGGCGAGCGTCAACCGTTGATCGTTGAGATCAACCCCGATGATCGTGCCGTAGCCAGCTTGCCTGAGTACCTGTATCAGCAACAACCCGATCATGCCCGTACCGACTACCAGCACCACATCATTGAGCGCACGTGGGGTGCGCTCTACGGCATGCACAGCGATCGAGACAGGCTCGACGAACGCCGCTTCTACAAAGCTCAGTTTATCTGGAAGACGATGGAGAATCCGTGCTGGCACCGCGAGATACTCGGCAAATGCCCCGTGCTGGCGGTAGTCATCACAAGAGACACCTACCACCCGTCGCTGATCGCATAGGTTGATTGCGCCCTTTCGGCAAAAGTGACAATCACCACAGTAAATCGTCGAATCAAAGGTTACACGGTCGCCCACTTGCCAGCCAGTGACAGCCTCACCCACTTCAGCAATCATGCCTGCGGATTCGTGACCCATGATGATGGGTGGTATGCGCCGTCCGCTGGAGCCATCCATACCATGAATATCACTGCCACAGATACCTGTCGCTTTGACTTGTATTAACACTTCATCAGCGCGTATATCTGGCGTGGGTACATCTTGATATGCGAACTGTTTGATCGCTTCCAGCATCAGTGCTTTCATAGTCTTAGCCTTTCGATACGGGCGTTTCTAAACCATATAACGACTCACTCAGCTCGCGTACCGTCGCTACATCCATCTTGATGACCGCCCGATCATAAGTGACCATACCGTTGGCTTCTGTTTCGACATCTGTTGTCTGGGTGTAAATTGCCGCCGCTAAGCCCTGCTCGGCTATCATCGGGCGCAGTGCCTCAATCAACTCACGATAAGCTTCGGTCAAGCTCTCTTGGTCGTCAAAAGCACGGTAACCCCAGAAATCAGAGACCCACATATGACCCTCAACCGGTAAACCTAGCCCGCCGAACTCACCCAATACTAGTGCGCGTCCGGGTGATTCTGGTGGTACATCAGGGCCAGGATAGCGATGGATATCATGCATATGCCCGACGTTCATATCATTCCAACCACTGACGCTATTAATCAGACGTGTGCTATCGAGCGATTCCGCAAAGTCGGTCATTTTAACCGTATCGAATTGTCCCCAACCTTCGTTGAAAACAACCCACATCACAATCGATGGATAATTGAACAACGCCCTGACCATACTCTGATATTCTTGTTGGAATTGTTGTGCGGATTCAGGAGTACGAACTGACTCACCCTCCCCCCTTCCCATCAACTGATCACCACTGGGCATATCTTGCCAGACCAAGACACCCAGCTTATCTGCCCAGTAATACCAGCGTGCTGGCTCTACTTTGACATGCTTACGAATGGTATTGAAGCCCAGTTCTTTGGTCAATTCGATGTCATAACGAAGCGCATCATCTGTGGGTGGCGTGTACAGACCATCCGGCCAGAAGCCTTGATCGAGTAAGCCATAGTTGAAGATCGGTTCGTCATTAAGCGTGAAACGCAGTGCCCCATTGGCATCGTTTGCGACAGCCATCTTACGCATACCAAAATAACTATCAACCTGATCAAGTGGATCATCCCCATGCTGTAACACCACCTTCAGATCATACAAGAAAGGCGTAGCGGGCGACCACAACTTGGGATCAGGGATAGAGAGAGTCAATGTCGTGTGGTTATCTGATATAACATCGGCAACACACGTTCTCCCATCTAAGGCTTGTGCTCGCAGAGTGAGTCGGTCATCACTGCCTACAACTTCGGCACGAACCTGTAGGGTATGTGTATCCACATCAGGCGTAAGTGTTACATTCGCAATATAACGCCGTGGCACGCGCTCTAACCAGACAGTCTGCCAGATACCGGTAATGGGCGTGTACCAGATACTTTTGGGATCTTCGACCTGTTTACCACGGGGTTGATAAGATTGATCAGTAGGATCCCACACCTTGACCACAATCAATTGCTGACCGGATACACTAAGCGCATCGGTAACATCGAATGAGAAGGGATCGTAGCCCCCGCGATGCTGGCCGACCTCAACTCCATTCACCCAGACAGTTGTTTCCCAATCTACCGCGCCAAAGTGCAACAGCACGCGCTCATCATCCGACCAAGTCAGATCAAGCGTGCGCTGATACCACAGTAACTGATCGGCTGTGATGCGTTTGCTCACCCCTGAGAGCGCCGATTCAAGCGGAAATGGCACAAGAATCTCACCATCAAAGTGTGTTGGTACGGTCGCTTGCGTCCGTGGTGTGATGGCATATGCCCACACACCATTGAGATTTTGCCAATCAGCGCGCACCATCTGCGGACGTGGATAATCGGGATGAACAGTATCAGCGGTGACAGTTTCACCCCAGCGTGTTATCAAAGTCATCGAATACATCCTCTCTGTTTAATTGTCATAGGCATCCTGCCTAATCACAATGTGATAATAATTTTATGTACACCAGCTTCATACGTTGCGTTTTTATGAAATGCTGTTGCCGTCTCTTCCAATGGAAGATGATGTGAGATTAAGCCATCTAAATCGACCTTGCACGATGTAGCCAGCGCAATCGCGCGTGGGTACGTGTGTTTCATACGACGGGCCATCATAATTGTAAGCCCTTTACGGCGAGCTGTTGAATGTTGCATGGTGAGTGTGTCATCACCCGGGATGCCCACCAACACTAAGCGTCCACCAATTCGAGCAAGATCAGCCGTCAGTTGAATAGTTTCATCTGCCCAGGCTACTTCAAAGACCACATCTGCACCCCGTCCCGCAGTCGCTTCCTGTAAGACAGCACGTGCATCCTCTTGACGCACATCCCATGCTACTGCGCCCAATTCACGAGCTTTCTCGACACGCCACGGTAATTGATCAAAGGCATAGACTGTCGATGCGCCAGCTAAATGCGCCAGTTGCACGATGAGCAAGCCCACTGGGCCACATCCGATCACTGCCACCGTATCGGCAACTTTGATTTTCCCTAAATCCACCGAATGAATTGCCACGCCGAGTGTCTCTAACAAGGTACCCGCACCATCACTGATACTCTCTGGAATCGGGAAACAATTTCGCGCTCCGACAATCATACACTCCTGCAGTGCGCCATTTGTGGGATAGACACCATAAAATGTATGATGTGGGCACAAATTTGGATGTCCTTGCTCACACATCTCGCACTGCCAGCACGGTGTCGCGGGTTCGACGGCTACCCGTTGCCCAATTGCGAGCGGTTGATGATTGCCATCGAGCGCCTGCTCACCGACTGCCAGCACCTCGCCCATGAACTCATGTCCTAGAACAAGAGGACTATCATAAGCCGTATCGCCAATGCGCCCATCTTCGTACATGTGCAAATCAGAGCCACAGATGCCGACTGCACGCACGCGCAACAGCACCTCGCCCGCTTGCGGTGCAGGGGGGGCGTCGATGTCTTCAAGACGTAGATCTTTCGCCCCGTAGAGCTTAACTGCTTTCATCGTTCGCGTTCCTCTCTTATCAACGTAAAGTCAGAGCAACCACCGATGCGGATGGCAGTTCAATTTTGAGTGAATGACCTGTTTGTTGCATGCCAGTAAACGATGCAGGTTGTATCGTATCCGGCATGTCAAAAGTATTGTGTGCGTTGATGGCATCTCCCTGTAATATCTCAGCTGTGACCGTTTCAAACGTGAAGTCCAGCAGATCACAGTCGATAGTGAGCATCTCATTAGGCTTGAGATTGGCAAGCGTCAACAACACCCCACCGGATGCATCTTGTGAGGCACTCGCACTGAATGCTGGCAGGGTGCGCTCGCCGACGGTGTACGATTCGCTGGTGATATCCATAGGTAACAGTGTGGCATCCATGTGCCCTTTGAACATATCAAACACGTGATACGTTGGTGTGCGTACCATCTGCGCACCGTCTGTCAGGAATAGTGCCTGAATCACATTCACAGTTTGTGCTAAATTCGCCATTTGCACGCGCTCGCAATGATCTTGAAAGATGTGCAAGGTCAAGGCCGCGACAACTGCATCACGCATTGAGTTCTGCTGATAGAGAAACGCCGGATTCGTGCCCGGTTCCACTGGATACCACGCGCCCCACTCATCGACGATTAACCAGATTTTCTTCTCTGGATCGTATTGATCGAGTACGGAAGAATTTTGCCGGATTATATGATCCATGTGATTGGCTTCGTGAAGCACGAAGAACCATTCATCTTCACCAAACTGGGTGGCAGAATGAGCGTCATCATTTGGCAGGAAGATATAATAATGGATACTCACACCATCCATTGTGACGTTATGTCGTCGGTTCAAGACACGATCCATGAAGACTTTGATGTCTTCGCCGTTATGATCGGTGCCACCCAAACCAGAGGCAATCTTCATCATAGGTGTGTCGCCATAGTTACGCACAAAAGTATGGTATTGGCTGTATAAATCCGCATATTGTTCGGGGGTCATATGCCCACCACAGCCCCAGTTCTCGTTGCCGATACCCCAGAACGGGATCGACCACGCTTCTTCGCGCCCATTCTGACGACGCAAATCGGAAAGTGTGCTGTCATAATTGGAGGTCAGATATTCCACCCAATCGCGCATCTCTTGCACAGTGCCACTACCGACGTTGCCACCAAAGTAAGGATCACAGCCCAGTTGTTCACATAAGTCCAGAAATTCATGGGTGCCGACAGCGTTAGTTTCCGGCGCGTTACCCCAGAAATTGAGCCGGCGCGGACGCTGAGATTTAGGGCCGATGCCATCCACCCAGTGATATTCATCGGCGAAGCATCCGCCGGGCCAACGCAAGTTGGGTATGTTGATCGCCCGCAAAGCCTCAACAATGTCATTACGAAAACCCCGTGTGTTCGGGATAGAGGAATCCTCCCCAACGTAGAAGCCATCATAGATACAACGTCCAAGATGTTCGGCGAAGTGTCCATAAATGTGGCGGTTGATCGTGTGTTGCCCGTCCTTGGTGCGAATGGTGATGCTGTTCATATCCACTTCTTTCTGTGAGTGTTTCTGTTCACACAGCCTGTTTTAACATGGGTCGTGGTGAAGATCCGCCCTCACCACTCATAAAATCACAAACCTTTAGCGATCATGTAGTACAGATCATTCCAGCGTAATTCATTCTTGAAGTGATACAGATTGGTATCATCATGGATACGCAAAAACTCAATGCCGGCCATATCGGCATAATCGGCGATATGTTCCCACGTTAAAGCCTGACTGAAACCCGTGTGATGTGCCCCCCCCGCATAAATCCATGCGGACGCTCCTACTTTCAGATCCGGTTGTGGGATCCACAGCGCACGCGCCACGGGCAAATTCGGCATGTCATGCTCGGCAGTGACCACATCCACATCATTGACAATCATACGGAAACGATTGCCCATATCCACCAAAGATGCGTTGATCGCCATACCAGCAGGTGTGTTGAACACCAACCGCGCCGGATCGGCTTTACCACCGATACCCAATGGATGCACTTCGAGCGATGGCTTATTATCAGCGATGGAGGGACAGATCTCTAGCATATGTGCGCCCAGCACCCGCATACCGGAAGGATCAAGGTGGTAGGTGTAATCTTCCATGAATGATGTGCCACCTTCTAAACCACTGGCCATCACTTTCATCGCACGTACCAGTGCCGCCGTTTTCCAATCGCCTTCGCCTGCGAAACCATAACCATCTGCCATCAGGCGCTGAGGGGCTAAGCCCGGCAGTTGTACCATACCGTGTAAGTCTTCAAAAGTGGTGGTGAAGGCTGTAAAACCACCATCAGTTAGAAAACTGCGAATGCCCGATTCAATACGAGCCGCTTCGATAATCGATTGATGTCGCGCACCCCCTGCACGCAAATCATCGGACATCGTGTAGGCATCCTCGTAAGTCTCTAAGAGTGTGTTCAAATCATAATCGCTCACTGCTTGAATGTGCTCAACTAAATCGCCCACACCATAACCGGAAACCTGATAGCCGAGGCGCATCTGCGCTTCAACCTTATCGCCTTCCGTGACTGCCACCGAGCGCATATTATCGCCAAATCGAGCAATACGCGCATCCTGTGCATCTGCCCAGGCACAGGCAGCACGCGCCCAAACACCCAATTGTGCTTGTGCGTCTTCATCGCTCCAATGCCCGACAACCACCTTGCGATTCATGCGCATGCGGCTGACCATGAAGCCGAATTCACGATCACCATGCGCCGCCTGATTGAGATTCATGAAATCCATATCAATCTCTGACCACGGAATATCACGGTTATATTGGGTGTGTAGGTGCGCGAGCGGTTTGTTGAGCGCCCTCAAACCCGAAATCCAATTCTTAGCAGGCGAGAAAGTGTGCATCCATGTAATCACACCGATGCACTTCGGATCGTTATTCGCTTCTAGAGCAGTGCCATAGATCTCCTCGGGAGTGGTCAGCACAGGCTTGAACACCACTTGTGTTGGAATTGCGATGGCATCGTTGAGCGCACCGGCAATTTCCCTTGAGTGTGCTGCCACCTGTTCGAGTGTTTCCGGCCCATAAAGGTGCTGACTGCCGGTGAGGAACCAGATTTCGTATTGTGTTAAATCAATCATGTATCACATCAACCTTTCTCATCACTGACCGTAAACGTTCTGATAGCGGTCATAGAGCTTATCAATATCGGATTCAGAAATTGTCAATGGCGTGCCAAGTTGTATCGCTGTCCAGACAATCGCGGCATTATCTTCAGTCATTACGGCAGCTTTAACGGCTTTTTCAGCATTTGCGCCAGTAGCGAATACCCCATGACTCTGCAAGATACAGGATGGACTGCGACTATCCTTGAGCGTCTCGACAACAAGCTGACCGATCTCCTCACCACCGATCAAGGCGAAGCCACCACAGGGAATCGCTCCACCGAACTCATCACCCATGGCTGTGGTCAAGCAAGGTATCTCGCGTCCGACGACAGCGAAGGCTGTCGCATAACGCGAATGAGTGTGTACGATACCGTTCACCTGTGGCATGTGCCGATAGATATAGCAATGCGAAGCTGTATCCGATGAGGCTTTATAATCGCCTTGCACAATTTCCCCATCCAGGTTGACTACAACCATGCTCTCCGGTGTTAAATCTTCGAACTTAATCCCACTGGGTTTGATGACCACTAGCCCGCTCTCAGGATCGCGCCCGCTAATATTGCCACTCGTCCACGCTACCAGTTGATTTTCCGGCAGTTTAGCGTGTAAATCACAAACCGTTTGACGCAATTCAGGTAACAGCATCGGCTTCCCTCCGTGCTTCGTTGCGGATATGCTTGAGGCGCTTCATCACATCGTTATCCCCCCGCCCGAAGTAGTCATAGAGTGTCTTGTATTCAGCATATAAGCGGTCATAAACCGCTTGATTTTCCGGAATCGGGGTCACGATCTCGTCTTTGAGCTTGCCCATCTTATCCGCGGCGGCGTTGATATCCGGGTAGATACCCGCCGCCACTGCCGCGTGCATCGCTGAACCGAGTGCCGGTGACTGCGATGAACCGGCAAGTTTGAAGGTGCGTCCAGTGACATCTGCATAAATCTGACGCAATAGCTCGTTCTTCTCTGGCAACCCACCGGCTGCTACCAATTCTTTGACTTGCACACCCCGTGCCTCGAAAGCTTCGATGATCTCTCGTGTGCCATAAGCAGTAGATTCAATCAAGGCACGGTATATATCAGGCGCACGGGTGGCGAGCGTCGCACCGATCAGCAAACCGCTGAGTTCCGTATCAACTAAAGTCGAACGATTGCCATTCCACCAATCTAGTGCGATCAAACCATGCTCACCAACCTCTTGCTTTGCTGCCTCTTGTTCGAGATAGTCATGCAAACCCATACCGGCATTTTTGGCCGCCTGATGATATTCGGGCGGTACAGCATGATCGACAAACCATGCGAAAATATCGCCTACGCCGGATTGTCCTGCTTCGTAACCGTACAAGCCATCGATGATGCCTCCATCGACTACCCCACACATGCCGTCCACATCTTCGAGATGATCACCGGACATGATGTGACAGGTTGATGTGCCCATAATCATGACCATCACACCGGGTTGCGTCGCTTTGACTGCCGGTGCGGTCACATGGGCATCGACATTGGCCACAGCAACAGCAACAGCAGTCTGCAAGCCGAGCTGTTCTGCCATTTTAGATGTTAGATTACCCGCTTTACCACCGAGCGGCGCAAAATCACCGGATACTTTCTCGGCGATGACGTTCTCAAATGCCGGATTAAGCGCGGCAAAGTAGTCTTTTGAGGGATACTGCCCATCCTGTACCAGCATCTTGTAACCAGCCGTACAAGTATTGCGCGTCAGGTTACCGGTCATCTGCCAGATGACCCAATCAGTGGCTTCGATGAACACATCAATATCAGCGTACACATCAGGCGCTTCTTCTAAGATTTGTAAGAGCTTGCTGAAGAACCACTCCGACGAATATTTACCGCCATATCGCTTGAGCCACAATTCACCTCGTTCACGCGCTACGGCGTTGATGCGATCTGCTTGCGGTTGGGCGGCATGATGCTTCCACAATTTGACGTAGGCGTGCGGTTCGTCAGTGTATTGGGGCAACATACAGAGTGGTGTACCATCTGCTTTGGTGGGCATAGGCGTGCTAGCGGTAAAGTCAATCGCCAGTCCGCGCACCTGCGAAGGATCAACACCGCTCTCTGCTAACACTGCCGGGATGGTATGCGTCAACACGTCGATATAATCCTGTGGATGTTGCAATGCCCATTCAGGCGGTAATGCCTTACCCGATGGCAGAGCCTCGTCCATCACGGAATGCGGATATTCAAACACCGCCGTTGCGATCTCACGCCCATCACGCGTATCCACCAGTAACGCTCGTCCGGATAAAGTGCCAAAGTCAATGCCTATGGTGTACATAACACCCTCCTCAATTAGTCAACTTGTTCTCTCACGGGGGAGCCACACCGTCATATCAGTGATGCCACGGTGTGCCCATGCGTAATATGGAATAGCGACAAACTCGCCATCCGTGATGATCTGCGCCTCATCGGGGATGCCTGCGCGGGTTTCGAGCCATAAAGGACGATCATCCGCCAGCTTAATCTGCCCGATTGAACCACCATTATCCACACCTTCAACCGCATAAAGAATGGCCCCCCGTTCAATAGCAATCTTACCCAAACAATCAGCAACAGCCGAATGCGCTTGCACTCGCCGAATCGGCATCTCCAGCATAAGCTGAAGTTGGTCGCCGGCTTGCCATTCACGCTTGATGCGTATGTAACCATCGGTATCGGTCACTGATAAGACTTCGTCGTTGAGCATGACCTGCACGGTTGCCGGCGTATCATCGAGATAACGATAGAGATCACTGTTTGGGAGAGGCTGACCCTGCGCCCATACGGGCAGACGCACCATCAGCTCAAATGTCGTATGCTGAGTAGGATTTATGTCGAGTTGAATTGTGCCTTGTGTGGGATAGTGGCTATCCTGTGCTACGTTCACCGCTACATCGTTGACTGTCAGCGTGGTCTGGCTATTGATGTAGAGGTTAACATAAACACGATCATCACGCTGTGCATATATATACTCGGGCAAAGCCGGCAAGAGTCGCACGACGTTTGTCGGACAGCACGAACACTCAAACCACGGTTGGCGGGTGAGCGTGCTACCGAAATTGAAGCCATATTCAGCATCGCACGCGAGCGGGTTCACATAGAAAAACTCGGTTCCGCCTAACGAAACCCCAGCTAGAAAACCGTTATACAATGTGCGCTCGATGATGTCGTAGTATTTCGCCTCACCGGATAATAAGAACATGCGATGATTCCAGAAGATACTGCCAATGGCGGCACAGGTTTCATTGTAAGATGTGAGATTGGGCAAAACATAGTCATCATCGAAGGCTTCGCCGTGATGTTTTGCGCCGATCCCCCCTGTCAACGCCAATTTTTTCTCAACCACATTTTGCCATAGGTGATTGAGCGCGTTGATATAGTCAACATCGTTGGTGAGAGCCGCCACATCTGCCATGGCTGAATACATATAAGTTGCACGCACCGCATGTCCAACTGCTTCACGTTGATCGATCACCGGCAGATGATCTTGCATGTAACCCACGTTATCCGCTGAAGATTGCAGTTTGCGCCCTTTGGCGTGCCCGCGCTCATCAAGGAAGAATTTCGCCAGATTGAGGTATTTTTGATCACTCGTGACGCGGTACATCTTGACCAGACCTAACTCGACCTCCTGATGACCGGGCACGTTGCGCAAAGCATCCACCCCGAATACCGAAGCGATTAGATCGGCACTGCGTATGCAAATATCAAGAAATGCGCGTTTGCCCGTAGCGCGATAATACGCCGTCGCTGATTCATACATATGACCGAGATTATATAGCTCATGGCTCATATACAGATTTGACCAGCGTTCGGGGCCTGCGTGTTCGTGCGGGTTGGCAGGGTCAATAGTGCGCGGTGTGTAGAGATAGCCATCTGGCTCCTGTGCTTCACCGATTTTATCAATTAAGCTGTCGATATACATCTCTAGCTCAGGGTCAGGGTGTACTTGCAAGGCATAAGCTGCGCCTTCGATAATCTTGTACACGTCTGAATCGTTGAACCAGTAGCCTTCAAACTTGCCGGACATCTTACCCGTCGCTTTGACAAAATTATCAACCCGTCCTGTTTCTTCGCACATCTTAAAATCATAGGGAATAGTCACTGTCCGGTTGGTTTCGATACGAGGTAACCAGAAACCCTCTTGAATGGCAACCGCTGTAAAGGACACTGGTTGAAAAGGGTAATCCATGCGTGTTGTCATAAATTTATCGCTCCTCTAAGAATGTCGCATCCTGACGCATGGCATCAGGCATAGTGTCTGTTACTTCAACGAGTGCCATCACCCCGAAGCGTTGCCCAATGTAAAAGCCAGGCTGATCGTAAGACTCAAATGAAATCCACTCTGCATCTGCCAGACCATCGCGGATGTACCATGTTGCCGATTGAGCGAAAGCTTCCGAACCGTCGTAGGGGGCGAAGATCAGTGCGTTATTCTCATGGCGCAGGAAGTAACCAGGCAGATTGATGGAGCGGATTGAGATTGCATCCGAGTCTGCCAGCCCGGGCAATACCCAGAATTCAGCATCTTCGGCGGGGAATGGATCGACATCGACACGCGCCACAACATCCGAATGGCGCAAATAACCGCTCTCATAAATCATCGAGCGAAAACGAGAGAGTACGAGATCATCAAAGCTAGGGATGGGGTCTATGCCTGTATCGCCAGCTGGCATGGCAATTGGTGTATCGGGCGCGATAGGTTCACCAAAATTCGGCGTACCATCATCGTTCCATGTGAAGGGTTGCACACGGGTTGTGCGGTTATCATCACAGCCACCGCTGGAGCTATCATTGGCATGATAGACAATCCAATTTTCAGTGCCATCGGGGGATGTGAAAAAGCCATTATGGGCCGTACCGAAAACGCCATTGGCATCAGAACGACGAAAAACTGGCTCTGGATGCTTTTCCCACGCATTCGGATCAAGCGGGTCTCCCCCGAGATAGGTGAGCATCCCCAGACTGTAATCCGGCGTGCTACAAGAACTTGCCGAATAGATGATGAAGACATCGTCATCATCATAGAGCGCGACAGCCCCTTCGTTAACATTACCTCCCGATTGTTCCCATTCATAAATCGGTTGAGCGATCAGGACCCGTGGCCCGCTGATTGTCCAGGGATCACTCATGGGAGCGATGAAAGTATTCTGATATGCACCCACCCATGATGAAAACAGGAAATACAATTGGCCATCGAGTTGTAACACGCTCCCATCAATTGCCCAGACATCATTGAAAGGATCGAAGATGCGTCCCTTATAATGATAAGGCCCCATGGGATCTGTACCTTCGCTCTCCAGTACATGCGTGCGTTGGTTATCGAGTGTACCAGATGTACCCGCGCTGTAGTAATAATACCAGCGCAAACCGTTTGGCCCTTCCAACAGATGAAACTCCGGTGCCCACATATTACAACAACGTGATGGGTCACTTTCAGCATAGATTTGTACAGGGGTCGCAGTCTTTAAGCCTGCCAGCGTCTCCGAACGCAGCATAATAAGTTCCGAGCGCCATGTGGTCGTGGTCAAATAGTAGTAGCCTTCATAGTATTGGAGCCACGGATCCGCGCCACCATAGGGGTTAAGTTGGTTCGTCATCTGACCAGCAGGGAGATCGTCGGATTGCCCGTTGGCAACTGTGAGCAATATGCCGAAGATTAAAACGATAAGCAAGATACATTGAGTGCGCCGTGCTATTTTCATGACGAGATAGTCTCCAATATGAGGATGACTGTTTTGTCATCCTCATTATTTTCTTGTGTGCCGTTTATAGGGAAAGGTCAAGCGCAGTGAAAGAGAGCGGTGGTAACAATATCGAAGCACAATCGCCGTCTACTTTGGGCACTTCGATTGGTACGGATACGATCTGATTGGGATTGTCGTAGGTGTTCGCTGCTTTGGGATCTGTCCCTGCGAGTTGATAAGCGGCTTTGATCGACGAGGGTTTGAGGTCTTGCCAATGCAAATCAACCGGTATACTTTCACTCTGGCTACGGTTAACAATGAAGATGGCATGTGCGCCAGTCTCTTCATTGTAGGAAGCGGATACATCCAATAACGGCATATCACCAAACAAATTCGTTTCATAATGTGGGGCACGTACCCATACATCCAATGCGATACCATTTGCCAGACGACTGAACAACATCAACGGGTAGTAGATCGACTGCTTGAGCATGGCTTCGCGGGTGGTCAGGATCGGCGCGATGACATTGACAATCTGCGCCAGACAAGCAATCTTCAGCACATCGGATTTGCGCAAGAAGACGTTGAGCCATTGTGCCACGACAAGCGCATCTTCAAGGTTATAAATTTCTTCGATGAGGTGCGGCGCTTCTGTCCATTTGCCCTTCACATCGTCTTCGAGCGTGGCTTTGTACCACACGTTCCACTCATCCCAGGAGAGATGAACATCATGTTTTGAGCGGTTCTTCGCTTTGACATAACGCAGAACACCCGTCAAGGTATCGACAAAATTCTCAAACTCGGCACTCATGGCAAGATAGCTTGAGGTATCATCTGCATGATTGTTGGCATAGTAGTGAAGTGAGTGATAATCGACATGTTCCCATGCAAGCTCCAGCACTGTACGATCCCATTCGGGATAAGTTGGCATCTTTGAATTGGAGGAACCACACAAGACGGTCTGAATCGATGGATCTTGCCAGCGCATCATCTTTCCAGCTTCGCGGGCTTTTTTGCCATATTCAACTGCATCTAAATGCCCGATTTGCCAGGGCCCGTCCATCTCATTGCCAATGCACCAATATTTGACGCCATAGGGATCTTTATGCCCATTCTTGATACGCATATCCGCGTATTGTGTGCCCGCCTCAGCATTACAGTATTCAACGAGATTGGCGGCATCTTGAATGCTACCCGTTCCCATGTTGACTGCCATCATCGGTTCCGTGTTGATCTCAGCACAGAATGCCATAAATTCATCGGTGCCAAATTGATTGGTCTCGGTAGATTGCCACGCGAGGTCTTTACGCGCAGGACGTTGATCTTTTGGGCCAATCCCATCTTCCCAACGATAGCCACTCAAGAAGTTGCCCCCCGGATAACGGATCGAGCGAAAGTTCAGTTCGCGTAAAGCGGCTAAAACATCTTTGCGCAAACCATTCTCATCGGCATGGGGCGATTGAGGATCATAAATCCCCTCGTAGATACAGCGTCCCATATGCTCGGCAAAGCCACTGAACAAAAGAGGTGAAATATCGCTGATCTTGCGGTTGTTATCAATGTAGATGTCTGCTTTTTGAGTTGTAGTAGACATATTGTTTCCCTCTTAACAATGTGTAAAAGTGAATCTGTTTTAGATAAAGGATACCTATCATCAGGTGCTTGACCTGACTTTCGATGGGTATATTGTCTTGTGTATTGTTCCTTGCGTGGATTAAAACTCAAGAAATCAATACTTAACGCCCTGCAAGCCCCCCTGTCACCATCACCCCTTGTGTGATACGACGGCTAAAGATGATATACACAATTAAAATTGGTACAGATGACAGCACAGCCCCTGACAAAACCGTTGGACGGAATTGCCCCGCATAGGATGAGTTCAATATTGCCAGACCAACAGGAAGTGTGCGTGTTTCAAGACTATTTGTCACAATAAAAGGCCAGAATAAATCGTTGTAGTGCCCGAGGAAGACAAAAATCGCCAGTGCCACTAGCGCATTCGTTGATAACGGTAAAATCACATTCCAAAAGCGTTGGAAATAGCCAGCCCCGTCCAGAAGTGCCGCCTCTTCTAACTCTTTGGGTATCGACGGGAAGAACTGACGCAGTAAGAATACCCCGAAAACATTCGCCGCCCCCGTGAAAATCAGGGCATAGAATGTATCGAGCCATCCCAAATCACGCATCAGCAGATAATTCGGAATCAGTGTAATTTGTGGCGGGATCATGATCGTAATCAGCAAAAATCCAAATAGCAGATTATTACCTGGAAAGCGTAAACGCGAGAAAGCATAAGCAGCAGGCGCACACAGCACCAACACCGATAACGTGTATCCTGTTGCTGCAATCAAACTGTTGCGTAGCCACAAATCAAGGCGCATATCTGCCTGTGTTAAAACACGATTGAAGGCTTCCAGCGTCGGATTATCAGGAATCAATTTCGGAGGCCAGGAATTCACTTCTGCATTTGTCATGAAAGACTGTGACACAGCAATCGACATCGGGAAAATGACAAACAAGGACAAAACGATAAGGACGACGTATGTCCAAACTTTAAGTACTGTAGAACTACCACTCATGGTTCATTCTCCCTTAAAACTCAACGCGATCGTTGAAAAACAAGAATTGTGCGATGGTCATTGTAGCCATGATGACCGCAATTGCCACTGCTACCGCCGCGCCGTATCCCATGCGGAAAGATGTCCATGCCACTTGATACAAATAGAAAATCACCGTGTAAGATGCGCGCCCTGGTCCCCCGGCCGTCATGATGAAAGGTTGTCCATATACTTGGAAGTGAGAAATCACACCGGTTACTGTTACGAAAAGAAGTGTTGGTTGTAACAAGGGTAAGGTAATACGGAAGAACATTTGACGAGCATTTGCACCATCGAGGCTTGCTGCTTCATAAAGTTGCTCGGGAATGCTTTGTAACCCGGCAATAAAAATCAGCATTGGGAAGCCAAATCCCCACCAGATTGTCGTCAGACTAAGGGCGGGCAAGACAAGGTTGGGATCACCAAGCCAATTATACGGCCCTAACCCAATGAAGCCAATCAGATAGTTAATCACCCCGAATTGATTGTTGAGCAGCCAAACCCAGATCAGCCCCACTGCACCAACTGAAAATAGGGCTGGTGTATACAACAACACCTGGAAGAAATTCTTGCCCCGAATATTTTGCGTGACTGCCATTGCGGCAATGAGGCCAACGACAGTCGTACCAACAACAGTGATAAGTGTGAAAATAACAGTATTTTGGAGGGCAATCCACCATACATCATCATTGAATAATTCGACGAAGTTAGCAAAACCGATATAGTCTTGCGTGGGTGGCAAAATTTTCCATTCAAAAAAGCTCATGCGGACAGCCAAAACAACCGCACGTACCACAAAAATTGAAAAGAATATTAAAAACGGCGCTAGAAAGATATAAGCTGCGATGATTTCGCGCATTTTTAGGCTAATGCGACTATCACCATCATCGCGCTTGAATTTAAGCTTATCGAGCATACCTCTATTTTCAGACATCTGCCTACCTGTCATTTACTCTCTTGATCATTGACAATGTTCTACTAAACTATTGGGGATCGTTCAGGATTTCAGATGAGGGTAGGTAAGTTCACCTACCCTCGAATGTCTCATGTTGCTGTGAGAAACGATTTACCCTTATTGGCGATCAAGAATTTGTTGAACACGTTGTGCCGCATCGTTCAGTGCTTCTTCTGCGGTTTTCAAACCATTGAGGGCGGCACTGAGTTCAGGGTCAAGAGCGGCGTACATTTCTTGCAACGCAACATTGTTTGGATCCAACACGCCGTATTCAGTGAAGGTTTGACCAAGTGTAATGTTGGTAGGATAATTGTCAGCATCCAGAGCCGCTTGTGCAGACAAACGTGCAGGAACCTGACCTGATGCTGCCCAATCGACTTGATTCTCACTGACCCATTGGATAAGTGTTTCAACAGCTTCTGCTTTTTGAGCATCCAAGCCAGCTGGAACCATCCAGGTATGTGCACCGAACCATGTACCCGGTTGTTCGCCGAATTGAACTTGTGGCCAAGCCGTTGAATTTATTTCAAGGGTCGCCGCGAAATTACGGAACCATGTACCCGTTGGCAATATCGCCACGGAACCATTTGCGAAACCATTCCAGGTATCGAAACCTGCTTCTGGTGGGGATACATTGTATTCGTAGACAAGATCAACAGCTTGTTGGAGCGCGGTAAGACCCGCTTCAGAGTTGAAAGCAACTTCTGTACCATCTTCGCTGAGGAAGCTACCACCATGTTGTTCGAGAGCAGCGAGGAAGTTCACACGTGGCCATTCACCCACGGTGTAACCCCATTGAACAACTGCATCTGGATTGAAGTCTTCTGAGAGAGCGTTGTTGCCATTTTCGTCGAGTGTCAACATTTGGAATAATTCAACCCAACCTTCGTAGGTTGTAGGTTGTTCCATCATCGGATCAACACCCGCAGCTTCAAAGGCATCCATGCTAACCCACAAGCCACGTCCGTGATTATCGAGTGGAATACCAACTGGCACGCCATCATATAACATGCCGGAATAGGTCACTTCGGATAGATCATCTTCAGGGAACCAACCCCCACCTGACACATACCAGCTACTCAAATCTTGCAGTACGCCAAAGCTACCAAACTGTGGCACTTCCGAGGCATGTAACATGAAGACATCTGGCGGATTACCGGCAACGAAAGCTGCCTGTAACTTGGTATAAAGTGTGTTCCATTCCACGATTTCGGTTGTCACAGAAATTTCTGGGTTTTCGGCGACAAAATCAATTAGCATCGCGTTGAGTGTTTCACCATCAGAACCTGTTAAGCCGTTCCAGAAAGCGATATTGATCTCACCATCGCCGATATTAGCGACAATTGGCGTAGGTTCAGCATCTTCATCTTGTGCGGTTACAGGAATGAGAGACAGGAGCGTCGCAAAAACAACGACTATGGCCAGAAAGCCGGCTAAGGAAATTCGTTTGATCATTAATAATTCTCCTAAACATACAAAAATAGTTTAACTGATTGAACTTATTGATCGACAAAATATTTTTGAAACCTATCAGCATAGTGAGTTACGATGTGTGGTTCTTATATCAAAATTGATTGATATATAACCACAGGTCTCATCAGCAGTTGACACCTCCTCAACTCTACACACACACTATGAGCCTAAAATACTTCTTGAATACCCCGCATACGATTTCATGTATACGTATTCATTAGAAATATTAAAGCATGATTAGCAGGCTTTGTCAAGAAAATCACATAGTGAAAATAGGGATTTTTGTCATGTATTTGACATACTCGATAGCATCGGCCAATTATCATCATCCCACACTAAGGGCTCAATGCGCAAAGTCGGTGTACCACCTTGATAAGCATCGTAGGCATGGTGAACGATATAATCCTGTTCATCTTCTGTAAAAATAGAATTATGACCGGGACCGATATAGCGATTGGTCGGGAAGGTGATCTGAGTCCCACCACCCTCTAACATGGGTGTGCCATCACGATCTAGATAAGGGCCTGTGATATTTTCTGCACGCCCTACACGCACATTGTATGTGCTTTCGATACCTCGACAGCAGAAATCAAACGATACAAATAGATAATAGTACCCATGCCGGTGGATGATGAAAGGCGCTTCAACAGCACGGCTGTTCTCCTCGCGGGTCGCGAGATCATACAGCATAGGATCATCTTGTTCATCAGCGGGGATTTTGCCCGTCTCATAATCGAGCTGAACAAGTTTGATCCCACCCCAAAAGCTCCCGAAGGATAGCCAAGGAATATCGTCTTCATCCAAGATGAGATTGGCATCAATCGCGTTGTAAAAATCAGAATTTTGCGATCTGACAACGATACCATGATCTGTCCAGCGGAAGCCATCCGCATCAGGATCAAGCGTGGGATTGGCCGCTAAGCCAATAGCTGAGTGATTCGATCCAAACGTCGAGATAGAATAGTAGAGATGATAGCGTTCGTTGTAAAAGGAGATATCAGGTGCCCATAAATCAGTGGCATCTGGCACATAGGCGAAGGCTTCTTCAGGCATTTGTGGGAATGGCAATGCCCCGCGAGGAATGCGCCAATTGAGCATATCTGTTGAGCGCCGAACCGGCACACCACCGCCTGTTGAAAACAGGTAATAATATTCTTCGTGTTTGATAATAACGGGATCGTGCACGTTGAGGATTGCCCCGGATACATCTAAAGCGCCCTCACCTTGTGCTTGTAAGAGTAGATTGACGCGGTTCAGCGAACTGCTTAGCAACGCGCCAAACGCCAACAACCCACCTTGGAGAAATTGTCTACGGTTTATCATAGTATCGCATCCTTAATGATAATTAAATTAAGAATACGCGATGAAATCGTATGCACTCCCTACATTCTAGATAGGATGTGGCATTACGTCAAATGATTGCTACGCCAAACACGGTGTTATGCCGAACCGCGAATAATGAGATCATTCGGTATTTCGACACGACGACTGGGTAATTTAGGATTTTCAATGCGCTCGAACAACAACCTCGCCAACTCATGACCAATATCTGCCGAATTTTGCTCAATTGTGGTCAGAGCAGGACGGATGATTGTCGCTTCAGGGATGTCATCGTAGCCGACAATAGCCACATCTTCAGGGACACGAATACCTGCTTCCTGCAATGATAAAATGATGCCCAACGCCATGGCATCATTAGAAACGACTAGCGCAGAGGGTAAATGTGCCAACTGTGCGATATGTTGACCAACGAAGCGCCCGCCTTCTAATGTAAAATCGCCTTTGAGAAAATGTTCCGGAAGGATTTGTAACTGTGCTTCTTCGATTGCTCGCATGAAGCCCCTACGCCGACGCGGCCCCGGTGGTAGAATATCTGGCACACCGATGAACCCTAACTCTGTGTGCCCTTTCTCTTCAATCAACCAGCGTGTAGCGTTGTAGACTGATTTTTCGTCATCTGCATACACCACATCCACCTGCGGATGTGTCACATGCTGACCCAGTACAGCAATCGGTGTACCGGTTTGCCGATATAAATTGTGGAAATCTTGCTGGGTCAGATGTATGGGCACCATGATAATACCATCCACAGCACGGCGCGAGACTGCCTCACAAAATAGCTTTTCGTTTTCGTAAATGTGATCACTGTTGGAGATCATCACATCAAAACCCTGATCGAGCGCTATCATCTGGATTGAGCGGGCAATATGTGGATAAAAACTGTTGGTAATATCGGCAATTAGCACAGCGATGAGCTTTGTCTCTTGTGTGCGTAAACTGCGTGCATGCATGTTTGGGCGGTATTCCAATTGCTCAATCGCCGCTAAGACCTTATCACGTGTCTCATCACTGATTGAAATGGTCGTATTCTTTTGATTGAGCACACGTGATACAGTCGGTTGAGATACACCCGCAAGCCTAGCAACATCGCGCATTGTCGCCGGTTTTTTAGCTTTCTGCTTAGACATTTTTATCTCTTCACAGTCATCATTATTAAGCTAGTAAGTCGAATAGAATTAACTTACATTATCATATTTCATTCTTTTTACCTATACAATCTGCCACTTATATTTCAAAAAATTGTGCACCCTTTGTCGGAATATGATGAATATGGTATCTTCACCTCGATCGATGAAGCATTTTGTTACTTTTCAATAACGAATACGACTATCAAAATGTTAAGGAGCTTATTCATGCAAACAAGGTTATTAGGTAATACGGGTCAGAACGTGAGTGCGCTTTGTTTGGGTGCAATGTACTTCGGATCCCGTAATAACCGCGCAACGTCATATCGCATCCTCGATCAATACGCTGATGCTGGCGGAACATTCATCGATACAGCAAACATCTATGCTACATGGATTGATGGTTTTCAAGGTGGAGAAAGTGAGATTTTACTCGGCGAGTGGATGGCAGAACGGAGCAACCGTGATACGGTATTCATTGCCTCTAAAGTCGGCTTTGATTATCAGGATGTCTCAATTGGGTTATCGGCTAAGCAAATTGAAGAAGAGTGTCATAAAAGCCTCAAGAGAATGAACATCGAGACTATCGATCTCTACTACTGTCACAAAGATGACCGTAATACCCCGCTCGAAGAGACACTAGAGGCACTCAACAAGTTGGTGCAGGCGGGCAAGGTGCGTTACATCGGTGCCAGCAATTATATGGCATGGCGACTAGAATACGCCCGACTCGTATCAGAGTCAAACAACTGGGCACAATTTTGTTGTGTGCAACAGCGTCATACCTATTTGCCGCTTCGCGCAGGGGCAGATACCGGCAGACAAGTGGTGACCAACGAAGATTTACAAGCATATTGTGAAGATACCAATACAACTCTGCTCGCTTATTCGGCATTGTTAGGTGGGGCGTATACGCGCACTGATCGTCCAATTCCGGTTGGATATGCCAGTGCAGATAATCAACAACGCCTCGCCGTACTCAATGAAATTGCCAACGAACTAGGCGCTACAGCAAATCAGGTGGTGTTGTGTTGGATGATGCAATCAACCCCTGCCGTATTGCCACTGATCGCTGCTAGCACAGAAGAACAATTGGCAGAAAATATCGAATCGCTCAATTTTACGCTCAGCGATGAGCAAATGAACCGTCTTAATTCAGCAGGAACAACCTAAGCCTCGCTTAGAGAAAGGCTCCCAGCCATGCGCGTTGTCATCATCGGTGGCAGTGGTCACATTGGCACCTATCTGGTGCCGAGATTAGTCGAATATGGATATGAAGTTATCAATATCACGCGAGGCAAGCGTGACCCATACCTACCCCACTCTGCTTGGGAACGTGTACAGTCCGTCACGATGGATCGCACTGAACTAGAAGCTGAGGGAATGTTTGGTCAACGCATTGTAGAATTGCAGGCAGATATCGTAATTGACCTGATTTGTTTCTCACTGGATAGTGCTCAACATCTCGTTGAAGCCTTGCGCGGTCAAATCACGCATTTCTTGCACTGTGGAACAATTTGGGCCCATGGACACAGCACAGTTGTGCCAGCCACTGAAGATTTGCCCAGAGCACCTTTTGGCGAGTATGGCATTCAAAAAGCATACATCGAAGCCTATTTGCTCTCCGAAGCGCGTCGCACAGGCTTTCCAGCAACCGTGCTGATGCCCGGCCATATCGTCGGGCCCGGCTATATCCCGCTGAACCCTGCCGGACATTTCAACCCCGATGTTTATGCACAAATCGCCCGGGGCGAAGAACTCACCTTGCCTAATCTCGGCTTAGAGACTGTTCATCATGTTCATGCGGCAGATGTCGCACAAGCCTTCTTTCAAGCGATCACACATTGGAATGCCAGCATCGGCGAAAATTTCCATGTAGTATCCCCAGCAGCTCTGACGTTGAGAGGTTATGCTGAAGCTCTGTTTGAATGGTTTGGTCATAAACCTCGTATCACTTTCCAACCGTGGGAGACATGGCAAAAAACAGTCAGTGAACAAGAAGCAAGAGCCACATGGGATCACATTGCACATAGCCCCAATGCCAGTATTGACAAAGCACGCCGTGTATTGGGCTATGAACCCCGCTATAGCTCCATTGAAGCAGTCTGCGAAGCAGTTACCTGGTTGATTGACAATCAGCAGATCATTGTTTGAATTAACAACAGCTTCGCCAGTCCATCAATACGATTGGCGAAGCTCGCACCTGACTCACCTTTTTTAAGACTCCTCGTCAATTTGTTGACAAAGTTACTTTTTTCATTTATCGTTTATGTAAGCGCCTACATTTTGTCATCAGGCATATTATAATTGCACGTTATATATTTTTTTCACGGCAATGTAAGCGCCTACATTTAGGGAAGAGTATTCATGCAAGATCGTAAAAAGACAGCGGGACAAGTTACTATTTATGATGTTGCACGCGAAGCAGGTGTCTCGGATGCGACTGTATCGCGTGTCTTCAACAACAAGGATAACGTCCGGGAAGCAACCCGCGAACGTGTATTAGCTGCGGCTCAAAAATTGGGATACGTGGCAAATCTACAAGCACGGATTTTGGCAGGTGGTAAATCCAATATCATCGGCTTGCTGGTTCCAGGTTTGGATACTGCCTACATGGCAGAGATCATTCGTGGGATTGACTTAGAACTATCGCAAGCAGATTATGAAATGATCCTCTACACTACCCGCCGCCGCGCCGGTGGCGATGAAGCCAGTTATCTGCAATATATCGCCAGTAGTTTATCTGAAGGATTGCTATTGGTAGTGCCCCTACTCTCTCCTGAATACTTTAATACCTTGAACGATCTCAACTATCCTTATGTTCTGATCGATGAAATCGACGAAACGGATAACAGTTGTTCAGTTGATGCGACGAACCGGCAAGGCGCATACGATGCCACACAATACTTGATCCAACTTGGACATCGTCATATTGCTTTCATTCAAGGTATTCCCAATTTGCACAGTAGTAAGGCACGTTTAGAGGGATATGTCGCCGCACTGCAAGACCATAATGTACCTGTTTATGATCAATATATCGTTGACGGGGATTTTATGCCCACAACCGGTTATCATCAAACACAGCATCTACTATCGCTCTCAGCGCCACCAACTGCCATCTTTGCCGCCAATGACATTATGGCATTAGCAGTAATGGATGCAATCCGCGATCAAGGACTCGATATTCCGGGTGATATATCTGTGATCGGCTTCGATGATATCCCACAGGCATTTACCACACATCCCAAGCTGACCACCGTGCGTCAACCGCTCGAAGAAATGGGCAAGATGGGGGTCAAGCTGTTGCTTGAACAAATTGCTAATCCAGAACGCCAACCCAGGCGTGTAACGCTGGCTACCGAACTCATCATTCGGGATTCGTGCCAGCCCATAAAAACCTGAGATCAATCGATAAGATCATGGAGGTGATGTCTATGATTTGATCGTTTTAAAATGTTTATCCGTTTGTTTACTTATATGTTCAATTAGGAGACACAAGCATGTCACGAACAAAATTTATCTTCACAATGCTAACGGCAATCTTTGTGTTGTCGCTGGTATCCGTCTCGGCTCAAGAGGAAGTCACCATTGATTGGTGGCACATTTCAACTAATGAGCCAGAAGCAGCTTTCTGGCAAGAACTCGCAGATGAATACATGGCTGCAAATCCGAATGTGAATATCGAAATCACTGTTCTTGAAAACGAGGCATTCAAATCACAATTGGTCACTGTAATGCAAGCAGGCGACCCGCCTGATATCTTCCAAAGCTGGGGTGGTGGTGTCCTGTGGGAGTTCGCAGATGCCGGATTGGTACGTAATATCGCACCTGAACTCGAAGACGGTTGGGGCGATACCTTTACTGCAGAGGCAGCACTCGAACTCTATGGGCAAAATGGTGAATACTACGGTGTTCCATGGTCTTGGGGTGCAGTTGGCTTGTTCTACAACAAAGCGCTATTTGAAGAAGCAGGATTAGACCCTGAAAATCCACCCGCAACATGGGAAGAATTTTTATCTGCTGTACAAACCCTTAAAGATGCAGGCATCACGCCAATTGCTCTTGGCGAAGGTGAAAAATGGCCTGGCCACTTCTGGTGGGTTTATCTCGCGATGCGTCTGGGTGGCGAACAAGCATTCCTTGATGCATACAATCGGGATGGATCATTTGCCGACGAACCGTTTGTACGAGCAGGTGAATACCTACAACAACTCGTAGATCTTGAACCATTCCCTGAAGGATACCTTGGACTTGGTTATCCTGATGCCGCAGGCATCATGGGTAACGGTGAAGCAGCGATGGAATTAATGGGTCAATGGGCACCCGCAGTTCAGGCTGGCAGTAGCGAAAGTGGTGAAGGTATCGGTGAGAACCTCGGTTGGTTCCTCTTCCCTGCACTTCCCGAAGGTATTGGTAATGCTGACGACGTTCTTGGCGGTGGCGACGGTTTTGCTATCGGTGTCAATGCGCCAGATGAAGCCATTGATTTCGTTCAATTCTTGACCAGTGCTGAAAATCAACGTCGCGGGGCAGAAATCTGGATCGTGCCAACGGTTGTTCTTGAAGAAGACGTATTTGCAGATGATCCAGTCATGCAAGCGATTGTTGAAGCGCGTGATAACGCAACGTACTTCCAACTTTACTACGATCAATTCTTGCCACCAGCTGTCGGTCAAGCAGTGAATGATGCTGTAGAGACGATCTTCTCTAACGTAGCAACACCTGAGGAGGCAGCTGCCGCAATCGAAGAGTCTGCTTCCTTCGAACTCGAATAAAACAACTGAAGATTAGGTAAGGCGTGAGGGATGACTGTTTTGAGGAAAACACCCTTACGTCCTTACCCATCTAAATGGTTTGTGCTATACAGCACAAAGCTCCACGATTATACATCGTTTCAAATAAAAGTGTGATTTGACTGTCATGGGCTTGATCAGTGTGTTACTGAACTGCCAGATAATATTTACGAGGTAAAAAATTATGTCATCACTCAATGCACGATTATTGCCACAAAAAAAGCGAAAAAACAACGTCATCAATGATAGTCGGATGCGAGAAAAATATCTCTTTGCCCTGTTGTTTATCGCTCCAGGGATGCTATTGTTCTTCATGTTTTTGCTACTGCCGCTATCCAATTCATTCTATTACAGCTTCTTCGACTGGAATGGTTTTGGTGTGCCAACCGATTTTATCGGCATCGGTAATTATGAGCGCCTATGGGATCACAGCGTCTTCTGGAGTTCTGTGACAAATAGCTTGATTATTGTGATGTTATCAGTCGTTGTCCAATTGCCTCTTGCTTTAGCACTTGCCCTTATCGTAGGACGTGGTGAGCTACCCGGACGCAGTATTTTCCGCACGATTTTATTTATCCCGTTTGTCTTCGCGGAAATCTTGACTGCGTTCATTTGGATATATGTATTTCATCCTACCGATGGCGTTGCTAATCTGCTTGTGCAGACGGTTATCCCGGGAGCTGAAAATGTGCTCTGGTTAGCCGATCCTAATATTATCATTTATTCCTTATTCATTGTTATTACATGGAAGTTCTTCGGACTTCACATGATTTTGTATATGGCAGCATTACAAGGTGTACGCGGTGACTTAGAAGATGCAGCCCGTCTTGATGGTGCATCTGAGCTTCAAGTCATTCGTAAGATCACTGTTCCACTTATCGGCCCAACAATCCGTCTGACGATTTATTTGTCAGTACTGGGTAGTTTCCAACAATTTGTGTTGTTCTGGATTTTGACACGTGGTGGTGGCCCCGGAAATCTTGCCCATGTCATGTCAACATACATGTATAAATTCGGTATTTTGGGCTTGCGACTCGGATTTGGTAGTGCAGTAGCTGTGGTCTTATTCGTAATCACATTCAGTTTTTCTCTGATTTATCAGTTAACAGTTCTACAACAAGATTACAGCACAGAATAGGAGGTCTTTCATGAAACGAGATACTTTACCCGTCATGGCAATCAAATACATTATTCTGACTATCCTGTGTATCATTATGATGCTACCTGTTGCAGTCGCAGTATTAGCGAGTGTCCGTACAACGGGTGAATTTCTCGCTGCACCTTTTGCTTTGCCGCAAAATGGCATTGTCTGGGAAAACTACACACGTATTCTATTTGGAGAAAGATTCTGGCGATCTTTCAGCAATAGTGCTTATATCACCGCAGGTGTGACAACAATTAATCTGATTTTATCGAGTATGCTGGCGTTTGCTTTCAGTCGTATACAATTCAAAACACGGGGGTTGTGGTTCAATATCCTATCTATTGGCTTACTGTTCCCGCTTGTGGTAGCAATTTTGCCCATATTCATTCAAATTCGCTCTTTAGGCCTGCTAGGCAATATTTGGGGCGTGATTTTACCGATGGCAATTTTTGGATTGCCGGGCAGTGTTGTGATTTTACGTGGTTTCTTCATTGCCATTCCACAAGAATTGGAAGAGTCTGCGTATATTGACGGAACAAACACCTTCGGCTTCTTCTGGCACATTTTACTGCCAATGGCACGTCCTGCACTCATGGCTGTTGTTGTATTGCAGATAATAGCAGCATGGAACGAATACTTTTTGCCATTGGTCGTCTTATCCAGCAATCCTGATTCATGGCCCTTAACACTTGGTCTGCAACAATTTCAGGGGCAATACGGTACGGATTGGGCACCGATTATGGCATACATTACTATTCTCATGGTGCCAACACTTGTTTTTTACTTGTTTACACAACGATATATTGTAACCGGTCTAACCGGTGGTGAACTCAAAGGGTAAATGGTATGGCAATTCAACAACGGTATAAAGATAGCAAACTGAGCGTGGATGAGCGCGTCACCCACCTACTTGAACTGATGACAGTTGAGGAGAAAGTTGCTCAACTGGCGGGGGTTTGGGCAAGTGATCTGTTTGACCCCCAGAGCAAAGCCTTCATGCTAGATAAAGCCCGTCAGCGTATCCCACATGGAACCGGTCATATCACCCGTGTGGGTGTTGTCTCGATGTTACCACCTCAACAGAGTGCTGAGTTAGCCAACAGCATCCAGCGCTATCTGGTCAATGAGACAAGGTTAGGTCTACCGGGCATCGTCCATGAAGAGAGTTGTGCAGGCTATCTCGCCAAGGATGCGACAACTTTCCCCCAGGCGATTGGCCTAGCGGCAACATGGGAACCTGAGCTAATCGAAACGATGACCACGTTTATCCGTCAGCAGATGCGAGCAGTCGGCGCACATCTGACGCTTGCACCGGTTCTCGATATTGCCCGTGACCCGCGCTGGGGACGCTTTGAAGAGACTTTCGGCGAAGACCCATTCTTAGTGACCGCGATTGGGCTGGCATATATCAACGGCTTACAACGTGCCGGAGCAACCGAGCGTATTGTGGCAACTGCCAAGCATTTCATCGGCTATGGCTTACCCGAAGGTGGCATGAACTGGGCACCCTCACACATTCCAGAACGGCTGTTGCGCGAGGTCTATTTACCACCCTTCGCCGCCGCTGTTCAACAAGCACAAGTCGGCGCGGTGATGAATGGTTACCAAGAGATTGATGGCGTACCTTGTGGCAGTTCACAAGCCTTGCTAGTTGACCTGCTGCGCGGTGAACTAGGCTTCGACAGCACCATTGTCGCCGATTATTTCACCATCAATATGTTTATTGAATATCATCGTATCGCCGCCAACAAGGGTGAAGCCGCCCGTTATGGCTTAGAAGCCGGTATTGACGTCGAACTACCGGATGCAGATTGTTATGGTCAGCCCCTGCTCGATGCGCTCGAAGCCGGCGAGATTGCGCTTGATCTAGTGGATGCCAGCGTGACACGAGTGCTACGCCAGAAAATCCAGCTGGGCTTACTAGAACAACCATATGTTGATAGCGGGCGCGTACCCGATATTTACAGCGATCCTGCCGCAAAGGCACTATCAAAGCAGTTGGCACAAAAATCGCTTGTCTTGTTAGAGAACAAAGATGATTATTTGCCCCTATCAAAGCAACTCAGACGAATAGCAGTGATTGGCCCCAATGCCGACGATCCGCGCAACATGCAAGGCGATTATCATTATCCAGCACATATGGAAGGCATCATCAATCATGACGAAAACATGGATGCGCCCTCACCTAGCGGCAAAGGATACATGATCGACTGGAACGACCACCGTCCAGTTACCACCACGGTGCTACAGGGCATCTGTGAATATGTCAGCGAGTCAACGCAAGTAACTTATACACGCGGATGCGATGTAACAGGAGACGATCAATCTGGTTTTGCAGAAGCCATCACACAAGCACAGCAAGCCGATGTAGCGATTGTCGTCGTTGGGGATCGTTCCGGATTAGGGTTGGATAGCACAACTGGCGAAGCGGTTGATCGTGCCACGTTGGAACTACCCGGCGTGCAACAAGCGCTCGTAGAGGCGATTACCAATACAGAAACACCGATAATCGTCGTCGTGATGAATGGTCGTCCACCGGTGCTGACCGCAATTGCCGAACAAGTCGATGCATTGATTCTAGCATGGCTCCCCGCAGAAGCCGGTGGTTCTGCCATTGCAGAGACAATCTTCGGGGATAGCGTTCCGGGTGGCAAATTACCGATGACTTTACCGCGCCATGTGGGGCAAGTACCCCGTTACTATAACCATAAACCGTCAGGTGGGCGATCACACTGGCACGGTGATTATGTCGATATGAGCGCCCAACCTCTCTACCCCTTCGGCTATGGCTTGAGCTATACCACCTTTACCTATGATCAACTCACGCTCTCACAGACCCGTGCGAGCGCCAGCGAAACAATTACAGTGATCTTCAACATCACCAATAGCGGAAACCTTGCCGGTGAGGAAGTGGTGCAGTTATACATCGCTGATCCTATTGCCAGCGTGACACGCCCTGTCAAACAACTAAAGGCTTTCAAGCGAGTTGCCTTAGAAGCCGGTCAGACCAAACAGGTACAGATTGCGTTACCGATCGCACACTTTGCCTTCTATGACCGCAACATGTGCTACACCGTGGAGGCCGGAACCGTACAGGTGATGATCGGTTCCTCAGCACGCGATATTCACCTACAAGCCGAGATCGAAATCATCGATACCGTACACGACATTGAAGCGGTTTACACCACCGCAGTGGAGGTTAACGAGGGATGAACATCAGCAAATTCATAGTTACAGGATTCCTGCTCATCATGACATTTTTTAGCACACAAGCACAATCCTTACCCGCACCACAGCCACCAGAGGAAGGTGCCTTCGTAACCGGAGAATATCGCAATATGCTGGCGGAATGGGGTCTATCAGAAGATGTCATCCAAGCACGTATTGATGAGAGCTTCCAACAGCTATTCTATGGAAATGACACAACCGAACGTATCTATTATCCGGTTGGTGATGATATGGCGTACATCGAAGATGTTGACAATCAAGATGTGCGGTCAGAAGGCATCTCATACGGTATGATGATCAGCGTTCAGCTGGATAAACAAGAAGAATTTGACCGCTTATGGACATGGGCGCGTACAAAAATGTATCATGAAGACGGCCCATGGGCAGGGTATTTCTGCTGGCATACCACACCGGAAGGGCTTTGCATCAACCTTAATCCTGCATCGGATGGCGAAATTTGGTTCGTAACAGCGTTGTTATTTGCTTCAGCGCGTTGGGGTGATGGGGAAGGTATCTACAACTATGAAGAACAGGCTCATAGCATCCTCAACACCATGTTGCACAAAGAAGAGGATGGTACCGTTCGGGCGACTAATTTGTTTGATGAGGAGACACAACTCGTCGTATTCGTTCCCCAGGCTGGTACAAATAGTGGCTTCACAGACCCATCGTATCATGCACCGCACTATTATGAATTGTGGGCGCAGTGGGCAGTCCAAGATAATGATTACTGGGTTGATGCTGCTGCCGCTGCTCGCCAGCATTGGCGCGATGCTGCACACCCAGAGACAGGCTTGATGGCAAACTATACCGAATTTACGGGTGAACCTCGTCACTCAGGCGACTATGGGCATGTTTATTACGCAGATGCGTGGCGTATCGGCATGATGATTGCAATGGATTATGCCTGGTTCGCCCCATCGAATTGGCATGTTGAACAAACCAATCGCTACTTACAATTCTTCCATGAACAAGGAATTGGACAGTATAATTCTCGCTTTTTAATTGATGGCACGCCAGAAGGCAACCAACATCGTTCATCGGGCTTAATTGCTATGAATGCCTCAGCAACATTGGCATCCAGCGATGTTATCGCATGGGATTTCATCGAGGAATTCTGGAATACGCCACTCGCCACAGGACAATATCGCTACTATGACGGCTTATTGCAAATGATGGCGCTGTTACAACTCAGTGGTAATTATCGTATTTACACCCCTGACACACAAGAAGGATAAATGTTAACATGGTTGCTTATGATCCAAAACCTGAACACAAATTTACCTTTGGTCTGTGGACAGTCGGCAATATCGGGCGTGATCCCTTCGGGGAGCCGACACGCACACCCTTATCCTCCGTTGAACTGGTACATTTGTTAGCAGAGTTCGGCGTGTGGGGTGTGAACTTCCACGACAACGACTTAGTTCCCATTGATGCGAGCGCCACCGAACGAGATCGCATCGTGCGCGAATTTCAGCAGGCACTCAGTGATACCGGTCTATGTGTGCCGATGGCAACAACCGATTTGTTCAAGCATCCGGCATTCAAGGATGGCGCATTTACCAGTAATGATCCCAAAGTGCGTGCTTACGCCATGCAAAAGACAATGAACGCGATTGATCTGGGGGTTGAGTTGGGCGCGCAGATTTATGTTTTCTGGGGTGGGCGCGAGGGCACCGAGACTGACAGCAGTAAGAACCCCCTCGACGCGCTAAAATGGTTTCGCGAGGCGCTCAACTTCTTGACTGAATACGTCAACGACCAGGGTTATGATCTTAAGTTTGCGCTGGAACCTAAGCCCAATGAACCTCGCGGGCACCTCTTCCTGCCAACCGTCGGCGATGCGTTGGGCTTCATCAGCACACTTGATCATCCTGAAATGGTCGGGTTGAATCCCGAAGTCGCCCACGAGACCATGGCTGGTTTAAACTTTTTGCACGGCGTAGCGATGGCATGGGATGCCGGCAAGTTGTTTCACATTGATCTCAACGATCAGTCGATAGGTCGCTATGACCAGGATTTCCGCTTTGGTAGTGTGGGCATCAAACAAGCCTTTTATCTGGTGAAGTTCTTAGAAGATGTGGGATACGATGGAAGCCGACACTTTGACGCACACGCCTTCCGCAGTAGTAATTATGAGGATGTTAGGCATTTTGTACGTGGTTGTATGCGTACATACCTCTTGCTCAAAGAAAAAGCCAAACAATTCAATCAGGATGATGAGATTCAAGCGCTACTCGCAGAGATCACGGCGCATGATGAGACCTTGAGTTATCTCAGCACAGGCTATAGCCCTGAATCAGCGCAACGCTTACGTAGCACGGAATTTGACCGCGATGCACTCGGCGCACGTAACCTGCCCTACGAACATCTTGACCAACTCACCATCGAATTACTACTCGGTGCCCGCTGATCGCTTACCTGCTGGTCAGGATTACGAGTTATGATAACCTGGCCAGTACCCATTTCGCATAACGAAATAATTCAGCAGAAACACTTATTTTAATGAGTTTAGACTAAATTTAACGTTACAAGCCTTGTGATTCTCCTGATATTTGTTATAGTTCTTATAAATAACCAATCGTACAACCACGTAATAACAGATAGTCTACAGTCTGTGTGGCTCATCATACGCCACATTCGAACGCGAGCAATGCACATTGTAAGCGTGTGCAAGTTTCAAAACTTGCTGATTAATGTTAAAGACTTAGTTCAACCCTCAACACCTGTAGGGGCTTATCATAGTCCGATCTAATAACGCTATTCCCCTACTTCAAGTTTGAGTTGAGGTGGTGGTTTTGCCTTAGGTGTACTCAGTACAATCAAGCAAAAACATGCTGATTATACTGTTCAATACATCGTACTGTTTAATTCACTATAGGAGTAACATATGCGCAGATTTATTTCACTTGCCCTTGTTGTTGTGATGGCACTCAGTGCTTTCGGAGCAACAGTATCCGCACAAGATGAGCCAGTTCGTGTCGGGTCTAAACAATTCACTGAACAAATTGTGCTCGGTCAGATCATCTTAGCTGCACTTGCAGATGCTGGCTATGCAGTCGAAGACCGCACCAATCTCGGTAGTACACAGGTTAATCGTGATGCACTCGTAAACGGTGAGATCGACGTTTATGCCGAGTACACCGGTACCGCCCTTTATAATTATTTCAGTGATGTGGAATGGGCCGAAATTCCTGAAGAAGCCTATGCTACGCGTGATCTAGGTTACGCTCTGGTCAGCTCTTTTGATGCGGCCATCAATGACTTAGTGTGGTTAGAGCCTACACCCGCAAATAATACCTATGCGTTTGCAGTCACTGCCGAATTTGCTGAAGAAAATGATGTTTACACCGCGCTTGATTTCGCTGACTATGTCAACGATGGTGGTGAAGTATACATGGCAACTGGCGATGAATTTGCTCAACGTCCAGATGGTATCCCAGCCTTCGAAAGCACTTACGGCTTTGATTTGACTGAAGATCAACTGTTGATTATCGCCGCAGGCACACCTGCTCAAACCGAACAGGCACTCAATGAAGGTGCTAATGGCGTAAATGTCGCAATGGCTTATGCCACTGATGGCGCACTACAAGCCTATAACTTCGTTGTGCTGGAAGACCCACTAGGTGCACAACCAATCTATGCTCCTACACCTGTCTTCCGTGGCGAAGTCATCCGCGCAAATCCAGAAATTGCAGGCATCCTCAACCCGATATTCCGCTCACTAGATAATGTCACTTTACAGGGCTTAAATGCTGCTGTTGAGGTTGATGGCGAGAATCCGGCAGAGGTTGCACAAAACTGGCTGACAGAGAACGGGTTTATCGGTAACTAAAGTTTGAGGCGTGCCCGATTAAGTTAATCAGGCACGTATGGACAGATAAACGCATCAATGACGGTCGGGTACCAGCCGACCGTCCCATTTATCTCAATGCATTATACTATTAATTATTGATGAGGAGATAGCACCATTAGTAACCGTATATCCATCATCGGTAGCTTGATCGCATCTTTTGGGTTTTTCTTCTTACCTCTGTTGGAAATCAAACCGAATCGACTTGCATCAGGTGTGCCGATCAACTTATTCGAAATTGAGGGTGATTTACGTTATGTGATGTTGTTCATCCTCGCGTTGGTGCCGTTGGTCATCGCCTTTCAATCACATCGTGAACAACGTGGTTGGTGGCTGGTTATCATCGGTAATTTGATCCTTTTCCTGACCTTATTATTACCCGTGAGCGCTGCAGAGCAATTACTGAGCACATCGGATATTCTATTCGAAGAGGGCACACGCATTAGTAATCCCCGCATTTTCGCCTCAAGTGCGATAGCAGTTGGCTTATTAGGTGGGTATATCATCTTATTTGGAGGCTTGCGCGATCTTGTCGCAGAGCACGTGCAAGGTTGGTTACGCTTTGCTGCTAGCACAATCGGCATTTTTCTAATTGTGATTGCCTTATTCAGCGGATCGTTTGATATTTACTCGATCCTAGTTGAATTCTCTCAACGAGGCGCGACCTTAGGACAACGCTTCATTGAACATTTAGTGTTCGTTATCGTTTCGCTAATTGCTGGCTTAATTATTGGTATCTCACTAGGTTTGTGGGCAGCACGCGATGAATACATGGAAGACATCATCTTGTATGCCGTCAGCATCATCCAGACCATCCCTAGTTTAGCTCTATTTGGCGTATTGTTGGTACCTCTCGCACGTTTGGGGGATCAAAACTTCTTAGATGTGTTCCAGCTTTTTGTTGTGATGATGATCGCAGGTGTAATTGTCTTACTGGTCATGAATCGCCTTCAAAGTCGTTTACCTGATCATTTACGCCCGTGGACACTGATTGTTTCGTTTCTGGTCTTGTCTGTCCCTGTGGCCCTATTCGCCATCTTGCTCATCACATTCAGCTTCCGATCTGTTCTTGTGGCATTTACCAGTCCAGATTTGCGCATTGTTCTCAGTTGGGTGGCTATGGGATATGGACTATTCATATTACTACTATGGCTTGACCAATTTCTTGACGAACACAAATCAATTCGCTGGTTACGTTACAGTCGGCTAGTCGTGCTTGGTGTGTCAACAATTGCTTTTATCATTCTGTTATTCAATGGTGGACAACAAGTCATTGGCAATAATAGTCTGAACGAACTGACTATCCGCAATCTAGGTGTATCAGGGATTGGGACAGCCCCAGCGATTATCGCACTGACCCTCTACTCACTCCTACCACTTGTTCGCAATACATACACCGGTTTGCGCAATGTTGATGATGCCATCATCGATTCAGGACGCGGTCTAGGTATGACACCTGCTCAAGTTTTCTTCCAAATTGAATTACCTTTAGCATTACCCATCATCATGGCAGGCATTCGTAATGCAGGGATTTCGCTGGTAGGCATTGCTGCCGTTGCATCAATCATCGGTGCTGGCGCACTAGGAGACTTTATCCTTCTCGGCGTGAATACAACCTCAGTTGATCTCATCTTGTTAGGTGCTATCCCTGCAATTATCCTCGCTATCTTGCTGGATGCCATCTTACAGTTACTCGAGAGCTTGCTCACGTCACCCGGAATCCGTCAAGCATCATCACAAAGTTAGTAGATAAGGCTTACTATGATCGAATTCAAAAATGTCGTTAAACAATATCCAAATGGCTTCAGAGCTGTGGATAATCTCAATTTACAAGTGCGTGAAGGTGAGATCTGCGTTTTGATTGGGCCATCAGGTTGTGGCAAAACGACGTCGATGCGTATGATTAATCGTCTGATTGACATCACCAGTGGCGAAATCACAATCAATGGACAACCCAACACCGAATTACCTGCAGAAGAACTGCGGCGGCAAATTGGATATGCCATCCAGCAGATTGGTTTGTTACCCCACATGACGATTTCGGATAATATCGCCATTGTGCCGCGCTTGTTAAGCTGGGATGAAAACCGTATTCGGGAGCGTGTGGATGAATTATTGGGGTTAGTGGGACTTGCCCCGGATTTAACCCGTGATAAGTATCCACGTCAGCTATCAGGTGGTCAACAGCAACGTGTCGGCGTGGCGCGTGCCTTAGGAGCAGATCCGCCTATCATGCTGATGGATGAGCCATTCGGCGCTGTTGATCCGATTACTCGTGAGATATTACAAGCAGAATTCCTACAAATTCAGGAGCGTGTTGGCAAAACTATTATCTTCGTCACACATGATATTGATGAGGCTATCAAGATGGGAGATCGCATCGCAATCATGCGCGATGGTCATCTGGTGCAATATGACACACCGGATACCATTCTAGCCCACCCTATCAACCGCTTCGTGCGGGATTTCGTGGGTACAGATCGCGCATTGAAACGGCTTGGTCTCGTTCGTATTCGTAAACTGATGAAACCCGATCCAATCTCTTGTACGATAGATACAACTATTGAAGAAGCAGCAAGACATTTTGAAAAACGAAATATCAATTCAATTTTTGTAGTTGATAAAGACGATAACACACTTAAAGGGTGGCTAGATCGCTCCGAACTCGCACATAGCACATCACTGATTGATGCCATGTATGAAGCGCCCTGGTTTGATATTGCCGTGCGAGAAGACGCAACAGCACGAGAAGCGCTGAGCGCGATGGTAGCACGCGGTTTCGATAGCACACCGGTTGTCAACCGACAGGGTAAATTAGTCGGATCAATCACCATGGAGGCATTGCAAGAACTCGCGGCATATCGACAAACCACACCAGAAGGGGGCGTTGATGGCAACTGAAAAAAACAAACGTGAGATCGAAACGATCATAAGCGAAGGACGTTTTCCGTGGGCTGTGCTGGTTTGGGCAGTCATCAGCATTTTTGTAGCATTTATCAGTCTGCAAGAAGTCAGTCTGCAAGATAACGAACGATTCCCACCTGATTTCGAAGTACGTAGCGAAGCAGTAGAGAACACCGACAATCAAGTGAGCATACAGATTGTTGCTGGCACGTTCGAGTACAATGTCACACCACAGGTGACGGCAGAAGTCGAAACTGGCACATTTGATGCGGATACGAATCACCCCGTTGCGTCGAGCTTATTTCCGAATATTCCCGACGTTGTCTCTGTTAGCATTGATTCACAGACCATCCGCATCACCCATGATAATGAAGAGATTGAAGCAGATATCATGCTTCAACGCGCACAAAGACCAATTCGTAATGCTGTACTCAACGACTCGGAAACACTAGATCGTCAAATTTCTTCTGATGACGAGCAAACGTTAGTCTTCACAACAACAGATCCACATTGGTTATTCGGACAATATGTGCCGGCTCTAGTTGAAGACGGTCAGCAAGAAACGTATACCTCGCGGGAAGCTGCTGAAAACGGCTCACCATTGGCACAATTCATCATCGACCGTGTCAGTGCAATTGAACAACTTACGCTCTATCCAGATCGTATCATCGTCACTTACCGCGAAGGAGCTGTAGAAAATCAAGTAGTAGAACGCGTTCGTACTGCTCTTAACGACTTTCATCCGCGGGCATCGTTACAACCTCATCTATGGTTGATGACTATACTATTTTCATCCGACACAGTCCTTGATGTCTTACCTGTCGATACAGGTTTACCCTTGCTCGTTTATACAATCGCTTTCGCTGTGATTGAATTGTTGCTGTTTGTCGTTTATCGTGATCGGGCGAATAAAGTGATTAAGCCTGTGATACGGACTTTAGGGATCTTCTTCTTGTTTTGGTCATTCTATGGGCATGAGCCTTTGTGGGATTATTTGCTCAGCTTACTTTTCCCGACGAGCGCACAATTGGTTCATCCGAGTGCAACAGTCATTGAATTTACGGCACAGCATCTCGAACTCGTATTTGTATCATCCCTGATTACTATTCCGGTCGGTTTATTGATCGGTATCATCGTCACGCGGGATCATTTTCGTGAGATACTACCGTTGGTCAATAATATAGTCAACAGCGGGCAAACAGTGCCCACCATTGCAGTTGTCGCTTTTATGGCACCAATCATCGGGTTTGGATTTTGGCCCGCGATCATTGCGCTTGTCATTTATGGTCTACTGCCTGTTGTTCGCAATACTATCGCTGGTTTGGAAGCGGTTGACCCTTTTGTGATCGACTCTGCACGGGGTATGGGTTTAACGGCTTCACAAATTTTACTGCAAATTGAGCTACCGATTGCCATCAGCGTGATTATGGCAGGGATTCGTACCAGTATGGTTATCAATGTTGGGACAGCAACCTTAGGAGCATTTGTTGGTTCAGGCGGTTTGGGTACACCGATTGCCAGCGGACTAGCCATGACAATTGACGCTTTCATTGTCCTGGGTGCGATTCCGGCGGCAATTCTGGCAATCTTGATTGACTTTGTCTTAAGCCGGGTTGAATTCGTCATGACTCCTAGTGGATTGCAGATCGAGTCCTAGCAAGCAATCTATGAGGGTTACAAAGGCGGCGTATTCAGGCCCTCATAGATCGTATTTGCACGAACTGTTGATGCTTTATCTTATAGACAGAAATGCTCTGGTAAATATCTTTGTTGAAGCGGAATGATCTCATTCAGGAGGTCTTCTGCTAGCGGCAAAGAGAGTACGAGCGGGTTGGATGCCAGAGCGCGTTTGAGCGCATCACGATCCCCATTCCAGATTGCATCGGCTGCTAGCCACTGATACTCAGCTAACATGTACAACAAACCTGCTACGTCTGAAGGTAGCGCATCCTGTGCAAGCGGAGTGGCGCCTTTTATTTCCAAACGGGCGGGAACTTCAACCACGCGATCATCAGCGAAGCCCTGTATTGCAGACCGATTGGGTATGTTAAGGGTATGCACACTTGCATCGTGCGTGACTAACCCACGCATGACCTCAACAGCCATATCGCCAAAAATTGACCCGCCTCGCACATGCGTTAAACGGGGATGTTCAGATTCGATTTGTTCTTGAAAATGATGATAATAGCCAGCTAAATCATCCATAATGATTTGTGCACGAGATTTGTGACTGGCTTTCGCTTCTGCAACAGTCTCATCCCGATAGTAATAATACTGCAAATAGCTATTGGGTAAGCGACCATACTCACGGGTCAGTTTGAATTGTCGTTTGACACGGTTTGACACGTCTGGACGTGCCATCACAACATCATAGTGCTGTAGCATGACCTCAACCCCATCCTGACCATCAATTAAGAATTGTGTACTCCATGTTGCGTGATTCAATCCGATCGACTGTAGCATGACATGCTCTGGTTGAATATCCATGGCATGCAATAGTTTGTGCTGGTCGTCATTCGTCTGATCACAGATGCTAATACAGGGAATATCACTGAAATGCGTCACGGCTTCGGCGACAATTTGTGTTGGATTGGTGTAATTGACCAGCATCGCATCAGGGGCATAGGCTTCAATATCCGCCAGAATGCGCTTGATAACGGGCAATGTCCGCATCGCGAAGAAAAAGCCGCCTGCTCCAATTGTCTCCTGACCGATCAGGTTGTATTTGAGAGGGATCAATTCATCTTGCGCTCGTGCTTCAAACCCACCCTGCCGGAAAGTGGTTAACACATAATCTGCGTCCTGTATCGCAGATTGTTGTTCAATGTGTTTAGTGATCTTCAAATTCACACCTGCATGATTGACCAGATGTGTGCACAAGCGGTAAACAATATCAAGTTCTTGTTCGGCAATATCCATCAAAGCAAGCTCCGCGCCAGCAAACGCCTCTGCATGCTGGATGAATGCGTTGACTAGTCCGGGAGCGTAGGCACTGCCACCGCCAATAATTGCAATTTTCAAAGCCATTTTTGCACCTCTTCTAATGATGGAGTACCGGTTGCTCCTCCAATAACAGTTGTCGTGAGTGCGCCACAAATTGCGCCATAACGGAGACACGTTTGCATGTCATAATCTTGTGTGAGTGCGTACAAGAATCCAGCATCGAACGCATCACCTGCGCCCGTTGTATCCACCGGAGTTACGGGCATCGGCGAGGCGAATTCATATAGATTGTTGCCTCGCGCGATAGCACCCTCTGCGCCATTTTTCATGACGATAGCGCCCTGTTTCATCTGACCGAGCGCTTTTTCGAGTGCCTGTTCATAATTAACTTCATCCATCATGAAACATAGTTCCGAACGAGATGGCATAAAATAATCGAGTTCTGTCATCATATGATGTAGACGTGGATCACGCAGTGCCGTTTCATCCCAACCCGGATCCATCGAAATTGTTGTGCCTGCTTCATGCGCGATACGACAGGCATCCGGTGCATCGAAGACGCTCAGAAAACTGCTCATGTGGAGATGACGTGTTGGATAATCATGCAAAATATCTGCCAGATTTGCGGGCGCTTCAGGTTTTTCGAAACGGGTGATAAACGCTCTATCTTGCGGAAACGACAAGGCAACGGTCAATTGTGTGAGCGCGTGTGGATGCTCACGGATCAGTGTACGGTCAATATGAAGATCATCAAGTAAGTTAGCAGTCAGATGACTCAGGGGATCATTACCAATATCTGCAATTAAGCCCACTTTTGCACCTAGTTTCTGTAGACCTACCGCTACGATGGCACTACCACCGATCGCGATTGTGAACTGACCTGCAAAAATTTCCGTCCCTGCCTGTGGCATATCTGGCAAATCCGTGAAGATTAAATCACAGAATAATGGCCCGTGAACGAGTACATCATAGGTCATTCCGTCAATTAGCCTTTCAATTCACGTATAGCACGAGCGTAATAAGGTGAGGCAATTGGCCCCGTCAATATCGGATCATCTGTATCCTGCATCCATTGGACTAGGCGTTGACGCAACGCCGCTTGAATATCAGCATAATGGGTATGCCCTGCTAGATTATTCTGCTCATTGGGATCAATCATTAAGTCATACAGTTCAAATGGTGGACGTTCCACAGTTAAGCTATCGATCATTTGTGGGTAAATGGGACTGTGCATAATATCCGCAGGCACGTTGATGATATCGACTTCAGCATTCCAGATGAGCTTGTAACGCTCTGTCCGTATCATGCGCTGGGGTTCATAATCAGTATGGAACGTTTTACCGGCATAAATCACATCACGGGTAATTTTCTTATCACCCTGCAACAATGGCCAATAGCTTTTACCTTGCAATGTCTCAGGGATAGGCAAGCCTAAACCGTCTAAGATAGTCGGGACGAGATCTACATGACTCACAAAATTGGCGAAGGTCTTACCACCCACTAAATTGAGAGACGGTGCGTGCATGATGAGTGCTGTTTCAACTCCGGGATCATACATCGTACATTTAGCCCGTGGCATTGCCAGACCATGATCTGTCGTGAAGATTATCCATGTATCATCCAGCAAATCTAAGCGTTTTAAGGCATCGATAATTGCCCCAACAGCCTCATCCATTTGCTTAATCATGCCCTGCAACTCACCGAATTCCTGACGGGATTCTATTGTATCGGGAATATAAGGGGGCAAATCGACACCGCGTGACACATCAGGCGGAGCAACCTTAAATCCTCCGGCATCATCACGGTGTGGCTCAAAGAAACCGATATTGAGGAAAAAAGGGCGATCATGCGTTTGTTCTAAAAATTGAAGAACACGCTCTGCAACTTCGGGCGCGAGGTGTGCCGATAGTACCTGCTCGAATCCAAGCGCTTGCACCGACTCCTCATCCCAATCAGTGACATGCTGAATACCGATGTGAGCAGTTTCATAATCGGCATCCTGCAAATAACGCGCTAGATACACCTCATCATCATGCATTCGCCAGCTGAATGGATGATGAGCAAGCCCAAACATACCATTACTATGAGCGTAGCGACCCGTGTAAAGCGTTGCACGACTGGGACTACATTGTGGCGCAGTACAAAAGCTATTCTCGAAACGAATGCCGGATGCTGCCAATTGATCTAAATGATCTGAGGCGACACTTGACCAACCATAACAGCCTAGATGCTGCCCTAGATCATGACAATCAATCATCACTAAGTGTGTCATTATTATCCTTTCACTGCGCCAGACGTCAAACCCTCAACAATACGATTCTGAAAAATGAGTACGAGTATAATCAGAGGAATCGTCACAACCATAGCAGCCGCCATAATCTCCGCAAGCGGTTCCTGCTCTGAAAATTGCCCTGAAAATTGCGCAATGACAACTGGCACTGTCTGTGCTGCGGGGTTAGTAGCAGTGAAATTAAGCGCAAAGAGATATTCATTCCACGAGATAACAAATGCCAGCAAGCCCGTTGTCACTAATGCAGGAGCAGTTAAGGGTAACAGAACGAGACGAAATGCTTGAAAGGGTGTCGCGCCATCGACAATTGCCGCTTGTTCTATTTCAGCAGGTAAGCCTTTGAAAAAGCTCGTTAACACCCAGACCGTAAACGGCAAAACAAAAACCGGATAGGTCATGATCAGTGCGAATGGCGTACCGAAAAAACCAACTTCTCGCACAATGGTATACAGACCTGATAAAATCGAAATCGCAGGAAACATTGTCATCGAAAGTACCAGATAAAGCAGAATGACACGCCCTTTAAAGCGTAATCGTCCCAGTGCATACGCTGCAAATGCCCCGACAACGAGCGCAAGAATTGATGTTGAACTTGAAACCAGAGTCGAATTCCACAAAGAGCGTATAAACGTATTATCACGGAAGACATATTCGTAGTTCTGTGTTGTAGGTTCACGGGGTAAATAAGCCGCTGTTTGGAACATCTCCGATTCTGTTTTGAAAGATGTCATCAATGCCCAGTAAAACGGGAACAACGCATACACAGCTACCAGAATGACAGCGACATAAGTCAACAGCTTCTGCAAAACTTGAGCAAGCATTTTATTATTCATTGTCGGTCTCCACATTCAGCATACGGACGTAGATGAAAGCAAATATCGATATGAAGATGAAGATGATGACGCTCACAGCCGATGCATATCCATCCAGTTGATTGTTGACCAATGTTTCAAAGTTATAGGTTGCCATCGATAATTGCTGACGACCGAATAACACGTTGAACAGATCAAATACACGTAAAGCATCTAACGTGCGGAACACCAGTGCAATGGCAATCGCAGGACGCAATAGTGGCAATGTGATAGAGAAAAAACGCCGCAAGGGACTTGCCCCATCAACAGAAGCCGCCTCATATAAATCTTTCGGAATGGTCTGTAAACCTGCAAGAAGTAACAATGCCATGAATGGTGCTGTTTTCCAGACATCCACGATAATCGCTGTTGGTAATTGGAGTGACGGATCAGAAAGCCATGCTTGTGGGGATGCTATCAGATTCAAGTCCATCAAAATTTTATTGACAATACCTGCACTCGTATCTTTGAGCATTAACTCCCATAATCGCGCTGAAATGACGGTCGGTATTGCCCAGGGAACAAGCATAACAGCCCGCATCATACCACGCCCTTTGAAGTTAGAGTTCACTACCAGCGCCATAAATAGACCTATCAACAACTCTAACGAAACTGATACAATCGAGAATTGTAGGGTGGTCAAAATACTACGAAGAAAGTCATTATCTAGACCGCTGATCGCAAGAGAATGTCTACCACCAATCCGCACATTCCAGACAGTACGATACCCTTCGCTCAAAAGATTACGATCAATTGATTCCCAGCGAATAGAGCCGTTAGCACGGATCGAACAGGCATCACTCTCGTCATCGGTACGACAGGGCACGGTATCAATACGAAAGCTCAACAAGTTTGTGTAATTTTGTAAACCAACGAATTGTGGAACTTCCGAGCCTGCAAAGCGCTTATCCGTCAGGCTACGGATGAAAGTCTGTTCTAATGGCCGGGCTGAAACAATGATAAAAATAGCCAGTGTCGGAATGAGTAAATTCCAGGCCAGCCGGGTTTCTCGCGCTAATAGCCGATCTTCGCCGATGAAGTGTGTGTTAAGATGGGCATTAAGCCACAGCCATACTCCTCCGGTCACTATTACACCAATAAGAGGTACAACTATCTGCATAATAATCATCATCGTTGTGATGATGGCATCTTCGTCAGAAGATAGGCGTATCAAGTTAACACTATTCAAGATAATGTATACAATTAGCCCGATAGACAACCACATAAACGCTATTTTCGCCCATTGAGCATTTTGAATCTCACCACCTGGTAGGCGTAAGCCAATCACAATAAAAAAAATACCTAGATATAAAACAAGCAAAGATGTAATAATCCCAAACCGTTCCAGGAAAACCAGCAATAGTGAAGGTTGTGTGGGGAATTCTTCGGAAGGTGCCCAATTCATTACAAATTGAATACCCGAATCCTGTAATACGCTTAACACAAAAACGACGATTGCTCCCAGACCAATCATCATCAATATAACGCTGATAATATAACGGGATTGTCTTTGTGATGGTGTTTGAGTAGCGGGTCGTTTATCTTCATGAACAGCCGGTGTACTCATATGAACTCCAAAAAATGTAATATTTTGAGCAAGGAGTAGAGGGAAATGCCGAGGCACTTCCCTCACTTTTGTTACATGGTGATGGGTTTATTCTTCAAACAATTCCATCAAATCAAGCTCGAGCAAATCAAGAGCAACATCTGCATCTTCTTGACCTGTGAGGATGGAGTGAACAGCACTGAAGTACAAGGTTGACACTGCATTGTACTGATCACGGGCAAAGTTCGATGGACGAGCAGTCGTGATTTCAACGATATCAGGGCTTGCGAAAGGCATCGCTTCCTGAATATCAGGATCATCATAAAGTTCGAGTGCCGCTGGTGGTGACGAGGTATCAATCGAGTAGAACTTCTGATTTTCAACACTGGTCATATACACAGCGAATGCCGCTGCTGCTTCTGGATTTTCAGAATAGCGTGAGACACCGATATGCCAACCACCTAACGCTGAGGCACCTGTGCCGGCTGCACCAGCTGGTAAAGGCGCTACATCAAAGCCAGGTATATCTTCACTCTCACCGCTACTGACATAAGCATACGGCCAATTACGCATGAAGGCGGCGTTACCGGTATGCCATACAGCACGTGCATCTTCTTCCTGATAGCTGACGACACCCGGCGGGCTGATTGTACCCACCCAGCTCGCTGCACGCTCGTAAGCATCCACTGCGGCTTCAGTATTCACAAGGATTTCGCCATCAGAGGTCAGGAAGTTATCACCGGTTTCCGAAACATGCCATTCGAGTGCATTAGTAGTCAAACCTTCATAGGCATTGCCTTGCCAGACATAGCCCCAGAATTCATCATTGCCTTCGGCACGTTCACCTTCTTGAATAGTGGTTGCCATCTCTTCAAGTTCTTCCCATGTCGTAGGAGGTGCATCGTAACCATATTTTTCGAGTAGATCCGTGCGATAGTACAACATGCCAAAACCGATACGTAGTGGCAACGCAACCAGACGATCATCAATCGTATCATTTTCGATCAATGCCGGCAGTTGTGCATCAATATGTTCCTGTGGTGTCATCTCACTGAGATCGATCAGATGATCAGCTAGTTGACCGGGCCAAATCACATCCACACGAATCACGTCCAGATCACTGCTCTCTGCCTCAAAAGCAGTCAGATAAAAAGCAAGTAGATCTGTGACACTGGCAGAACTTTGATTAAGTTCGACTGTGATATTCGGACAGAGCTCGGTGAAGCGTTCGATTGTTGCTGCTTCGGCTTCTGGATGGCTACCAACCGGATCACCGAAATAATTGATCGTGACTTCTTCCTCGGTGCCACAATCAAATGCCATGTCATCCTGAGCGGTAATGACCGTTGTTGACATTGTCATCAACAACACGAGAACTAATAACGCTAATTTACGCATTTAAAGATCCTTTCTTAGTAATTTTGTATAAACGGATTTGAGGCTGTATTTCAATATAGTCAATAATTCTTTCCTTTCGTCTCTACTTCATCTCATTGATACGAAACTCAATTACCGAAAACCAGTAATCGAGAGGCATCCTATTTTGATGTACCCTCTATCCAAATGGGTGAACTCCATGCCCACTGATTATTGCGCTGACGTACGCGCACGTAATACCAATCACGTTCATTCGTCTCTTGCTGGTGAGTGAGCGTAAATTGGTGATGATATTCGGATTGTGGTACAGCTCGATGTAGGCACACTGCGGGCGATACAAAACCACCTGTATAAAAAGTGCGTGCACCGGTCAAGATATCGTCCAAACACACCTCTTGCGTATGACCGTTAAATGTCATTTGAAACAAAGTCTCCGGTGTGCCTTCAATTTCTAAGACAACCCCTTCTGTTCCAGCTGTGTGCAGGGAAGGATTAGGGTATGTCTTGGTCTGTAAATGAATGTGGTTGTGTGTGTGTTCTAAGGTGCTGTAAGCAAAATCTTGATCAGGGTCATTCGCTGTCGGCTCAATACCTCGAAAATGAGGTTCAACATCGTGTAATGTGCCGTTGCTAATCGTGACTGAAACATCCCAAGCATATGCCTCTGATTGTTCGCCCCATCCCATCTCAATATAGATTTTGAAGTAACCTTCGCGGATCAACCGGGGTAATACATTTTCGCGATGGATGATGCGGTTGTTATGCAACACATCAATATAGTCGATACTATCTCCTGCCCGAATATCAACTGTAATTTCGCGGGTGTCATCCGGCGGGCAGATACTCCCCATACAGGCATCATTCAATTCAAATCGCAGATCGATTTTATCACCTGTCAGCGCATAAGTACGGCGATTCAGAATCGCGTTCCAAATGGCTTCCCGTGAGCAGGATTCTGCCCACACGCCCATGCGACCATAGCCATAACTGCCGGGAAAAGCGTTGTGGTGATCAGTCGAACCGACAATGCCGAACACGTTGCCCTGTTCCCATCCGAATTGTGCAGTACTCTGTTCATGGCGCGGCCCCATCGAATGTAGATAGGGATAAGGCCCTTCGCTACTCTCTGCAAGGCCATGGAAGGAAAAAATTTCAGCTACTGGTGACATCTCATCGGTGAATGTACGCCAGTTAATGCCCCGTGATCCCTGCCGGTATCCAATATGATGGGGTATAAGGAACGTCGGGCAGGATATATCTCGTAAGCGTGCTCGTAAGCTCGCTAAATCCGGCGCATCAATGATGGGTAAGTTATCTTGTACCTGTTGATAATGGATACAGTAATCTCCATATTCCATGGAATGCCACTCGAATCCGGGAAAAGTGATGAATTCACCTTCGCTGTTCGCTTGTTCGATGTCTCGCAGGTATCCCGCCCAGTTAGCTTGCGCTCTCGCAAATCCCCGCTCATGATAATCAATAAGGTAGTTTAAAGTGGGGTCATCGACTGGTAAATCAGGCCAGACTGCATGAACGATGATACTCACAAAATCAAGCTGAAGTCTAGCATTTTGAAGCGCATCAGCCAATGAACCATGCCCATAGCTCAAGTCACAATGACTATGAATGTCCCCATAAAACACATTGAGGTTATGATATGTTTGGTCTGTCACTTGAGGCATTCTAATTTATCCGATTCTGTAATAAATTTATATTTTATTTCACTCAATTTGCTTTTATTATATCTTTTATAAAAGATTTGTCAAAAGTTTGGTGTACATCTATGTTACTATACACAACCATCATCAAGAATCTACAAATAAAACCACTGAGCCTTGCCGATTTAAATTCCATGACTAACGCTAGTTTGCCAACGCTGCGTAAAGCTGTACAGGAACTCACTGACCATCATTGGATTCGGGTGGTTGGTCAGGCAGAAGCGAATGGTGGACGTCCGGCGATGCTCTTCGGCTTTGACGAGAGTTACTACATCCTGCTAGGGGTGCATATCCAATTGCCGGGACTGCGTTTGATGGTCTCCGACCTTTCGGGCAATGTGTTAGACGCACAGGAAATGTTCCAGAAAGAACAAGCAAGCCCTCAACAAATTATGCAAGCTATTATAGATTACACGCAGACAATACAATCAAGATTCAATGGTCGCAAGTTGTTGGGTATCGGCATTGCGGCACCGGGCTTCACTGACCCTGAAACAGGCAATATCATCTCCATTGGGCGTGTGCCTGGTTGGGAGAACTTCCCGATTTGCCAGCGCCTCAGTTCTCAGTTACACGTGCCCGCACAGATCGCCAATGACATTGATTGTATGGCATTTGCCGAGTTTCAACATGCACGGAAATCGTTCGTAGATAATCTAGTTTATATCGGTTTTGATGAAGGGGTGAAAGCCAGTATGTTCCTCAACGGGGAATTATATAAAGGGTCTTTTGGCAATGCAGGGTTGATTGTTGATCGTCCACTGAATATGCCTGACAATTCACTACTCAGTCAAGACTACCATCGTATCCTGACTATTAGTGGTTTCAACCAGATTTTTGAAGAACAGATCAAGTTACTCCCTCCGACTGACCAAGCAAGTTATCAACATATCATCGACATGCATTATCGTCAGCGTATGGGCGCGATTTTTCAATCTGCACAGACAAATGATCCTATTTGTCAGAACATGGTACACATGCTCAATACTGTACTCGCAATAGCCATTGCCAACATTATTTACGTCATTCAACCGGATACATTAGTCATTGGTGGTATTTTGAGTGCTATGTCGTCGCAGCAATTTAACACGCTCAGCGCATCAATACGGGAACAATTACCGGTACTTTTTGCCAACCATATTCAAATCGAACAGGCCCAGCTACAATCGCGGAATATCAGTGCGCTCGGTGCAAATTATCACTTCATCGAGAATCACTTACTTAGTGAGACATTTGAGTTGTTACAAAGCCTGTGAAAATACGTCGTCAAACCAACTTGGGTAAGTATTCCTGGGAGCATAAAGAGCGATTTTGCGTTCAAAACCTCAAAGTACGCTTCATATCTTTTGATGACCGAATGAATTTGACGATGTACACAATTAGGCTGACACTATGTCCTTCATTTGGTTATCACTATGACTGACAATACTCAACAATAATGATACACACACCTCAAGTAGATCTCTTAATAATCAGAATACCAATATGATAAATCACGATCTAGTAAGGTACTCAATGCATCTATTTCTGGTCGTAATTCATCAAGCAGTTCTTGTCGTAATTGAGGCTCTAATTTAGGACGCGACACATTCACACGATTGAGTTTCATAATCTGCGCATAGAGAGGTGCGGCAATCGGATAAAACCAGTCCCCTAGTTTTACCAGCAAACGATTTTGTACCATTTTTCGGATGAAAGGACTTTGGAAAGTAGATGTAGAATTCATAGGCTTTAATTCTGTTTGGAAGTTGGAATCAACCTCCAGGAATGCGAGAATCTCTTGATAGGCTTTAGGTGTATCGTTCTTGAAGTCATCAAAGACTGTGACTCTAACCTGCTCCTTACCAAAAGCGTCATAAAAGCGCTGAATTTGGGAGGCAAAGCTTGCCATCTCACGATAAAACAAGACTTGTTTAGGTAAATACATATTAACGGGTAAGTCTAAGTTTTTTTTTCTGCGCTCTTCGGCTTCAAGTGCCTCAGAAAAGCTTGGTAAAGGTTCATGCTGATTACCATGTAATTTAAGATAGTAAGAGAAAAGCATATCAGCAGGGTTTCGCACCATGATCAGTATTTTTGCTTCTGGGTTATATTCATGAATCTCCTGAGCTGCTGTTGTTGAATAGAGATAGAAAACAGATGCTTCACCAATTCTTTTGCAATTTTGCCCATGCTTGAAGAGTCTCAGATACTTATCTTCATTACCTCGAAAACGCGCAAAGCGTGGTGAGATTAAATCGCTACCAAAATAGTGTGGTTCTTTATCGTATATCGGCATCGCGACATCGGGATGTTCACTTAAGTAGGTATATAGAGCGGTCGTTCCACAGCGTGGTGCACCGACTAGAAAGAAGTTTGGTTTATAACTTGTATAATTCATTGTTTAAACTTTTGATGTGTGATCTTGTTGCTTGATAGATCGGGCCCATAAGACAACGCATCACAAATTTTAAGATAAAGGGAATATTCATCAGTAGAAATTCCACATTTTGTAAACCTGCAATATAGTTTTGTTTGTAAACGCTCCAGATAAAAACCTTCATCGAATAGAGATTCTGTCAACTCGACTATATTTACGCGTTCAATACGAACTCCGATCCATGGAAGACGAAAGGTTAGGAAATAAAAATACCTCCCCAAATACTGTTGATTACGTATATGAATACATAGTTGCCCACCAAAGCTGAGTGCAAGGTAACAGTTATTAACCAGTTGTTTGTATGCTGGATAACTAATATATTCAGGTTTTAAATAGTATTTAGCATCACTTTCTAGATTATCTTTCTTCATGCGTCTATTCCTTATAAAAGAGCTAATTCGACTCTATGCAAATCTGCATATATGGCATATTAAAGCATTGTTTCATAATATTCTGGCACAAAATGATCTTACGAAATTCAGGCTAAAACCGTCTAATTATCAGTCATACATCGTCGTAAATTTAACTCTCTTTTTGATACCAGTGTGTCAAGTCACGATCTATGATTTGACTAAGAGTGTCAATTTCATGGGTATATTCTTCTAATAGTCGTTGCCGAAGATCAGAATTCATAGGTGGACGTGGGGTATGGATCGTGTTCAAATTACGAACAATCTGATAAACAGATTGTCCTAAATTCGGGAATTGTTTCGATAGAAAAAGTGCCAATGGATTTGTATAGAGTTTCCTAAGCCTCGAACTACGCACTTCTTTATTTGGGTTAAATAGACGGAAATCGGGATGATAATTCGTATCAATCTGTAGAAACGTAAGTACTTGGCGAAAAGTATGCACTGGATTGAAGCGTAAATCTTCTTGTAGAAAAATCATTATCTGCTCTGCAGGAAATGTATTTTTATAGCGTAAAACTTGATTAGCAAACTTGACACGTTCTCGATAATAGAGATTTTCCTGTATTCTCATATTTTTAGGCAATCGTTGTCCTTGTTTACGGACTTCTTCGGCAGCAAGTGCTTCTTCAAAGCTTTCAATGTCTTCATTACCATTAAAACACATCTGATAATATAGTGAATACATCACATCAACCGGGTTACGCAACATAATGATAATATAAGATTGTGGATTGAATTGGTAGATTTCTTCAGCAGCACTTTTGTCATATAGATAATTAGTTGATGTGTCTCCGATGATCTTTTCGGCTTTCCAACCTTTATACAGAAGTAAATATTCTTCTTCGTTCCGCACAGCCGTCGAATGGATTGTATGTGTTAAGTTCGAACCAAAATAATTTATCTCTTTTCTTGCAGGCAAAAAAACATCAGGATGATTCTTTAAAAATTCATACATTGCTGTTGTTCCTGCTTTAGCTGAGCCTACAATGAAAAAATTGGGTTTACACATTAAAACGTCCTTTTGATACTAAATGGCAATGACCATATTTTTAAACGCCAATAGACTACTCCAACCAACACAAAATTACGGATAGCAAATCCGATAGCTGTTGCAATGGCAGCACCTAGTCCTCCATATAGAGGTATCAAAATCAGTGCAAAGATAAAAGATATGACCAAAACAAACAAAGAAGCAAATGACTGTTCCCATTCATATTTTGTCATCGTCAACAAATTCCCAACGGGACCAGAAAAAGTATTCATCATCTGTCCAATGCACATAACAATTAGCATAGGATATGCTACAACAAATTCGCTACCAAACAGTTCTAAAATGAAGCGTCCGAAAAGAATGAACGCAACGCCTATAGGAAATGAGACGATGACAACACTTCGTACACCAAGAGTAATTAAATCTTGCAGTTCATCCGCTTTTTTTTCAGCAAATAGCTGGGCAATACGAGGCCGTAAGACAGCATTAGTAGCAGTTTGAGCGAGAACTATCACGGCAACTATACGTAAGACAACACCATAGTAACCTATTTGGTCTAATGTTGTGAATGCGCCAAGAATAAGAATATTCATTCGCGAAGTAAGTAAGGTCGCAAGTGAATTTGTAATAAATCCTAAATTCGTAAATAGCCATTTCGGAGCTTCATAAATCGCAGGAACTGATTGAGCCTCGGGAAGGCGCCACTTACGAATCATAACCCAACCAACGAAAGCAGTGAAAAGGGCTACAAAAAAATGTGCCCCCATCACTATATTGGCGCTGAGCGAGTATGAAGTTAGCAAAATTAAGAAAAGAAGAACCAGAAAATGACCACCAACACGGAGAAAATAATCTGGTATCAAGCCACTTGCTATATACCCCATGCCGTGAAGAATACTTTGTTGAATAACAATAATCGCACGTATAGGAAGCAAGAACGCTGCGATAATACAAACTTGAATAATCAAAGAATTCTTAGGTTCTAGAATAATTTGAGGGAAATTATCGGTACTGAATGTAAAAGAGTTTGTTCCAAATAACATCCAGATAATAGCAACAAATAATAAGGCTAAAAGAATGCTGAATAAAAAACTAGACCGTATGGCAAATTTCTGTATTCCGTTCCATAAGTCCCAGCGTTGTTGTACCTGATAAGCTGGCATTTTTCGGACGAGCAGTTGATTGAATCCCAAAAGAGCTATCAGTAAAAGCACCTCAACCCAAGTTTCAGCATAATTATATGCACCTAATTCAGTGCTACCCAAAGTACGAGCTAGGACAATGGTTAGAGCAAAAGTTAAACCTGCAAATCCAATGTTTAGCAAGAAGGTTGTACTAATCGCACGAAGAAAATGATTCTGACGCAAGCCTGTAAGGAATTTTCGTAGCATCACAGACCCAAGGTATCTTCCAACCAATCGACAACTATACTCGATGGTGATATATTCGGAAAGTGGCGGTCCCTACGATAAGTTTGAGGATTGTCCAAAAAAGAGTCAATTATCTGAGGGTCATAGTGCGATAAAATCACGTTCTCGCCGATGCCCTCTTTGCGTTCTGTTGCATCACGAAAGACGAGCATAGGTAAACCAAGCCACACGATTTCTTCTTGCATAGAGCCACTGTCAGTTAGTAAAAACTCAGCTTGATCCAATAAAGGAATAAATTGAGCATAAGGTAAACGATCACACAATTCAACATTCGCATTGGATATGAGCCTATCCATATATCCATTTTTTATTAAACGGGATTTAGTCAATGGATGCATCGGAAAGATTATATGATAGTTATTTGCAGTTTGTTCAATCGTGTCAACAATTTGACGGAGACGTTCATCATTGTACATGTTCTCCACACGGTGAAAACTTGCTAACACAAAAGGTTTTTTACGATCGCCGGAATCTGGAAACGTTTCTAAGATGTAACGTAGTCCATCAACCGCGGTATTCTGTATGGTATTGATTTTCTCACCTTTCTGTTTGTTGATATTGGCTAATGCCCACTCGCCCGGACAAGCATAAATATCAACAATGTATGGAAGAAAAACACGTATCAATTCTTCAGGAAACGGTTGAAAGATATTAAAAGAACGCAAGCCAGATTCAAGATGAAAAACGCGATTTCGAGTCAGTTTACCTAGAAATGTTCCCCAGACTGCGGAGGGTGTATCGCCATGTACCAGTACAATCCCATCACTAAATGGAAGATAGCTGCTTCCATGACGTAATGCCAAGAATGCCCGCGTGCTCCAACGCGCCAAACTTGCAACAGTCTTTGCTTCTTGTCCCCAATCAACAACAACCGCATCTGGTTCCGGCAATCCGAAATCATCCAAAGTTTCTTTAAATGTATCGTTATGTTGCCCTGTATGTAAAAAATAATAAGCGATTCCTCGCTTCTGCATCTCCTGCATGACAGGTGCCGTTTTAATCAATTGGGCACGTGTTCCGATGACAACACAAATTTTTGCCTGGTTAGCATTCATTATTGTACTTTTCTATCCGGGGACAAGTTTGAGCTTCTATCATAAGACTTAAAACGAACACGACAAGTCCCAATCAGCTAAGCGATCTTTCGCGTCTAGACTGCCAGTAATCAAAAATATGAAGAAAAAATTGCATGAGGATATACAAAGTTGTCATGATAATAACAACGCGAAAAACATTTGTGACTGCGGCGTAACGGGGTTGAATGTTATAAAGAGCCGCACTGATCGTAGCATGATAAACATTGAGCATCATAGCAAGTAATGCGAACGCCCAAAATTTACGTGCAAAAGGCAGACTTATCATGAAAAAGACTAGGGCAATCATCCATAACCAGGGTTGTGGACGTGCAATAGAACGGTAACGAAAGGCTATCCAGTCAACAATCTCTCGGACTGTTTCGTTCTCAGACAAAGGAGGACACATTTGCTTTGTGGTATACAGCAAAATATCATAAAAAACTCTTTCATTAACAACAATATCGCCACGTGTAGCCACATCTACCGTCAAATACCGCTCAAAATTACGATCAGTGCGTTCTTGAACACCAATACATTGTGCAACAGAAGGCGAGTCTCCAGTATATTGCAAGCTTGATAATCGCAAGAACGAGGTGATATTCTTCAGAACATCTTGTAGATATGAGATCGGGTGTGTTGTCACTAATTCGACATATGCGTCACGAATTAGACGATTAGCTGATTGCCGTGAGCCTTTGGCTTCGATAATACAGGGACTATATGGTGGAACATCATCGCAAGTTGACAGAATATTAAATATTTCACTGGTTGCTGGCCCATTTTCTGCAACAGCGAGACCGGAACGCATGATAGGTTGCATCAGAAGCGATTCACTCTCGGTATTTGCAGTCACGCGCTCAAGCTGAAAGATATTCTGATAAGCAAAATTAAAGATTTGCGATCCGACAAAATATGCCAATAATAAAATAATAAGACGTTTTAAGCTACGAGTCTTGAGTAAGAAAACAAACCCAAAAGGTACGATCAAATATAGCCCTACCGAGCGTGTCAGTCCCGTCAATACAATTAGGATAGCAAGTAATGTATCACCAAGCATCCTCTGTTCAGATTTTTCCATCTGAAAGATGGCAAGGGAAAAAGTAGCGCTCATCAGAAATATATAAATCGGTTCAGTTGACACGAAATTGAATAATATTCGTGTCTGCATATCAAGCGTGACAACAAGTGATGTAATCACTGCAAGCGGTAAACTGTGAGGACGAAGCGCTTCAAAGAGGATCAAAGGTTGTGCAATTGATAAGATTAATTGCACAGCAATTAATATATAGATTTGATCTGTTTGGAAAAAAAATAGTAAAATGAGGATAGGATAGATTGGAGGATGTGCTTCAAATGTTGCTGGCACATCATAACCCGCTAGATAAGCAGCATGCATAAAATAATCAGTGCCATCCGCCCCATCCGCTGGAGCATAAGCCTGCAAGCTCAAGATCGTGCTCAATAAAGCTACAGCTATAATTAAAAATCGTAATCGCCGACTATTGAACCATTCTTGGAGCTGTAGTATAAAACTTTGAGCTAGTTTAGAGTGCCAACAAACATCTGTTATCCTGTTCCAGTGGTCTAAAAATACACGCTTCACAGCTTATTCCAAGATGAGGTTGGCAGATAAAATATAGCATTATATGGATGAGCATTTTCTCTTGTCAAGGGTAAGGCATCTGTTATAATCACCACTTCATTGATAGGCATTCGATACTCTATTTATGGCATTTAACTCTTTCTCTTTTATCCTATTTCTCATCATTATCGTTAGCCTATATTGGATGCTCAAACAGCATCGTCTACAAAATATTTTGTTACTTTGTGCGAGTTACTCTCATTCTCACTGATACATAATCTTGGAGCTGGGCAGATGCACTACGTCCTCCGCGTGAAACTGGTGGATTTGTTGAGCGTACAGGTACGCTCAACTGTGAGATAAATAGAACTAACGAGACTGCACGAGATAACCAGCCACAATGGTTTGAACATAATCTCTCAAATCTGAATAGATTGATTGATGTCTTTGCGGAACGTTCCATTGAAATTGCTATTATCCATTTGCCAATCTCTGATTGTGCACTAAGCGAGAGATATATAAACTTTGAAGATTATAACCAACGCCACTTGATGCCACTCGCTACATATCTCGATGCTCAGGGTATTCCATTTTATGATCTTGACACACGTTTTTTTGAAAATATTCCATTAGAAGAACAAAGCACCTATTTTGATGACGCTGTACATAGTAACATAGAAGGTGCAAGGTTGTTTATGGAGTGGGTTTCGCTTGATATTCAAAATTGGCTAGAATCTGATACTAAATGACAGAAAATTTACTTAAGATCTTAGAAAGGCACATCTAAATAATGATTGTATCCGTCGTCATTCCTGCTTATAACGAAGGCGAAATAATTGGTGTGATTCTAGAACAATTAATAGTACTAAAAGAAATCAACGAAATCATTGTAGTTGATGACGGTTCTACGGACAACACGGCAGATATTATACGCAATTTTTCAGACACGCGTGTGCATCTCCAACAACATCCATACAATATTGGTAATGGTGCCGCTGTCAAAACGGGAATTCGGGCAGCAAAAGGCGATGTTATTATCATGATGGATGCAGACGGACAACATCCTCCTGAGGAAATCCCAGAAATGTTGCTAGAAATGGATAAATATGCGATGGTTGTAGGTGCAAGGGGCAAAGGTACGACAAGCGCATGGCATAGAGATCTCGCGAACCGCATGTTTAATGCTTATGCCTCTTATCTCGTGGGGTATAAAATACCCGACTTAACATCTGGTTTTCGCATTATTCGCGCAAATATTGTCAAAAGTTTTCTTTACTTATTACCAAATGGTTATTCATACCCGACAACCATCACTGTATCGTTGTTTCGATCAGGTTTTCCAGTCAAATATCACTCCTTTGCATCACCTGCTCGCGTAGGAACCAGTAAAATCAAACCTCTCCGTGATGGCTTGCGCTTTCTTATGATTTTGACACGTCTTGGTGTTTTCTTTGTGCCTTTGAAAGTCTTCGTCCCCTTAAGTTTATTCCTGTTCATTCCAGGCGTTGTTTATACATTGTTGCAAATTATTGTTAACCGACAGTTTAGCGGTTTTGGAGGTTTAGTGACAACATTAGGTGTCTTCATTATGCTTTTAGGCTTGATTGCTGAACAAATCGCAACGTTACGTTATGTCAATGTAGGAAACACTAAGTAATTGTACAATGTCATGCGCTTATAGACCCATTCTAGTTGGTTTGTGAGCAGGGACAATTCGCAAACGGGTAAGATATTGCTGATAGCAACATCAAACAACTCCCGTTTGACGGCTTTCCCTTAACAGCTTGTCCACAAAACGTATCAGACTCCATTCAACACGGCCCGACAAACACAAAAACCGACATCTCTGTCGGTTCGAGTGAGCCTGAATGTTCGACTCAGGTCTTGTCGTGCGGGGAGGACAGGATTCGAACCTGCGGTACGTTGCCGTACAACCGCTTAGCAGGCGGTCCCAATCGTCCACTCTGGCACCTCCCCTTTATGATGTTGTGTGAGCGGAGAGGGTGGGATTCGAACCCACGGTAGCTTTGACACTACGCCGGTTTTCAAGACCGGTACAATCGTCCACTCTGTCACCTCTCCCAGCAAATTTTGGGTGCTCAGCAACAGGTGCGAATAGTATCATGTTGGCTTAATGAAGTCAATAGGAAGTCCGAAATCACAAGCATTAAAATGTCGCTCTTGCTGCTGAATTATGAAAGGGTGAGTATCACCTCTCAAGATAATACTCACCACTAGTATTTAGCGACGCAACCGCCGACGCAGACCAATCAGTATCCCTAGACCTGACACAGCAAGGAATGGTAAAAATACCCACCAGAATGGCGTTTCACCTGTATCAGGCAAGGCAGACACCACGAACAATTCGCCTGTTGCATCCCCGATATAGGGCGCGTCAAGGAAGGCCGTGTTACTCACAATCGATTGATCGATATTCGGATTAAGTCGGGTACGTATCGCAATCGTGACCACCTCACTGGGTGCTAGCGTGCTGATTTGTACGCGTATCACACGTCCTTCGATCAACACAGTACCATTACTCGTTGTCGCATCCAGGATCGATAGCACATCCGGTATCACATCACTGACCTGAATATCATTCAAAGGCACATTGTTAGGATTCGTCACTGTGATTGTCCAGAGTGCTTCCTCACCGGGTTGGATAAACTGTGGATCCACCAGCTTGACGATGATCGGGTCTTCGATAACGGGTGCAGGTGATGCATCTGAGTCTGAGTCAGAATCAGGATCACCTATCTGCACGCTATCACTAGCGGATGCAGTCTCGTTGCCAATATCAATAGTGGTGATATTGGTATAGTTACCATCGCCGGGTACGAGCACATCAAAACTAATCTCGACACGGTTCGGGTTACCTGTGCCGATAATCCCCTGCCACGTGACCGTATTCGTCGCCCCGTTATATTGACATGAGTTCTGTGTACTGGTACCGAATACCACACAATCTAAGTTGCCATCAAAGCGTTGTGGCGCGTTGATCACATCTGTGATCGTTGCCGCTTGTGGGCCACCTGTATTGAGCCAAACCATCGTCCAACGAATACGATTTGCACCAATCACACGCCCAATTTTGATACCCTGTGGCGGATCGAAGATGACACCGTTGATATCTTCTGCACGTTCGCCAGATTCTAGCTCAGCAACATTGGTTACAGTGGGTTGGCTATAATCCACACGAAGCGTACCAGTTAACTCAAACACGAGTCCACCATCACGCGGGATATCAATAAAGGTATCAATCTGGCCTGTGCCTGTGTCGCCTGTACCGGCCGGCTCACCACTGATACAGCTTGCCCCAGCAGTCGCCGAACATGTCCATGTCACAGTTACAGGATCAAAACCATCAGGATCAGCAATGGGTATGGCATCGATGAAACGTCGATTGACCACATTGGGGCCACTATTGCTGATACGAACGGTATAAGTAGTCGATTGCCCCAGAACAATGGAGTTTTGCCCATCACTCTTGGTGATACTGATCCCCGGTGGGTTGATAAACACTTGATAATCTTCAACTTCCCCATCGCTAGCCAGTCCTGTCGGATCACCTGTGCCGATTGCATCCGTTGTCAGGCGAACACGGGCATAGGTTTCACCGATGTTATCACCGTCATCGTCAGTGAGCGTATCGGCATCAATTGGCACGATGACTGTCACAGGAATCACCTGTTCAGCTGGATCAGAGGGCACAATAGCCGTGAAGCCTTCACCTGCATCGAAGGTACCACTATCGTCAAAGTCAATCCACAGCACTAGATTGGTAGGATTACCACTATTGTTAAACGCAGTCACATCAAGCACCACAGTGGTTCCAGCGATCAAAATCGGGAAGGTGATACTATCCTCATCGTCACTCGCAGATGTGTCGTCACCATCTGCATCCACACTCGGTTGACCGTCGGCTTCGTCGTCAATCACACGGCCCAAACGCAGGCTACTGACGATGACATGTTGTGCGCCATTGCTAGCAGTAGTTGTACCGTAGCTGTCAGGAGCATCCCCGAGGTCATAAGCAACGGAGAAACCGAAGTCAATTGTGAGATCAGCGTTTTCGTCATTCTCACCGTTGCTACCGTTACCCTCTGGCCCTAGATCCGTTTCACCAGTTGGCGAGTTGTCAGGAACTAGCGTGATCGTATCACTGAAGATACCATTCGTGGATGCATTGGCATCATCAATACCGTTATCGTTGCTATCAGTCGGTGTATTGTCTGAACCCGTACTGCTAAACAGACCGAACAGCGGATTACCTGTGGCAAAGTTCGCCGGTGCAATCCTCACCAGATAGTTGCCCGGTGGTAGACCATCAAACAAGTAGTAACCGTCTGCGTCGGTGGTGTCTGTCGCCAGAATCGCGCCATCAGGCACGCCATCGGCGTTGACATCCGCATAGAGATTGACCACAACATCAGCAATACCGGCCTCGTCCCCGTCTTGCAAGCCGTTATTGATAATGCCTGTTGTGCCACCATCATCTAACCATACACGGTTACCCAGACTCATTGCATTGGCGAAGAAACCAAAGTCCACAGTGAGATCACTGTTGTTATCCGACTCACCATTTGTACCCCGAAAATTGGGGCCATCTTGCACATTCCCGCTAAGATCAGTCTCGCCTGTGGGCGTGTTATCAGCAGTCAATGTGACAATATTGCTCAAGATGCCGTTAATCTCCGGTGTGGGATCATCAGCACCGTTATCGTTGCTATCGGTGTTATTAGTTGTTGCGCCGGTGCTACTTATAAAACCGATCAAGTTACCGCCTGTCTGGAAATTACTCGGTTCAACTTCAACCACATAGTCGCCGGGTTCGAGATCATCGAACAAGTAGTACCCTTCACCATCGGTGACATCGGTCAACAACGGTGTGAGCAAATCGGACGCATCGTAGAGATTGACCGTTACACCACCGATACCGACTTCACCTGCATCAATCACACCATTATTGTCGGCATCGAACCACACGCGGTTACCGAGACTGAGCGGTTTATACAAGCCGAAGTCAACCGTCAGGTTGCTGTTATCATCCGTTTCACCATTCGTGCCATTGCCACCCGGCCCAAGATCAGGCTCGCCAGTTGGCTCAGTGGTCGGTTGCAGAGCGATCGTCGCGCTGAGGATACCGTTCAGAGCAGGGTTGTTGTTATCGACGCCATTGTCGTTATCATCGGTGTCCGGTGTACCTGTTGTGGTGCTGGTATAGCCACTTAAATCACCTGCTGTAGCAAAATTACTCGCATTCAAACCAACGATATAGTTACCCGGCGCTAAGCCATCGAACAGATAATAACCGTTAGCATCCGTGGTGGTCGTGGCAATACTCGCGCCATCAGGCACACCATCAGCATTGGCATCACGATAGAGGCTGATAGCCACATCCGGCACAGGTGATTCAACACCATCATCACGGATACCATCGCGATTATCATCGAACCAGACACGGTTACCGAGTGCCAGCGTGCCACCTGTAAAGCCGAAGTCAATCGTAAGATCACTGTTGTTATTGATTTCGCCATTTGCTCCTGGATCACCGGGGCCGATGTCATTTTCATTCGTCGCCTCAGTACCCAGTGTGAGAGTCGTCGTATTGCTCCGAATACCATTCGTTGCTGGGTCGGCATCATCGATGCCATTATCATTATTATCAGCGTTATTGGTGGTATCGGGCGATGTACTGTTCAAGCTCTCTAGTGCGCCACCAGCTTGGAAGTTGGTGTTCTCGATCTCCACATAGTAATCGCCCTCACCCAGACCATCGAAACGGTAGTAACCGTTAGTATTGGTGGTTGTGGTAGCTACTACAACAAACGTGCCCGTTCCATCATCTTGATAGAGATTGACAATCACATTGGCAATGCCTGGTTCTGTGTTATCACGGATACCATCAGCATCGGTATCGAACCAAACTCGGTTACCTAGGCTCATCGGGCGGTAGAACGCGAAATCTACCGTGAGATCACTATTTTCAGGCGTTTCGCCGTTAGTACCGTCGCCATCGGGACCTAGATCTGTCTCAGTGGTCGGTTCACTGTTGATTGCAAGGTTAATGGTCACACTGAGAATGCCATAAGTGGGATTGCGTCCATCGATACCGTTCTCATCGACATCACTATCATCACCCGTATCGCCACCGTTGCCCGTACTACTGAGCAAACTCACGAGCGGGTTGCCCGTGTTGAAGTTCGCATTCGGGATAGCCACAACATAATCGCCAGGGGTTAGCCCGTCAAAGATGTAATAACCGTTGGCATCGGTAGTGGTGGTGGCTATCACTGCGCCGTTAGGTAAACCATTGGCATCTGTATCGCGATAGAGATTGATCGTCACATTAGCAATACCCTGTTCACCCGCATCGAGAACCCCGTTATTGTTGGGATCCAACCAGACGCGGTTACCAAGGCTGAGTTGCGCCCCTGTGAAACCGAAGTCTACTGTCAGATCACTGTTGTTATCTGTTTCACCGTTATTGCCGATGAAATTCGGGCCATCAGCAGGGTTGCCACTGGTATCTGTTTCACCGGTTGGCTGACTATCGCGATCAAGCATGACGGTGTTACTGCGGATACCGTTCGTCACCGGGTCAGGGTCATCCACACCGTTGTCATTGCTATCCGTTGGTGTAGTTGTCGCGCCGGTACTGCTATTGAGAGATTCTAGCGGTTGTCCCGCGCCAAAGTTAGACGGATCAACCTCAACGTAGTAATCCCCTGGAATGAGATTCTCAAACAGATAATAGCCATTGGCATCGGTGGTATCTGTAGCAATTTGAATGAAGTTACCTGTCCCATCATCTTGATAGAGATTGACCACTACACCTGCGATACCCGCCTCGAGTGGGTCAATCAAACCGTTATCATCAATATCAAACCAGACACGGTTACCAAGGCTGATCGGCTTATAAAGACTGAAGTCTACAGTGAGATCACTGTTGCTATCCAGTTCGCCATTATTACCACGGAAGTCTGGGCCATCTGCTGGATTGTTACTGAGATCGGCTTCGTTGATCGGCTCGTTGTTCTTGCTCAGTTCAATCCGTTCACTGACGATACCATTCACTTCTGGATTCAGGTTATCAACGCCATTCTCATCGACATCGCTATCAGCGCCGGTATCGCCACCGTTGCCAGTACTGCTGTACATATCGACTAAAGGCCCACCCAGACGGAAGTTGAACTCAGAGAGTTCGACAAAGTAGAAACCCTGCGTCAAACCATCAAACAGGTAATAGCCATTGGCATCCGTGATTGTGCTCGTGACCAATTCACCGGCATCAATCGCACCGTTATCATTATTATCGCGATAGAGATTGACAGTAACCCCTGCAAGCCCCTGCTCGCCTATATCCAAAACCCCGTTGTTGTTGGGATCGTACCACACGCGATTACCGAGACTGAACGGTTCTGTATTGAAGCCGAAGTCTATTGTCAGATCACTATTGTTATCTGTCTCGTTGTTGTTACCACGGAAATTCGGCCCATCAAACGGGTTGTTGCTGACCACTTCGCCGGTAGGTTCTGTATCACGTGCCAGCACAATCGGCAGACTGACCACACCGTTAGTTGCCGGGAAGTTCTCGTCCACACCATTATCATCAAGGTCTGTGCCATCATCGCCACCATTGCCCGGGCTACTGTCAAAATCTGCCAGCGGGTTGCCCGGTGCAAAGTTCACACTATCCACCCACACAAAGTACGTTCCCGGTATTAACCCATCAAATAGGTAGAAGCCGTTGGCATCTGTGGTTGTCGTCGCTATTTCGGAATCGCTAGCAAGGTCAAAGGTGTTATTACCATTATCGAGATAGAGACGCAGAACGATATTCGGCAAACCGACTTCACTACCATCTTGTATACCATTACTAGCAATCCCGTCATTGAGTGGCCCGCTGTTATCTGCCCAGACCACGTTACCGATGCTCATGCTACGGAAGAAGCCGAAATCCAGAGTCAGGTTACTATTATCATCAGTTTCGCCATTATCACCGAACGCCCCTGTGAAACCTGCCGGTATCGTCTGATCATCTTCACCCAGCGTCGGATCAGCATTTGTGGTCGGTTCGGTTGTCTGTGCCAGCGTGATCACATCGCTGAGGATGCCATTGGTTGCCGGTGCAGGATCATCTACACCATTATCGTCACTGTCGCCAACATTGGCATCACCATTCGGCGTGTTGACTGTACTGCTGGCGTAATTCTCTAAGATCGCCGCCGCGCCGAAGTTCGAGGCATCCACGCCCACCACATAATCACCGGCGGTCAGGTTATCAAATAGATAATAACCGTTCGCATCGGTGGTTGTCGTGGCGATTGATGTGGTGGTGTCACTCGCCAGATAGAGGCTCAGTGCCACGCCTGCAATGCCGGGGTTTACACCGTCACCGGCATCAATCGTGCCCGTATTATTATCATCCAACCATACACGGTTACCGAGGCTCATCGGTGCTTCGTTAAAGCCAAAGTCGATTGTCAGGTTACTATTGTTATCCGTCTCACCATTGTCACCGAACGCCCCCAAGAAACCTGTCGGAATTGTCTGGTCACTCTCACCAAAAGCCGGATCAGCACTGGTAGTCGGCATAGTGAAGTTCGTCAAGGTGATCGGTGCGCTCTGGATACCGTTATTGACAGGATCTGGATCATCCATACCGTTATCATCTTCATCCCCTGTGTTGGCATCGCCGTTGACTGTCAGTGGGAAACTGCTGGTCAACCCGGTCAGATCGCCACCATTGAACTCACCTGCCGGAATTTCGACAATGTACGACCCTTCTGTCAAACCATCAAACAGGTAATAACCATCGGCATCGGTGATCGTTGTCGCAATCTGTACGAAAGTACCTGTGCCGTTATCTTGCAACAGATTGACAGTCACATCTGCGATACCCGCTTCTGTACCGTCTTGTATGCCGTTGTTATAGCCAGCGTTGTTGAGGCTTCCTGCACCATTATCCAACCACACGCGGTTACCGAGGCTCATCGGGATGAAAAAGCCGAAATCCACAGTCAGGTTGCTGTTATCATCGGTCTCGCCATTATCACCGAATGTACCTGTAAAGACTGCCGGTATTGTCTGGTCATCTTCACCCAGTGTCGGATCAGCGTTGGCAGTGGGTTCGGTTGTTTGTGCCAGCGTAATCACATCACTGAAGATGCCATTGGTTGCCGGTGCAGGATCATCCACGCCGTTATCGTCACTATCGCCAACATTGGCATCACCGTTCGGCGTGTTGACCGTACTGCTGGCGTAATTCTCTAAGACTGCCGTTGCGCCAAAGTTCGAGGCACTCACGCCCACCACATAATCGCCGGATGTCAGGTTATCGAACAGATAATACCCATCGGCATCGGTGGTTGTGGTGGCAATTGGTGTGGTGGTATCACTCCCCAGATAGAGGCTGACCACTGCGCCGGGCACACCAGTTTCACCCGCATCAATCAGACCATTGTTGTTACCATCAAACCAAACTCGGTTACCAAGGCTCATTGGTGCTTCGTTAAAGCCAAAGTCGATTGTCAGGTTACTGTTGTTATCCGTCTCACCGAAGCGCCCTCGAAAATCGGCGCCATCATTAGCGGCGTTGTTACTCAGATCGCTCTCACCGGTGATCTCATTACGCAATTCCAGTGCAATGAGGTTACTGACCACGCCTGTTGAAGCTGGAACAGGCACATCAAGCCCGTTATCGTTCAAATCAGTGGTCTTATCTGCCGTATTGCTAAAGCTACTCAGCAACCCGAACAGTGGTTGACCTGCCGTAAAGTTAATCGGTGGAATATAGACAAAATAGTTGCCTTCAGTGAGACCATCGAACAAGTAATATCCATTAGCATCGGTTACTTCGGCATCATCAATTAGTGTATCGATCACACTGTCGAAAGTGCCATCACCGTTATCAAGATACAGATGAACAGCGACTCCCGGGATGCCATCTTCATCGGCATCTTGCACCGCATTGTTGAACTCGGCGATTGTAAAACCACCTGCTCCATCATCGCCATTATCTAACCAGACTACATTACCGATGCTCATCGGTTCGTAGAAGCCGAAGTCAATCGTCAGATCACTATTATCATCTGTTTCACCATTCAAGCCAGGATCACCTACACCAAGATCTCCCTCTGCGAGCGGTTCATCGCCCAAACTGAGCGTGATGGTCTCGCTAAAAATTTCGTTAGGTAGGGGTACGGTGAGATCATCAATACCGTTCTCATCGACATCACTATCATCACCGGTATCACCCCCATTGCCCGTACTACTGGTCAGATTAACCAGTGCATTCCCTGCGCTAAAATTAGTAATAGGAATCCCAACCACATAATCACCAGGCAACAAATCATCAAAGCGATAGTAACCGTCGGCGTCGGTGATTGTCGTAGCAACCGGTGTGGTGGTGTCACCCGCGTCATACAGGTTCACCTGTACACTACCTATGCCCGGATTACCGGGCGTTGCTGGATTATCGTCCGCTGAATCAATCAAGCCGTTGTTATTGGTATCATACCAGACGCGGTTGCCGAGGCTCATCGGCGGGATGAAAAAGCCGAAATCTACTGTAAGGTCGCTGTTATCATCTTGTTCTTCATAGACACCAAAACCATCGGGACCATCATCACGGTTGACTGCTTGCCCTGAATCGTTGGCATCAGTTTCGCCTGTGGGTTCATTACCGAGTGTGAGGACAATCGGCTCACTGAAGATGCCATTGCTAGCGGGGGCATCGTCATCAATACCACTATCAGTATTATCTGCACCGTCGACACCGACACTACTGCGATAATCCTCAGGATTGCCAGGTAAAGAATCGAACGCCCCACCTGCATTGAAGTTTGACGCATCCACTAGCACGCGATAGGTGCCTTCGCCCAAGCCATCAAACAGATAATAACCGTCATCATCGGTGGTATCGACTTGATCAACCCCATCGAACTGCACGATGCTATAATCTGCAAGATTAGCGGGATCACCACCATCATTCAGCACATAGAGGGTCAATATTACGTTGTCGAGGGGCGTTTCATTGATGGGATCAAACACACCATCACCCTTGACTGTCACCCCATCGCCACTGCTGTAATCATCCAACCAGACACGGTTGCCGATGCTCAAGGGTTCGAAGAAGCCGAAATCAACCGTGAGGTCACTGTTTTCATCTTTGCCGCCTGCACCAAAACCAAGATCACCAGGGTCTTCGGCAGATGTGTCAAGTGGTAGTTCAAATGGTTCACTCACGGGGATGAGGGTCACGGTCTCGGTGAACACACCATTCGCACGATAATCAGTTGCGCTGGCTTGATTGAGACCATCGTCCTGTTGATCATCATAGGGTGGTGTTTCGCCAGTGAGGTAAGTATCAATCGTATCGTTACGATGACTGCTAATTAATCCCACCAGAGGCCCCGCACCGTTAAAGTCCGATGCCGGAATCTCCAACACGTAACTGCCCGGCGCCAAACCATCAAATAGATACCACCCATTGACGTTGGTCGTGGTACTGAATAAAGGTACTGCCGTATCTGGCACACCGTTTTCATCTGCATCCTGATACAGGTTGACGGTTACGCCAGCGATGCCGGTTTCACCGGCGTCGACGGCACTATTGTTGTTAACATCCAACCATACATAGTTACCTAACGCCATGCCCGGTTGCCAGAAGCCAAAATCAACAGTCAGGTTACTATTCTCATCCAATTCACCAAAATTACCGAAGCCATCCACGAAGCCTGCCGGAATTGTCTGGTCAACTTCAACGCCTGCAATCGGTTCGTTGAAGGGTTCTAGCGTGGTCAAAATACTGACCACTCCGGAACTACCGAGGAAAACGTTGTTATCGCCTTTATTTTCGCGATCCACATCTTCAGTAGGCGCGTTATCGCTATCTTCGTAACCCTGTAATGCGCCACCGGCATTGAAGTTTGCTTGATCAACTGCCACAAAATAATCGCCAGGGGGTAAGTTGTCAAACAAATAATAACCATCGGCATCAGTGGTTGTTGTCGCAGGTGTATTGGTTAGTGGATATATATAGGGTATATCGGTGTTATCAAAGATACCATCGCCATTATCACGGTAGAGCGTCAACGTGACACCCGCCACGCCATTAGCCGTCTCAGTCGGTTGATCTTCAATACCGTTATTGTTGACATTGAGATCCAACCACACACGGTTACCAATCGACATGGGCACATAAAAGCCGAAGTCTATTGTCAGATCACTGTTATTATCGGCTTCAGCGCGTACACCCCGTGAAAAAGGCCCGTCGGGGTAATTACCTGTGGGGAAGCTAGCCGGATCATCCCCGCTGAGTTGTGTTTCATTCTCTGGCTCATCATCGAGCGATAGCACAAAGCTAGGGCTGAAAATGCCATTTGTCGCGGGATCCAGATCATCAATGCCATTGTCATTAAGATCAGTCTGATCATCAGTTGGCGCAATACTATCGGGGTCACTGGAACTAAGATGTTCGTACAGTGCATCCGTAGGATCATCAAACTGATTGCTCTCAATACCAATCACATAGCGGTTTTGTGTGGGATCAAGGCTATTGAACGAAATATCACTGAACAAGTAATAGCCGTTGGCATCTGTGACATCCGTGGCGATGGCAGGCCCATCGGGTTGACCGTCATTGTTGGCATCCCGGTAAAGACTAACCGTTACACCCCCAACAGGATCTTCAGGGTTACCGGCATCGTCCAGTGGGGTGCCATCGTTATTGTAGTCATACCACACATAGTTACCGACGCTCATGCGTTCCGGCACGATGATCCCCACTTTACGCGATTCTGACGTGGGGATACGCCCTGTGCTCGGGTTCGATATACGCTGTGCGAATGTATTCCACGCGATTTGACCAGATTGTGCATCTTCTGGTATGCGCATCGGCACACTGAATTCAAATGCGCTGTTAACCGGAAATTGGATCGTGCTATTAGCAAAACGTATACGGAAAGCACGTACTGCATTCGGCGTGGGTAATGAAGGCGGTACTGTTGTCCAATCATTAACACAGCCTGCTGGCTCATTACCGCCCGTATCCCCAAAGACTTCGGTCCGGCAAGGGTTCGTGCTATTAGAATATTCAATAATGAGATCGGTTGCCGGATTGATACCTCCCGGTGCACTCTCAACCACTACAGGGCCTGTGATATAGGGCTGGAATTCTGACAAACGCGCTGACGTCGACAACGGGCCACCGGAACCGGTATCCCCAACGTAAGGCAAGATATCGTACAGGATGTAATCAATACCGGGAACATTCCCCTCATTCGAGACGATCAACCAATAATTGAAATCATCGAAGGTATCGGGATCAGGCGGTGCAAAGTTGGTATTATCCGGGAAACCCTGTGTGATACAGGGGAAACGGGTATATTCTTCACCATTAAAAATAGATGAGGGGCAGGTTAGGTCAGGCTCTGGCTCGGTTGAAATTTCGGTGTTCAAGAAGCCAGTGAACGTCCCATCATTCTGATACGACTGATTGCTGATCCACTTCTGCGAACTGAGAACAACAGTCTCCTCGACTTCATAATCCGTTGATACGCGACAGCGATCTTCTGCGCTGTCACTATCGCCATCCGCATCTTCTGTATCCAACTGAGAACCCGTGCAGACCAAATCCGGCGAATCAGATAAGAAATACGCGACATTAGCATAATTGTCCGGCACCGTGCCCGCACGCACACGCGCTGTGAACTGAATGTTGATGTCACTGATACCGGATACCGGCGCAGAGAGTTCATAACCGGCAGGCCAGCGCCATTCGAGCAAGGTATCATAACCGACACCCTCAATGTTCGTGGGGGTGGTGTTAACGGTCAAATTCGGCGCGATTTGTTCCCCCACCTGTACGTTGGTGAAGGTCACGACAGGATCAGTGTAATCCGGATCACCTGTATCGGTGATGTATTCCAAATTGTTGGGTAGGGCTTCAATGATAACAGGTTGAAGGAGTGCTGCTGCTGAACGTTCGTCAATGCGTAAGCGCAAGTTAAAAGTGACCACATCCAGCGGGCGCAAGGTACTGGCACCCACGGTATCTTTAGCCGGTGCGATCACCACAGAATCATCATCAATCGTGACCGATGAACAATTATCCAAATCTGGTGTGGCCGGCGCATCAGCAGTCACATCAAGACAGTTCGTATAGGTATTGCCAGAAACAGCATCGTTTGCCCCGCCCTCGTCACGCGGGGTAAAGACGATCTCAGCCCGCCATGATTCGCCAAAATCAACCGTGCCGGCAAATGTCCACCGTAAGTTCGTGATGCCATCCGGTACATCAGCAGGCACACCTAAGCTATCCCCTGCGCCAAACGTCCCATAGCTGGTATATATCGCGCCATCATTTGTGGAATATTCGAGCGTTGCTGGGGCAGGCCAATTGACTGCATTAATTTGTGTGATCTGCAACTCAATTGGGAAATCATCTTCAACAACTAAGTTGGTCACCGCTGTGTTAGCATTATTGGTGTTGAAATCAATGAAATAACGCCCCACACCCCCGACACCGATAATCGTGCCGGAATTACTCTTTGAACCCTGTGGTTCATTAATAGCGGGATCAATTTCAGTCGGGTACGTTTGTGTGCCGATTGTACACAGTGTGGTTTCACAATCTGGCACATCGCCTTCGACATCCCAGTTACCGGTCGCCGTGGCAACATTATCAGGAATATCATCGATAGCGTAGGTGCTAGATGGATACTGAATGGTAATCGTGCGCGAGACACACCCATCACCAATTGTAGCAATATCTAGTTCGCCAAGTGTCCAGCTAATGGATTGCGGATTGGTTCCGGAAACTGTGCCACCACCAGCATCGATAATCACCACATCTGGCGGTAAATCATCAACAAGCGTCACATTATCCAGCGTGACATTACCAATCGCACTCTGTGAACAGATGGAGAGACGATATGAGACATCATTATCAAGTGTCGGGTTGATAGCGGGGCTAATCTGTGTTTTATTGACTTCCCATTGGAAGGTGGGCTCATTGACCGTCACCGAGACAGTCGGTGTGATCACATCAGGGTTTGCCGGACTATTGCTCCGGTCACCTGAGGCACTATTTTCCAGCACAGTGCCACCTGGTACATCAAAATCGACACGAGCGCGAATGATCGCTTCTGATTGCGATCCATCCGCAAAAATACCATCGCTAGTGATGGTCACTGTGCCGTTATTATGTCCTGCACTGAAACCAGAAGCTACTTGTGTTTCTAGCCAGGTTACGCCAGTGGGCAGCACATCTACCACCGTTAATGTACCACAATCACTGGTCAAGCTATTACAGCTATAGACCAGACGGTATTCGATCACATCACCGGTATTAACAGTTGTCGGATTGCCGATGATTGATTTTTCCAACCCTAAAGACTCTTGTGCGAGCGTTGGCATCAGGACTGATAACACCAACAGAATCGTTACACTGACAGCAATAAACCGCATCTTTGCCCGCAGATTTAACGAACTCAGTGTGTTCAATCGTGTGAAGAAAATTCCCATGTGTGTTTTTCTAACCTTCCAGAAAGGTACAAGCAGATCATGTGATCTGCACCCACAATATGTGAGTATCCCCTATATTAAGCAAAATGAAGAAAACGATTATCGTTATTTTTCCGTTTAAGAACTGCTAATTTTATGTTTTCAAAATTAGAAATTAGTATACATTACTGAAACTAACAAGCAAATATGACGTTTTGTAAAATTACCTTAGGAACTCATCGTATCATAATAATGGGACAGAAAACCTTGTGATTGGTTACAAAACACATTTCCCTTAAGAAGGGTGTATTGAGTGATGGTCATGCGACATTTATACTAAACATGATGACAGATAGAGTGATGTAATTGGATGGTACGTATGTTCGTAGTTCTAGTCAGTGTAATAGTAATCGGTGGTATCATTGTTATTGTGAATGCTTATCAAGCTGGTCAATGGAAAAATACAACGATCCTAAAGGGGATTTTATTTCTATTACCACTAATAACTGTTATCATTGGCGGACTGATACTACTCACTGCCCTAACAGAAAGTGATACGACTGGTTTGGATGAAGCAGATTTAAATATAGTCGGCATTTCACGTGCGGGTAGCATCAGCATATTCATTGTCAGTATGATTTTGGGGATTGCGGGCATTGGATTGATCCGCTCAAGACAATTGCGCGTCATCTTTCAGCGCATCATCATCCGCAGTGATGGTTTGTACCGACGTTATCATCCTGATGCAGTTATACACACGCTTGCACTGTTACTGATGGGCCTCGCAAGTGTGAACACTGTCGGTAACTTCGTCTTAGCCGGTGGGATTGAAGGCATCGCCACAGAGATCAGTACGATCAGTGCAAGCGACCTATTGAGTAATCTGGCGATGTACATCGCGTTTTCGTTGCTGGGTGTGGGCCTATTTATCCGACGCGATTTTCAGCGCAGTTTACGCCGTCTTGGTATTCGCCTGCCCCGTAACAGTCAATGGATAGCCTGGTCACGCGATGGTATGCGCTATTTAGTGATCGGCGCGTTTGTGGGTTTCGGCATGTTCTGGTTACAAATTGGGATGATGCTCATCTGGCAGACATTCGCTTCGCCAGAAACGATAGCGGCACAGAGTGCGGCATCACAAGCGTTATTTGCAGCGCTAAGCGGTTCCTTATGGTTAGGTTTTCTGGTGGCATTTACGGCAGGTGTCGGAGAGGAACTACTCTTTCGGGGCGCACTGCAACCGATCTTCGGCAATGTGGTAGTGAGCATCTTCTTCGTGCTGTTACACAGTCAATATCTGCTGACTCCGGCTTCACTGATCATCTTCATCGTGTCGCTAATCTTCGGGTTCTTGCGTGATTACACAACGACACCCGCCGCAATGATGGCTCACTTTGTCTATAATTTCACACCCTTCATTTTGATCGCTCTACTCAATCAATGGGGCATCTCGTTAGAAGGGTTCATTTTCTAATCCTAGCAATTGAGGAAACTCATGATTAATCTCTACGATTTATCTAAAGACAATCTACAAGCCCTGCTAAAAAGTTGGGGAGAGCCGTCTTATCGCGCTCAACAGCTTTATAATTGGCTTTACGAACACCGAGTGAATAATTTCGACGCGATGACCAACCTACCCGCTAGCCTGCGCGAACGTCTAGCACAGGACGCTGTACTCGGCACATTAGAGACAGTTGCCGAGCAATCGAGCAATGATGGGACGACGAAACGCTTATATCGTCTGCCCGATGGGCAACTGATCGAATCAGTATTGATGCCTTATGATGATCATCGGCGTACAGCCTGTATCTCATCCCAGGCAGGCTGTGCGATGGGATGTGTATTCTGTGCAACGGGGCAGATGGGCTTCGCGCGCAACCTATCCGCCACCGAAATCTTCGAACAAGCTATGCGCTTCGCCCGTGAGCTAGAAGCTGAGGGGGAGCGACTGAGTAATATCGTCATGATGGGCATGGGTGAGCCGTTTCATAATTATGATGCCGTGATGGAAGCTATCCGTCGCTTGATGAATGAGCTACAGATTGGACAACGGCACATCACAGTTAGCACTGTAGGCATGGTGCCACAAATACGGCGCTTCGCTGATGAAGGTTTACAGGTCACTTTAGCGATCAGCTTACACAAAGCCGATGATAACGAGCGTAGCGAGTTGATGCCAGTCAACAAACGCTGGAATTTGCAAGAGTTGATTGGAGCTTGTCATTATTATGTTGAGAAAAGTGGCCGACGTGTGACTTTCGAATGGGCGGCTATTGCAGCTGAGAATGACACACCTGAAGAAGCCCACAAACTCGGCAAATTATTGCAGGGCTTGCATTGTCACGTCAATATCATCCCGCTGAACCCCACAGGGGGCTATGCGGGTCTGCCATCTGATCCTGAACGCATCAACGCATTTATTGCCATTCTAGGTGAGTATGGTATCAGTGGCACAGTGCGCGTACGACGTGGGATTGATATTGATGCGGGTTGTGGTCAGCTAAAATCCAAAGTGATCACACCAAGCAACATTCAAATAACCTAAAGAAAAAAATGATGTTTACACATTTCTTGACCTATCTTCAAACGAATGTCTTGCCGATCTTGTTGATCTTCATGGTGGGGATCTTCTTCGCGTATGCGTCACGACGCATTGCACACTGGATACTCTCAATCGGCAAGTATTCACCTCGTCATCGTTTGCCAGATCAACGACGCGCCACATTAGAAGGTGTCTTTGCTGGTCTTATTGTTTTGATCTCGTTCACTGTATCAGCTTTCTTCTGTGTCGCACAGTTCGTTGAACTCGACACATTGATCTGGGTGGTCGGTTTATTCAGTGCCGCATTTGGTTTAGGATTCCGCCCACTCATCAGCGATTTCATGACCGGCTTATTCTTCGTGATTGAGAACACACTAGATATCGGTGAAAAAGTGGAGATTATGGGATTTGAGGGGGTCGTCGAAGAAGTCAACCTACGTGTGATCCATGTGCGTGGAATGTCAGGCGAGTTAATCGTCATCCCAAACGGTGAAATTAGGCAATTTCGTAATTACAGCCGTGGTGAGTACACACCCATCACCATCACTATCCAAATCATGAGCAAAGACCTTCAAAAAACGCTACCTTTATTAGAAGATCTGGGTATGGAAGCAATGACCCTTCTGCCTAATCTTATTGAGCAATGGCAGGTCATCAGCGGCGACCATATCGGGCAACATATAGAACTGAAAGTGATCGCCAAATCTAAGTTCGGTCAAGGAGCGCAGATGCGACCCCGCATGCAAGCACTCATTCAAGAACGACTCACACAAGCGGAGGTCGAGTTAGCAGGATAACCATCAATCAGGCTATAATGACTGTACTTAATGATCGGGCCTCACACATGAGGAAAAGCATGGCACGTTTCCACAGTATTATCACCGTCACACACGGTGGAATCCTTTACAAAGACATCGCAGAAATTGCTCGCTGGATTCCGTTTAAGCAATGCAACCGAAATTGGTATCGGCAACCGGAACAACGCCCCTCACCCCACACCCACCAGTATGATCGGTGTTGTGTTGCCCGCCGCAGTTTCAAAAACGCTCAGCTGGCCTATATTGAGTTCTTCACCGAGCCAATTGTACGCTTAGAATTTGAAAACCCTGAGGATTTATGGGATTTGCTCAAGCAGATGAAACTTTACGGAGGTTGGGTAGCCTACGATCTGGATTAACCACCTAAAAGGATAAATACACAATGGATTATATGAAACTCGGTAAGACTGGTTTAGAAGTATCACGCATTTGCCTCGGCATGATGAGTTATGGTGATCCCAATTGGCGAGATTGGGTGCTGGATTACGATACAGGCAAGCCCATCGTACAACGCGCTGTCGAACGGGGTATCAATTTCTTCGACACCGCAAACATGTATTCACTAGGCGTAAGCGAAGAACACACAGGGAACTACATGCGCGAGTTTTTCACCCAGCGTGATGCGTATGTGATCGCCACCAAAGTATTTTTCCGTTTCAGTGAGCGACCTAACCACGGTGGATTATCGCGCAAGCACATCATGGATAGTGTTGATGCATCCTTGCGCCGATTAGGTACAGAGTATATCGATCTGTATCAGATTCACCGTTGGGATTATCACGTGCCGATTGAAGAGACGATGGAAGCGCTACATGATGTGGTCAAAGCGGGCAAAGTGCGCTATATCGGCGCAAGTAGCATGTATGCATGGCAATTTGCTAAAGCCCAATACACAGCAGACCTCTACAACTGGACGCGCTTTATTTCGATGCAAAACCACTATAATCTCATCTACCGTGAGGAAGAACGCGAGATGAACCCCCTTTGCCTCGATATGGGCGTGGGCTTGATCCCATGGTCACCGTTGGCACGCGGGTTCCTCGCTGGTAACCGTACCCGCGATAGAGCCGGCAACACCGCCCGCTCCAAGAGTGACGGTTTCGCTCATGAGATGTATTATGCAGATATCGATTTCGATATTGTTGATCGGGCAAAAGAATTAGCCGTAAAATACGATAAAACACCCGCACAGATTGCGCTAGCATGGATGCTTCACAAGCAAGGCATCAGTGCCCCGATCATCGGGGCAACCCAACTCACCCATTTAAATGAATCTATTGATACTGTTGATATCAATTTGACAGCAGAAGAAATGATTTATCTAGAAGAATTATATCAACCTAAACCCATCTTAGGACACAATTAGGAGCCATTATGCTATCGCACCGTTTCGCTATTTTAAGTGTGGTACTGAGTTTTATTCTGTTACTCATACCGAGTCACGCGCAATCCAACCCTGATGGACAAGTTCAAGAATTTTTCTCATCAATCAATCCAGATAACCCTGATGTATTTTTCGATTTATTCGGGATGGAAGCCGGCACAACGATCTACGTTTACGCAGAATCCTACGAATTTGACACCTATACAGGTATTTGTGACATTGACTGTGAAATTGATATTTATGCGTTCAACGATGATATAGACGGGCGCAACAATCGCAATTCGGCTTTTTCATACACTTTCGAGGAAGATGGTGATTATAGCATCTTCGTCACAGATTGTTGTGATTTTGACGAGGACGGGGTCTTTCGTGTGTTGATTGGCTTGGAAGCACCTGATGTTCTAACTGGCGAAGCTTTCCCCGTCGGTGATCCTTTCGTGACGATCTACCAACCCACCTACATTAACCTCAGCGAATTTGATTATGATGAGGATGAACCCCAAGCGCAACAATTTTATGGCACGATCAGTCCAGATCAGCCTGTTATTTTTTATGAAATACTCGACGCTCAAGCCGGGCAAACTTTATATGCTTATGTGGAATCCACCGACTTTGACACGGCACTGGGGCTGTGTACAAATAATTGTACCGATTTACTCGCGGAAGAAGATGATATTGCCCCAGGAAACCTGAATACCGCTCTATCATACACCTTTGAAGCAGACGGCAGCTATCGCCTCATCGTCGCAGATTGTTGTGACGAAAACGCTAGTGGCAGGTTCCGTCTGGTATTGGGCTACAATGAACCGAACATTCTGAAAGACCAATTTTTGCCCAATGGCGCACACATCGCAGAGATTTACAGTTCAAGCCGTTCGTTGGTGCAGGCAGATATCGAACGCCAAACAGAAGTAGTCCGCAGTAATTGCGAAAATATCACCCTAAACGAACGCCCAGAACTAAGTGGCCCGATGGTAACACTCGAAACTGATAATTTCGTGATTCACTATACAACCTCTGGCGAAGACCGCGCCGAACTGGATTATGTGCAGGATGTCGCTGACTTTGTAGAAGACGTGTTACTCATCCAAACACAACAACTCGGTTGGCCAGCTCCCCCACAGGATTGTGGTGAAGGGGGTGATATCCGCTATGACTTCTACTTGATGAACCTGTTAGAGAATGAAGGTATCTTAGGCTATGCTGAACCTGAAGAGGTAGTCGGTGATAACCCTAATAGCCAGATTATCGAGGAATGGGCAGCATATGGCTACATGGTGATTGATAGCAGTTATGATAGCGTGTCAGCGCCCCGTGTGGTGATGCGAGCAACCATAGCGCATGAATTTCATCATCTCGTGCAGTTTGGTTATGATATCGCCGATGCGGCGTTCTGGGTATATGAAGCTACCGCAAGCTGGATAGAAACCGTGACATCTGACGAACAAGACGCGACAGACTACACATCAGCAGTCTTTGATGAACCGCAGTTATGCCTCGGTTCAATGGATGACCGTGAAGGCTTGCGCATTTATGGGGAATGGTTGCTGATAGACTCTATCGCACAGGATTATGGCATAGAGTCTATCGTGCAACTGTGGGAGATACTCGCTATCGAAGAAGGCATGGATGCATTCTATGAGTTTGTAGATCTGCTGAACACCACACCAGAGGCGATCATTCGTAACTATGCGATTCGCAACCTGTTACGAGATTATGCCCTAGGGGATGAATTCCCCGGTACAGTTGATACCGAAGCTGTCATTGAAGACTACGAAACGTATGAATCTGGACGTAACGGTATCGAAGAACTTGGTATGCAGTATCTGTTGATACGCGGTTCACGCTTATATGAACTTGAGCTGGATACGGATGATCTGATGATGGTAGCTGTCGGCATCAACCCGAACGCAAATGAAGTTGATGTGTTTGATCTAGGCACGATGGGCACTATCGACACACGCCCATATGATTACAGCTATATCATTCTCATCAATCCAGACCCACATCGCGATCCTGATGATTGTGATGAGATAGATTGGGAACTAACCGTGCGCGAAGGATCAAATGAAGATCTCATCCGCTCCACCGACGAAACATTTAACGCAATTTACTTTAATCCTACCAATTAACCAGCGTAAGTAAGTGTTGATGAGTGCGCTCATCAGCACTTCTGAAGTTTGAAGGAGTCAATATGGTTTCATTTCATGAAGTTAAGATTGCCCCATCAATACTCGCGGCAGATTTCACACAATTAGGTAAACAGGTGCAAGAAGCGCAAGCTGGCGGCGCCGATTATATTCACATCGATGTGATGGATGGGCGTTTCGTACCCAATATCACAATCGGGCCTCTTGTGGTAAAAGCGTTGCGCGAGCTAACAAATATCACACTTGATGTACACTTGATGATCGTTGAACCAGAACGCTACATTCAGGCCTTCGCGGATGCTGGCGCAGATATTATCAGCGTCCATATCGAAGCTACGCCACATCTACACCGTGTCCTACAACAAATCCGCGAGGCAGGGTGTCGTGTTGGTGTCGCGCTCAACCCTCATACACCCGCTTCCGCCTTAGCCGAAGTACTGACGCTGGTTGACCTCATTAATGTGATGACAGTTAATCCCGGCTTTGGTGGGCAGTCATTCATCATGGATACCAAATCAAAGATTGCCCAATTACGCGCGATGACCGGCGATATTCATCGTAAGATTGATATTGAAGTAGATGGTGGCATCAACACTGATACCGTCGCTCATGCTGTACAAGCTGGTGCTAATGTATTGGTGGCAGGGACAGCGGTCTTCAAGCATGAAGCCGGCATAAAGAGCGGCATTGATGCGCTCAGACAAACGCTAATCCACGAACTTGAGTAGACATTTGTCTAAAAACTGGCTACAATCTCGTCAAATCGCCGTGAGAATGGTACTATCTAGGCAGAGAATGCTCTAAATATTGTGTGCCGACTTTACCCTTAATACGTTAGAATTACGATAAAAATCAGCCATTTTGTGCCGTTATCCGTATCATTTAGCGTTGTATAGGGTTTTTTAAATAAGAACTTATCTGAATTCTGAGGTTTTCTTATGGTCATCGAAGTAAAACAAAGCGTGGTTGACGGTCGTCTGTTGAAGTGGATGCTGGCGGCGGGCGTATCATGGCTTGAACATCATAAAGCAAAGATTAACAACATGAACGTGTTCCCTGTTCCAGATGGTGATACAGGTACAAACATGGTGTTGACTATCCGCAAAGCCTATCAACAAATCGCTCATACTGAAGAACATCATATTGGCGCAATTGCCGAACAAATCGCACGGGGTGCGCTGACTGGCGCACGGGGTAACTCTGGCACGATTCTCTCGATGCTATTACGCGGATTTTCGCAATCACTCAAAGGTAAAAAGGAGATGGATGCGGAGACCTTCGCGCTAGCCTGTCAGAACGCAGTTGATTATGCTTATGAGACTGTCCGTAGTGTGATGGAACCGGTAGAGGGAACAATCCTCACGGTAGCCCGCGAAGCCGCAGCAGCAATCCGCGAGCGTGCTCGCACTGAAACGGATCTCAAGGTTTTGCTACAGGAACTCATTGACGCAGCCTATCAATCGCTGGAGAATACGCCTAACCTACTACCCAAGCTCAAAGAAGCGGGCGTGGTGGATTCCGGTGGGATGGGTTTGGTCTATATCCTTGAAGGCATGAAACGTTTTGTCGACGGGGAGCCTGTTGTATTGGACGGCAATGCCGAGATCACCGCTAATGATGTGCCTGATTGGCAAGATGCGATCACACCTGATGATGAGGAAGGCTACGGCTATGACGTACAATTCCTGATGATTGGCGAAAACCTCAACGTTCAACAAGTACGCGCTGATATTAGCGCCATGGGTTGGTCACCCCTAGTTGATGGCGATGAGCAGTTGATCAAGGTACATATTCACGTTCATAATCCAGCAGAACCGCTTGACTATGCGATAAAGATGGGCGTTGATCTGGATGATATTGTGGTTGAAAATATGCAAGCGCAATATTTGCAATATATTCAGGCTCGCAGTGAGCGCGAAGCCGCTACACAACAACAAAAGACAGTAAACGGTGTTGCCATTGTTACGGTAGCACGGGGTGATGGACTAGAGCGCATCTTCGATCAATACGGTGCAGCGTATGTTATCATTGGCGGTCAAACCATGAACCCCAGCACAGAAGACTTCCTGAATGCCATCGAAGCCATCGACAATCAAGAGATCATCCTGATGCCCAATAACGGCAATGTCATCATGGCAGCCGAACAAGCCGCACAGCTAACTACGCACAAAACCGTCAAGGTTCTAAAGACCAAAACAGTGCAACAGGGTATCGCGGCGCTGGTCGCCTACATGGATGCCAATGAAAGTGGCGATCTCAATACTGTGTTCAGCGCGATGAATGAAGCTAGTCACAGCATCATCAGCGCAGAAGTGACAACCGCCGTGCGCAATACCAACGTGAACGGTGTAGATGTCGTTGAAGGTCATTACATCGGTATGCTGAACGGCAAGTTGGTGATCTCAGGTGACAACCTAACCGTCCTGGTTAACGAGTTGCTGGCACAAGTTTCGGTGGAGGAATACGAGATCTGTACACTCTATTATGGTGGTGGTTTACATGAAGCAGATGCCGAAACACTGGCGAGTAACTTAGAAACACAATATCCTGATCTTGAATATCAGGTAATTTACGGCGGACAGCCTCTTTATCCATATCTCATCAGCCTCGAATAATATGACCACCTATCACGTTGTTACCGACAGCGGAGCCCGCTTTGCCAACCAACGGTTACTGCAACAATATCCAGTAACCGTTGTACCCTATCAAGTAGAGATCGCAGGTAAGCGCTACCGCGAAGGCGAAGATATTAAAGATGAAGACATGATGCGTCTGATTCGTTCACAGGATACGCCACCCAGGCTGATTGCGCCATCAACCGAGGAATATATCGCACTCTACACTCACCTATCACGCATGTACGATGGCATCATTTCCGTGCATACATCTCGTGAGTTGACAGCAAGCTGGCAAAACGCACGCAGTGCCGCACAACAAATGCAGGAAAACTGTGATATTGTCGCTATTGATTCGCGCAGTATCTGTGCAGGCCAAGGGATGTTGGTGCGTCTCGCAGGCCAAGCTGCGCTCGATGGTTTACCCTTCAATGAAGCTGTACAACGGGTGCGCGAAGCTGTCGATCGCATTTTCAGTACATTTTACGTAGAATCGTTCGATTACTTATTCGCCAACAAAATCGTGAGCGAATCGCGAGCCATTTTAGGAACGATGCTCAACATCAAGCCGATCCTCAACATTGAAGATGGTATACCTCTGGTGACAGAAAAAGTGCGTACCCGTTCTCAAGCTATTGACCGCATGATCGAGTTTTTAGTTGAATTTGATGAATTAGACGATGCTATGATCGTCCAGAATCGCTCACATATCACCGAACAATCACGCCAACTACAAGACCGCCTGTCGATTGAGTTTCCCGGTAGGCATTTTCCATATACCATGTATGGGTTAGCATTGGCAGTGTTGTTCGGCAGTGATGCAACGGGTGTGATGGTCTTAGAGAGTGAAATGGAATTATTTGATTATGAGTAAAAAAATTCGTATTATTACAGATAGTGTTGCTGACATTCCACCAGAACTGCTGGAGAAGTGGCAGATCGCGGTTGTACCCTGTTCAGTCAATTACGGCGGTGAAGGTTATCTCGATGATGGTAAGGATTTAGACCGTCATCACTTTTACACCTACATTCAGAATAACAAAGAAGTACCAACAACTGCCGCACCTTCGCCTGGCATTGCTGAGGATATTGTCAATGATTCACTGAATGGCTACGATCACCTAATTAGCGTTAACGTAGCCTCGACACTCAGTTCCACCTATAATGTATTGAAACTCGCATGTAACGCCGTTGATAAAGAGCGCACGACTGTCGTGGATAGCGAAAGCGTCAGCATGGGCATTGGCTGGTTGGCACTGATTGCGGCAGAAGTCGCATCAGAAACAGGTGATATTGATGCTGTCTTGAATGCCATAGAGCGCGTCAAACGCAATCATCTGCTCTATGCAGGGATTCACAACATGGAATACTTACGCCGTAGCGGGCGTGTCAGCGGTGTGGTGGCGAGCATTGGTTCACTGTTACAGATCAAACCGATTGTACAGGTGATCGAGAATGGAGAAGTGATCGCGGCGCACCGCGTACGTACATTTAAAAAGGTACGTGTTAAATTGCGCGAATTGCTGGAAGAACAAAGTGATCAGCTGGAGCGTGTAGCAGTCATCCATACAGATGATCTTAACAGCGCACAAGAATTTATCGAAGAAAACCGAGATTTACTGCCGGAAAACACATTCATAACGGAAGTTGGGCCAACGCTCGGCACGCACATCGGGCCGAAGTCTATCGGATTCGTCTCGGTAAATCGAACATGGCATAACTAACAACCTCGCGTTTTTCCGCTATAATACAGAAAATTTGTACGCATCGTGTATGCGAATGATGGCACAACGCGCGTTAATCTTATGTCCGCACACACGATGCCTACCACAACTACCCAATTGAATGACGGATAAAACAGGTAAGGAATACCGATGCCATCGGCATTAGAGACACTAGTCAAAATACTCAAATTGGAACGCGAGCAAGGATGTGAGAACCGTGCTGTCATGGGCGGTTTAGCGGCGTATAGTGTCAATTGGAAACGGCAAGCACAGGCGCAAGCCCGCCGTCCTGAACATCACATTCTAGCAGAGGAATTGGCTGATTTACTCAAAGATTATGAGCATGTCGAAAGCCAATTAGAGCGCATGAAACAGATCGACTACATGTTAGATCGTATTATCGGACGACATCCCATCCCTGAGAAATATCAGGCCATGCTGGTACAGATCAAAGCTGGTGGCGACGCAAGCAACGATCAAGCATCAGAGATTACGGTGCAGGATAAACCCAAGCCAATTGAAAGCTACGGCTATGACAATTATCGTCCAGTTGATAAGCAAGAACGTGACATCCCTGAGATGCCCCGCCTCGCCCGCCCACCTCGACGCAAACGCCCGCAACTGAGCATCGACGAAGCGCGTGAACGTTTGCAAACGTTAGAAGAATCAACAACACAGATCAAGGGTGTCGGGCAAAGTACTGCCGATGATCTCGCTAAGATGGCCATTTACAACGTCGATGATATGTTGCGCTATTTACCCCGCCGTTATGATGATTACACCCAACTGAAGTACATCCGTCAATTACAACCGGATGAAGTCGTTACGGTGATTGGTACGGTATCTCATTATGAAGTGCGCGTCGGGCGCAACAATCGCAAAGACTTCATGATGGTGATTGACGACGGCAGTGGGCAGATGAACGTGATGTTCTTCGGTCAGCATTTTTTAATACGTAGTATTCGCAAGGGTCAACAACTGGTACTGAGTGGAAAAGTCACCATCTGGGGCAATCGCCTGCAAATGAGCAACCCTGAATGGGAAACCCTGGATAGCGAAAACCTGCATACCATCGGCATTGTGCCTGTATACCGTCTGACGGAAGGCGTGAAAGCACGCACCTTCCGCCGTTTGATGAAAAAAACCGTGGAACAATTCGCCGATACGATCCCTGACCATCTGCCAGAATCCGTGCTGGAACGGGCTGAACTGGCTGACATCGGCTGGACATTCCATAACCTACACTTTCCAGAAGGGTTCGATCATTTAGACCATGCTCGCAGACGCTACATCTTTGATCAACTCATCACACTTCAACTAGCGATTCTAGGTAATCGGCGTGATTGGCAAGCCGTCAACAGCGATTCACTGACAGTTGATGATGGCTGGTTCGATGAATTTTTGGTACAAGTGTTCCCATACCAATTGACAGGCGCACAATTACGCGCCTTGCAAGATATTCGTGCTGATATGGCAAAAGAGATACCGATGAACCGCTTGTTACAAGGCGATGTCGGCTCCGGCAAAACCGCCGTTGCTGTGGCAACAATTGGCATTGCCCTGCACAATCGCAAACAGGCAGCGCTGATGGCTCCGACCAGCATCCTTGCGGAACAGCACTATCAGGGTATCAGCGAAACGCTGGAGAAGATGCCAACCGACATGCGTCCGGTTATCGCCCTGTTGACCAGTGCCCTGACACAATCCGAGCGCAACGCCGTTTATCGCGGTCTGGATGATGGCTCAATTGATGTGGTGATTGGCACCCATGCAATCATCCAAGAAGGTGTGAACTTCCACAATCTTGGGGTAGCTATCATCGACGAGCAACATCGCTTCGGCGTGGAGCAACGCGCTGCTTTACGGGGCAAAGGGCGCAATCCGCACTTGCTAGTGATGACCGCCACACCGATTCCACGTACTCTCGCGCTGACACTCTATGCAGACCTCGACCTGAGCATCATTGACGAGAAACCGCCAGGACGCCATCCCATTGAAACTCGGATGCTAGAACCTGTCGCTCGCGAACGCGCTTTCCGTTTCATCGAGAAGCATCTAGAAGCCGGACAACAGGCGTTCATCATTCATCCACTGGTTGAAGCCTCGGATAAGATCGAAGCGCGGTCAGCAGTGGAAGCCTATGAAGAACTCAGTCAGGTATTCTACAAATATCGAGTATGCCTGTTACACGGGCGAATGTCCCCGACAGAAAAAGATCAGATTATGGGGGAATTCACGCATCACAAATATGATGTGATGGTGACGACCAGTGTCGCCGAAGTTGGCGTGGATGTACCCAATGCCAACATCATCTTGATCGAAGGAGCAAACCGCTTCGGCTTATCCCAGTTGCATCAGTTTAGAGGGCGCGTTGGACGAGGTGAACACAAATCCTTCTGTTTGCTCATACCGGATAAGTTGACGGAAGAATCCGAACAACGTTTGAAGATTATGGAACGCACAGATGACGGGTTTGTATTGGCAGAAGAAGATTGGAAGATACGCGGAGCAGGTGATTTGCTGGGCACACGCCAGAGTGGCTCACACGTCTTACAATTAGCTGAAGAAATGTCACCAGAATTAGTCAGCTTAGCTCAACAAGAAGCGCTGACTATCTACGCCGAAGACCCATATTTAGAACAGGAATCGCATCTGCTATTAGCCGAAAAAGTGCGCCTATTACTGAATCGTGATGGCGGCGACATCAGCTAGTGGCACAAAAATGCGAATCAACTTATACTAACACACAATTGAGCGGAGACTTACATGAGTGTGAAAGCGGTCTATCCTGCATCGCTGGACCCAATTCATAACGGTCATATTGACATTGCACGCCGTGCAACACGTATCTTTGACGAGATAACGGTGGCAATCTATGCCACACCTAAGAAAAACCTGTTGTTCTCCGTCGATGAACGCGTTGCGCTAGCACAAGAAGCTTTCAAGGACGATAGTAACATTTCAGTTGCGAAGTTTTCAGGTTTGGTTGTAAACTATGCACAGTCGATAGGGGCATCAGCGCTTGTCAGAGGATTACGGGTTTTCGGAGACTTTGAGTATGAATTCCGAATGGGGATTGCCAACAAAAGCCTAGCACCTGATATTGAAACAGTTGCAATCCTTGCAGATATGCGTTTTATTCACATTAGCTCAAGTACGGTACGAGAAGTTGCCGAACTGGGTGGCGATGTATCTCATATGGTTCCCCCCCATGTTGAGCGCGCCTTAAGAACCCGCTTCGAACACGACTCATCGTAAAGCGGAATGAGAGGGAAGTCATGGATATTCAACATTTAGTGGACAGATTAGAAGACCTAATTGATGAAGGACGGCATTTATTCGGCACCAAATACACGATGGTAGACGAAGAACGTGCTCTAGAAATCATCGACCAGATGCGTATTTCAATCCCGGAAGAGATTGAAAAAGCAGCGCGTGTTCTCGCTCAACGGGATCGTATCTTAGCCGAAGCACATGAAGAAGCAGCACGCATCGTGCAAGAACATCGCAAAAAAGCCGAGCACATGCTCGACCAGGATGCGACAGTTCATGCGGCACAAGCACGTGCTGAAAACATCAAAGAACAGGCGCGTCAGGAAGCATCGCGCATCACCGCTGAAGCAGATGATTATGTGATGCACATCTTGAGCAACTTAGAGCAACAATTAGTGCGAGATCTCGGCGAAATTCGCAATGGTCTAACTGTCTTACAAGGGCAAAAGCCGTACAACAACCTGACGGCAGAGTCACAGGCACAATACGCCGATAGTCAGGCGGTTGAACTACCACAAACCATTGACGAAGAAGAACTTGTGGACGCTTTCGACAGTGAGTTCACCAATAACAATCAGGGTTGAGAGAACACTCTCATCCCTCACCATCATCGCCCGCATCATCGTCTTGATCGGTCACAGGCGCATCAGACGATGTAGACTGTGGTTTACTCAATCGGCTAACACGGCTTGAAATATCATCATCGGCATCTTTTGCTGGCTTAGATGGTTGTATAGGCTGATCAGCTAAAGAGTTGATCGGATCGCTGATAGGTTGTTCTCTTTCCATCCGCCTAGTTTCAGAGGGTTTCGGGTAAGTTTGACGGGGTTCTGGTTTAGGATAATTGAACTTGCGCCCGAATTCGCGCTCCTCAAACTCAGCACGCTCCCGTTCTTTGCGCTCACGCTCCTCACGCAATCTTTGCATCATCTCCTCAACAGCCTGCTCTTTCTCCGCTTGTTGACGTTGCCAACGCTCACGAAATTCAGCTTGTTGCTGGCGTTTCAATTCACGGCTAGCCTCTAACTCAGCCTCACGATCTGCAATTACCCGTTGATCTTCTGCCCGGCGCTTTTCAAGCAATGCTCGCTTCTCGGCTTCACGTTCCTCGCGCAATTGACGCGCCACACGCTTCCACTCTGGTTCTACAGGCTCAGCAGGTTTCTGTGGTTCGGGTTCTAAGGGCTTGAGGTATTCCGGTGTTTCAAGTGGCTCACCATCATCTTCATTGAGGAAATCCCTTATTTCAATCTCATCATCCTGTTCAATTGAATCCGGCAGGTCTAAATCGGCTTCATCAATGATTTCAACCAACACCTCATCATCGGGTACATTCACTGCGGAAATAGGATCAGGTTGTGTATCTGCTGTGGATAAAGCCCCTTGTAAAGACGTTTGATCCTCTAATTCGGATCCAACATCTTGCAAGGATGTTTCATCGTTGGTTGTATCATCATCGTGTGGCGATGAATTTTGCGGTCGCTTTGTTTCATCAGGCATTGTGTCGCTCCGATGGTATGATTGACATGTTTATCTATTTTAACGAAAAAATCACAGCTTGCGTTGCAAATTGGCATGATTCTAACGGGTTTGTCATGGGTATTGGTCATAGGCTATGCTAGGTGATCACGAGGTGATCCGATACAATAACACAATCAATTGATGAAAGGCTTTGATTAGGGATATGGCAAAAATTGCACAACGTGTAGTCAATATGAGTACCACAATTTTCGCAGAGATCAATCATTACGCGGCACAATACGATACAGTCAACCTCGGACAGGGTAAACCAGATTATGACGGTCCCCGCGAGATGCTACAAGCAGTAGCAGATGCCATGTTATCCGGCAAGGCGAACCAATACGCGCCGGGCTTTGGCGTACCCGCATTGCTGGAGAGCATCGCAGATCATGCACACACACATTATAATCTTGACATTGATCCGCAGGGTGGCGCGGTCGTGACCTCCGGTGCATCAGAAGGCATGTATTCAGCAATCACCGGTATCGTCAACCCAGGCGATGAGGTGATTTTGATTGAACCTTTCTTTGATACGTACTTGCCAGCGATTGAATGGGCAGGCGGTGTACCGGTCTTTGTGCCCATGTATCCGCCACAGTGGACATTCGACCATGATGAGCTACGTGCGAAGTTCACCCCAAACACAAGGGCTATCGTGCTGAACTCTCCGCATAACCCTACCGGACGCGTCTTCACCCATGAAGAGCTGAAACTTATCGCAGAGCTGTGTCAGGAATTCGATGTAATTGTCATCAGCGATGAGGTCTATGAACATCTAACCTACGATGGTACGCGCCACATCCCGATTGCCACCCTGCCCAACATGTTCGAGCGCACGATTACAGTGAGCAGTGGCGCGAAAACCTTCAGCATGACCGGTTGGAAGATCGGCTGGGCGATGGGGCACCCGGATCTAATTCAGGGCGTGTGGCGGATACATCAGAACGTGACTTTTGCCGTTAACCATCCGGCACAGTATGGGATCGCGTATGGGTTGCGCATGGATCAGAATTACTATGATACGTTAAAGGCGATGTACACGCGCAAGCGTCAAATCCTGATGAATGGGCTTATCGAAGCCGGTATCAGAGTCGAGTATTCACCGGCAGGCGCGTTTTATATCATGGGCGATTTCTCCGATGTATATGATGGCACAGATCGCGAATTTGCACGCTGGCTGATCCGCGAATATGGAGTAGCCTGTATCCCACCCAGTTACTTTTTCAGCGAAACGAACGCTCATCTGGCGCAGAAACACGCACGGTTCTCATATTGTAAGAATGATGATAGCCTGAACCGTGCAGTTGACCGTTTAGCTAAATTGAAAGGATGAACTTTATGAAATTCCGTATCACCTATTTGATGATTTTGGTGCTAGGCATACTCATCGCCTGTACGCCCGACACGACATCAACCGAAATCCCAACCGACGATAATGGCGGAGCAAACGAAGCTGATCTCCAGGGTAGTGTAGATATCACCTATCCAATGAATAGTGCAATTATCTATTCTGAAACCCTATTCGTTGAAGGTACATCATCCGACATCCCCGAAGAAGGCTTCCAGATACAAGTCGTCAGTGCGGAAGATGCCCTGATTGCTGAAGCAACCGTCCTACCAAATGATGACGGCCAGTGGGTGTTAGAACTCGTTCCCGAGTATGAGGGTGATCCGGTTGAAGTAACCATCGCGGCGGCTTCCCCTACTCTGCCTGATGCACCTGCTTATGATGTAGCTTCGGTTGTACTGGCAACGCTCGACAGTCGCCCACAAGAAGGTGCATTTGGTGAGATCACCACGCCAACAGACGGCGATCAAGTTGGTGGAGATACGATTCTCGTCAGTGGACGCGGATCCGGTTTATTTGAAAATGGTTTCGTGCTGGTATTGGCAGATAGCGACGGTGAGACAATTGTCGAGACACCTGTCACAATCTACAATCCTTACTTTGTTGATGATGTGCTATGGGAAGCAGAATTACCCCGCGAAGATTTCATCGGCAATGGCACAATCCGTATGGATTATATCGATGCGGCAACAGGCGACGTCATCATCCTCGATGAAGTCGATGTGACAGTCAGCTCGGCGGCAGGCTAAGCACCGCAAGATCATAAGACAAACGATATTCTCACCATATAAAAGCCACTGTGACGAAAACTTGTGCTACAACAAGGGGCGGGATGATATGTTATCCCGCCGTCATTATTGGTAGATGTGTCATAAAGGTAAGCGAAACATGGGTCATCCAAGCCATCAATTTATCGGCATTGCAGGCAATATCGGCGCGGGCAAGAGCACACTAACCAGTATGCTCGCCGAGCATTTTAATTGGGAACCTTTTTACGAAGCCAATGCCGAAAATCCTTATCTGGCTGATTTTTACGACGATATGGAACGCTGGAGCTTTCACTCGCAGACGTTCTTCCTCGGTAAGCGTCTAGAACATCATCGCCAATTGATCGATCATCCGGGCAGTGTGGTGCAAGATCGCACAGTGTACGAAGATGCTGAGATATTCGCCCGTAATTTGTACCAGCAAGGTAAGATGAACGCTCGCGACTATGACGCGTATCGGCGCTTGTATCAGGCGATTGCTTCGTTTTTACCCGCACCGGACTTAATGATCTACCTCGAAGCTGATGTGGACACCCTGATGACACACATCCGCCGACGTGGACGCGATTTCGAGCGTAATATCAGCACGGATTATCTGAACCAGCTGAACCAATTATATACGCATTGGATTGATGATTGGACAGCATGCCCCGTCTTACGGATTAAGATGAAAGGGCGGGATTTCCAACATAATCCAGAGGATTTCGCCTATATTCGCGATGCGGTCAAATCCACGTTAGCACGCCCCAAACTATGAAGCCCTACAACAGCTATAAGCAGAATCTCGGTGATTCTGCTTTTTAATTGAATGGGTCTAATGGGTTATCCTAGACAACGTGATGGCATACTTGCTATCATTTACAGAGATTAATCCTAGATGAATTAATAAATTGATGTATGCTTATATGTCAACGAACCATCCGGTTCAGTAAAAATACGTTTTTTAGAAAGGAAGAAGCACAGCACGTGCTAGGTAAAATATGGCTGTAAATGCCCCCCATGAACAGAAGAATCTCTCTGATTCTCAATCTATTATTAACGATTTCGCATTCTCAGTAGCGACACAAAATGGCTCCGGTAGCCAAACTTCCAACACCGTTCTCGTCCGCACACTCTTCAATATGGGTATTCCCGTCAACGGCAAAAACCTATTTCCATCGAATATCAAAGGTTTACCCACATGGTACACCATCCGTGCCAGCAAAGATGGTTATGTAGCACGACGGGCAACCACAGAAATCATCGTGGCATACAATCAGGATACAGTCGCCGAAGATATTCAGAACACGCCAGCGGGCGGGGTGGTGATCTACCGTGATGATCTCAAAATCCCGTCTGAACGCGATGATCTGGTATATTATGCTGTTCCGGTGCGCGACTTGATGAAAGAAGCAGATGTACCCCGCGCATTCAAAGCTCGCGTGGAGAACATGACCTATGTTGGCGTGATTGCGCAGTTGTTCGATCTCGATATGGATGTGATATGGCGCTCCTTGCTCGATCAATTCGGTGGCAAAGAGAAACCCGCTAAGATGAACATGGACGTGATCCAACTCGCCGCAGAATGGGCTGAAGATAACCTCGAGAAAAGCGATCCTTATCGCTTTGAAGCAATGAACGAAACAGAAGGTAAAATTCTGATCACTGGTAATGAAGCCGCTGCACTGGGTTCGATCTTCGGCGGTGTGCATTTTGTCGCATGGTATCCGATCACACCCTCAACCAGCGTGGTCGATGGCATCAATCAATATAAATCTTTGCGACGTACTGAAGATGGCAAAAACACTGTCGCTGTCGTGCAAGCCGAAGATGAATTAGCCGCCGCTGGTATGATCGTCGGTGCAGGCTTCAGTGGTGCACGTTCGATGACCGCTACCAGTGGGCCCGGTATCAGCTTAATGTCGGAGTTTGTCGGTTTGGCTTATATGGCGGAGATTCCCTGTGTGTTCTGGAATATCGTGCGCATGGGGCCCAGCACCGGCTTGCCAACGCGCACCAGTCAGGGTGATTTATTATTCACCTACCTACTCGGTCATGGTGATAGTCATCACATTGTATTATTACCGGCTAACCCTGAAGAAGCCTTTGAGTTTGGTTGGCGTGTCTTCGATATCGCCGAAGAAATTCAAACACCAGTGTTCGTCAACAGTGATCTCGATCTCGGCATGAATAACTGGATGGCAGAACCGTTCGCCTATCCAGATGAGCCGATGAAACGCGGCAAAATCCTCGATGCAGATGCCCTCAGTGCCTTCATTCAAGAACATGGCACGTGGGGACGTTATATGGATGTAGATGGCGATGGCATCGGCTATCGTACCATTCCGGGCACCGATCATCCGCGTGCGGCGTACTTTGCGCGTGGTACAGGACACAATGAGATGGCAGTCTACACAGAGCGCAGTGACGACTGGATGAAGAATATGGAACGGCTAAACCGTAAGATGCAAACCGCCCAGAAAGTCCTGCCTGCTGATATCATCGACTATGACGAGAGCAAATCAATTGGCCTTGTGACCTTTGGCACGAACGAACCAGCTATCGCAGAAGCGCGTGATCTGTTACAAGCACAGGGAATCGAAACTAATTACCTGCGCGTGCGGGCACTCCCCTTGCAGGATAGCGTCAAGGACTTCATTTTCAAGCATGATACCGTATACGTGATCGAGAATAACTTCGACGGTCAGCTACATCAGGTGATGAAGCTCAATTATGCTGAAGATCTAACCCACGTTCAATCACTTACATTAGGCGATGGCCTGCCGATGACCGCCCGTTGGGTTGTCGAGCGCATCAGCGAACAGGAGGCACAATAATCATGGCGAAGAAAAATGATGTGAACCTGCTTAACCTGACTAAAGATGATTATCAAGGTCGCCCGACGACACTCTGCCCCGGTTGTGGGCATAACTCGATCTCTAATCAGATCGTACAGACTGCCTTTGACCTGAGTATTCCCCAGCATCAACTACTCAAGATGAGCGGGATTGGTTGCTCTAGCAAATCGCCCGCCTACTTTCTCGGGCGTTCGCACGGCTTCAACGCGCTCCACGGACGTATGCCATCGGTGGTGACCGGTGCGCTGATGGCCAACCACAGTCTGAAAGCCATCGCTGTCAGCGGGGATGGAGATACCGGTAGCATCGGTATGGGACAGTTCAAACATGTGATTCGGCGTAATGTGCCTTTCGTATACATCATTGAGAATAATGGCGTGTACGGACTCACCAAAGGTCAGTTCTCGGCAACTGCTGAAGAAGGGCTTGAACTGAAATACTACGGCAAGAATCCGTTCCCTGAGATTGATCTGGCAATGGAAGCGATCATCTCCGGCGCGACATTCGTTGCGCGTAGTTTCAGTGGTGACAAGAATCAGGTGCAATCCTTGCTCGAAGCGGCAATGGCACACAAAGGTACAGCCGTCATTGATATTATCAGCCCCTGTGTGACTTTCAACAATGATGACGATTCTCGTAAAAGCTTCAAATACGGGGTCAAGCATAATATCCCGTTGCATGAAATTCAGGTTGTGAATCCTAATTTTGTTGAAGAGCAAGATGAGATCGAAGTCCAACAAACCGAAGGCGAAACCATTGAAGTCAAGATGCACGATGGTTCGTACATTCGTCTGAAATCCGTTGATCGAGATTATGATCCACGCAATAAGGGCGAGGCAATCGGCACACTAGTCAATGCACAGAGGGAAGAACTGTTCTTAACCGGTTTGCTATATTACGAAGAACCGCGTATGACACTGGCAGAGATCGAAAATCTCGTCGATACACCTCTGGCAAACCTCGATGATACCTTGAGCCGCCCTAGCAAAGCAAAGCTCGATGATGTGATGAAAACTTTCATGTGAGCATCTCGCTAGCCTGAATACTCAACAGCCACGTTTGACATGTCAATGTGGCTGTTTTGATTTTTTAACTGGATTAGACTGTTGTGCTATCCACTTAGGTATACAATAAGAACATACAACAAGATTGATCGTACTACCCCAAGGAGCCATGAATGGCAGAGTTCTTTCAAATGAACATTGATGACCTTGTTAAGGACTTAAACAGCAACCTTGAACAAGGGCTCAGCAGTCAAGAAGCAAAGAAACGTCTGGAGCAATATGGCGCAAACACCCTCCCCCGTGATGAGGGCATCGATTGGTTCAAACTAATCTGGGGGCAATTCAACGATCCCTTGATCTGGTTGTTGATTTTCGCAGCAGTGGTCTCGGCATTTTTAGGTGAATACACCGATTTCATCGTGATTACAATCATCGTGATCCTGAATGCCGCGCTGGGTATCTATCAGGAATTTCAAGCAGAGCAAGCACTTGCGTCACTGAGCGCGATGCAGGTTCCACAGGTGAGAGTCAAGCGTGATGGTCAGGTGATGACTGTCAGCGCCGAAGATCTAGTATCGGGTGACCTCGTCTTGCTAGACGAAGGCGACAGCATCCCTGCTGATGGGCGCTTGATCGAAGCGAATAGTATGCAAACGATGGAAGCGGCTTTAACCGGCGAATCTTTGCCTGTCAGCAAAAATACAGCACCTATCCCTGAAGCCAAAGTAGCGGTCGGAGATCGCAAGAACATGGTATTCATGGGAACAGCCGTCAACGCAGGGCGCGGGACAATGATCGTCACCCAAACCGGTTTACAAACTGAACTAGGCGAGATTGCCGAACTATTAAGTGGTGTTGAAACAGGCGAAACACCGCTTCAGCGTCGTTTAGGGCAACTGGGTAATGTGTTATTCTGGGCAGCGATCATCGTGGTAACGCTTGTGTTCTTAGTCGGCTGGCAAATTCAAGGGATTCCTGCACAGGAGATGTTCTTGATTGCGGTCAGTTTGGCAGTTGCCGCCGTGCCAGAAGGCTTGCCGGCACTGGTCACAATTGGGTTATCGTTGGGGGCAGCACGGATGGTCAAACGCAATGCGCTAATCCGACGCTTGCCAGCAGTCGAAACGCTCGGTAGTGTAACAGTGATCTGCTCCGATAAGACCGGTACGCTCACCAAAAATGAGATGACCGCAACCTTCCTCGCCTTGCCACGCCATCATGATGTGGATGTGACGGGCATCGGTTATACGCCAGAAGGCGAATTCACAGACGATGTTGATGATAGTCCGATTGATCCGAAAGCAGATGATACAGTTGGGCGCTTCTTAAAAGCGATGGCGCTCTCAACCAATGCCTATATTGAACAAAAAGAAGGCACGTATAACATCGTCGGTGATACCACAGAAGGTGCGTTAATCGTCGCCGCGCAAAAGGTTGGCTGGACACGCGATCAGCTCGAAAAAGACTTACCCCGTATCAACGAATTGCCGTTCAGCAGTGAACGTAAGGCGATGACGACAGTTCATCAATTAATCGGTGAAGAAGCAAAGCGCCTGTTCGATAGTGATCAATATATCTCTATCACCAAAGGCGCACCCGATAAGTTAATCGGATGGGCAACACAAGAACATGTACCAGATGGGCGCATTACAATAAACGATGAACGCCGTCAGAAGTGGCAAGAGCATGTCGATATGATGGCGAAACAGGGTTTACGTGTGCTAGGTGTGGCGTATCACCCACATGATAACGCGCCTGAGGGTGAACTCGATGAAACAATCGAACGGGAACTCGTGCTACTCGGCTTGGTCGGTATCGTAGATCCCGCACGACCGGAAGCTAAAACCGCTGTACAAACAGCACGTAGCGCGGGCGTGCGCTCAATCATGATTACTGGCGATCACGCGCTGACCGCCGAAGCAATCGCCCGTGATCTGGGCATCTTGGGCGAAGATGAACGCGCTATCACCGGCAACGAATTGGATGAGATGAGCGACGATGAACTGCGTCAGCTACTCGATCACACCTCCGCATTTGCAAGGGTCTCGCCGACGCATAAACTCAAGATTGTTAAGATGTTGCAGGAAAAAGGCAATATCGCTGCGATGACCGGTGATGGGGTTAACGATGCACCCGCACTCAAACAAGCCGATATTGGTGTGGCAATGGGCATCACAGGCACCGATGTCAGCAAGGGAGCAGCCGAGATGGTGCTGACGGACGATAATTTCGCCAGTATCGTCGCTGCCATCGAAGAAGGGCGTGCAATCTACGACAACATCAAGAAGTTCATCAAGTATCTGTTGAGTTCTAACGTAGGTGAAATTCTGGTGATGTTCGTAGCATTGCTCATCGGGATGCCCGTTCCACTACTCGCCATTCAAATTTTGTGGATCAATCTGGTCACCGATGGCTTGCCCGCAATCGCTTTAGGCTTCGAGCCAGCAGAAGAGGGCGTGATGGCGCGTAGCCCACGTGATAAAGACGAGAGCGTGTTCGCAGGAGGTGTCGGGCGACATATCATCGTCATAGGTATTTTGATTGCTGTTTTAACGCTTGGCGGGTACGTCTGGGGATATAGCACACTGGGTTTGAACGCTTTCAATCCCGAAGAAGGTATTGCCGAAATGACGACTGATGAATTAATTGAACAACTCGCTGGGTTCGGTTACGACGAAGAGCAAGTGCTAGAAGCAATGCCAGTCGATAGCACTTTAGCATGGGACGATGCCTCTGTCGAAGATCGTCTGGCCTTGCTCAGCGGCGAGGGTACAGCAGAAGACGCGCTCGGACACGATGGAACCAGTGATGGAATTGTTGGCTTAGTGAGCCGCATCCCGCGCTCAATTGCCTTCACCATCTTAGCCTTCACGCAGATGTTCGAGGTCATGGCGATCCACGCGGGCGATCAGTCTTCGTTCTTCCGCGAAGGGTTCAAACGCAATAACCTTTTATTATGGGCGGTCTTGTCCACGTTTGCGCTTCAGTTGATCGTGCTGTACGTGCCTTTCATGCAAGCTAGTTTCGAGACAGCTCCTATCAACCTGACACAGATACTTGTCGCGTTTGCGCTTGGTTCGGTGGTCTTGTTCGCAGTGGAAATCGAAAAAGTTCTCAACCGTACCGTATTTGCTGACCGGCAAAGCCAAACAGCCTAAAACGAAAAGCGGGGTGACCGTATAGAAAATCACCCCGTTTTTGTTTATGCTAGCTTATGCTATGGATCAGGCAACTGGTTGAGGTAATAAACCGCGCTTGGCTAGTTCCGCAATCAGGAAATCAACAGATTCATCCAGCGTTTGTTCATGGGTAGGTACATCAATATCAGGGGTAGCCGGTTCTTCGTAAGGATCGCTGATGCCGGTGAAGTTCTCAATCTCACCTGCCCGCGCTTTAGCATACATGCCCTTCACATCACGTTCTTCACAGACCGCCAGCGGCGCGCTGACATGGACTTCGATAAAGTTGGTAGTTTCATCACGCACATAATTGCGGGTTTCTTGATATGGGGAAATGAACGCAGCTAATACAGCGACATTATTACGGCTAAGTAACTTCGCGACGAAGGTCACTCGTTCGATATTACGGTCACGGTCTTCTTTACTGAAGCCGAGATCTTTGGTCAAACTCTGACGCACCACATCGCCATCAAGGCGTTCGACGCGCATACCCAACTCCTGCAACTTGGGCAAAAGTGCCTTTGCAAGCGTTGTTTTACCTGCACCGGATAACCCTGTGAACCACAGTACAAAACCGGGATGTTCTGCCATTTTATTTCTCCTAGAATTTGATTGACAACAATTATAAAAACCCATTCAAAAATATTAAATCTGGGTATTGATGTTCTACTTTAATACTCGATTACAGTACCTTGCATAACTTTAGGTACAGAGATGTGCATTAAGTGAAGCACAGTTGGCGCGATGTCCATCAACTGGCGATCTGCAACGCGCCCTTGCCCACCCTGATGCGGGTGGTAGAGTATGAACATACCCTCTTCTGCATGATTGGCATCATCAGGGCCAGTATCGTTTTCCAGTGTGTAGTGAACATCATAGCCGACACTCCCCACACAGCGCCAATGCAAGTCTCCAAAATATACCATCAAATCTGGCGCAATAGAATGAATAGTTTTATAGATCATCTGCGGTTTAAAAACCGATGTACTTAACATTTGCCCACGATCACCTGTGATGGTCTGCAAGGCTTGTGCGAGTTCATCACGGGTTGTTTCGTAGTCATCGAGAGCAATCACACCCTGTGGTTCCCGTCCGGCAACATTCAAGAAAATGCGTCCATAATACCCTCCGGTTGACCATGCGCGGGTGTTCGCCCAATCCACCATCTCATGCTCAAAGCGCATCACACCCTGCGGGATGCTTTTCAAGGCAAGCCAACCATTTTGCCACAACCATTCATTGATGGCAACAGCGCCATCCATACGTTTCACCCCATGATCGCTGACAACTAACACGGCTGTATCCTCATCTAGCACATCAAGAATACGTCCAATCTTCTCATCAAGCAGGCGATAATAATCCACGACGATCGACGCAAACGGACTATCTGCCTCATGCAAACGATGTTGCGGATCATGATAACGCCAGAACGCATGATGAATACGATCTAAGCCGATGTTAACGTGCATGGCAAATTGCCAATCTTTGTGGATGAGCGCGTATTCTAGCAATTGAAATTGCGCATGTGTCATTGTCACAATGCGCTGATACAATTCAGCGCGATCAACATGGCGAAAATCGCGCACATCAAATTGATAATCTGGCACATGTTTGAGTACTTCTTGCTTAAATATTGCCGGATAAGCGAATTGAGCACCAGTATTGGGTGTCATGAACCCGCTCACCATGTGACCGTCTATCGGCTTAACTGGATAAGTTTGGGGAACATTCAACACCAGTGATTGCTTGCCCGCCTCGCCCATGTACTCCCACAATCGCTTTACTTTGATCGCACGGCTATCCGCAACCGTCAGCGAATGGTAATCATACGCCGAGCGATTGCGAAAGCCATACACGCCCAACACACCCGGATCACAACTGCTGGTCATGCTTGACCATGCCGGCACAGTAATACAGGGGATCGATGAGCGTAATATGCCCCATGTGCCAGCTTGCATCAAGCGTTTGAGATTCGGCAGATCATCAGTGAGTTGTTCAAAGATAAGTTGTGGACTGGCACAATCAAGCCCGAGCACAAGCACGCGCTGGACTCGATTACGCCGATTGAAAAAAGGCAACATGCACTATGCCTGATCGGTGTTTTGTGCGTAACCTTTAAGCAAAACTTTACTCACTTCCGGGCGGGTGAATTCTTCCGGTAAAACTTTGCCTTCCTGTAACAAAGCACGCACCTGTGTACCACTCAAGAACATCCAATCTTCTTTGCCATAAATTGAGGTCTTGGCAGTGACAATCTTCTTTTCCTTCTTACTGTAGAAAGCATGCTCAAACTTGAGTGGCATGATATCAATCGCCTGTTTGTCGAATTCACTGAAGATATCTTGTGCGTCATATGTGCCGTAATAATTACCCACACCAGCATGATCGCGCCCAACGATGAAATGCGAACACCCGTAGTTCTTACGGCAAATAGCATGAAACACAGCTTCACGAGGGCCAGCATAGCGCATGGCTGCCGGGAATGTGTTGAGCAACACGCGGCCTTTAGGATAATAGTGTTCTAGCACCACGCGATAGCTCTCCATGCGAATATCAGCCGGCACATCGTCGCTCTTGGTCTCCCCAACTAGCGGATGTAACATCAAGCCATCGACAATTTCCAAGGCAACTTTTTGCAAGTATTCATGGGCGCGATGAATTGGGTTTCGAGTCTGGAAAGCGACAACTTCATACCAACCTTGCTCTTTGAAATAGGCACGGGTCTGTGCAGGGGTGTAAAACTCGTTCGGGAATTCGGGTTCGGGCAGGTCAAATACCCAAATGTCACCGCCGAGATACATATCGGGTTGTGCATAGAGGCGAGCCACTCCGGGATGAGCTTCTTCTGTCGTGCGATAGACCTTATCCGCTTCGACCGATTTATCATAAGAATATTTGTCGCTCAGTTCTAATAGGGCAACCAGGTTACCGGCTTCATCGACTAGCGCCACATCCTGACCAACTTCCAGTTCAGTTGCAAAGGCACTCTCAACGGGTAAAGCAATCGGGATTGTCCACGGCTCACCAGTTTCAAGATGCATATCATGCACCACACGCCGATAATTATCCTGCTCCATAAAGCCCTTGAGCGGACTAAAAACACCCATCGCAATCAGCATTACATCCGATAATGAAACAGATGACAGGGTTACCTGTGGCGCTTGTTGGGCGCGTTGTAACAGCGCGGCACGTTGAGCATCCGGCACGAGGCGATCAATGAGAGTACCACCATGCGGTGCGATTAGTTCTTTGGTCATATGTTATTTTCCTTTATATTTATTCTCTTTAATAAAACGGCGGTATTGTACAAGTAGAACGAATTGGATAACAGTCTCATTCCGATGTATCAGCGATTGATGTATCGGCATCAGATTCGTCGGACTGCGGTTCGGAGGGCGTAGCACCGAGATAAGAGCGAATGTCGTCCAAGTTGTCAGAAATTGCGCCCAATACACCGTTGACGAAGCGCGGTGTGTTTTCAGCACCGAATAAGACAGCCAGCTCCATCGCTTCGTCAATCGCGACAGCAACCGGTGTACGGGTCTCAACACCGAGTTCAAATAAGGCGATGCGTAAAATATTGCGATCAATCACTGCTACCTGATCAATAGGCCAATCAGACGCGTATTTCTGCAAGACAGTGTCTATTTTAGTACGGTTAGCAACGACACCGAGCACCAATTGCTCGATATATTTGCGGATCGTACGTTGGTGATCAGGACTGCGCATGAGGTTATGATCTAATACCTCACCCACAGGATGATTGACCGAGTCAATCTCATACAAAGATTGCAGAGCAATCCGGCGCGAGACGCTACGGTCAGTGAGAGGAATATGATCAACGATGACTTCACGGTTGATCACTTCGTCTACCTCAGGGTCGAAATCGAAAAAGTCTGACATATATCTCTGTTCAGTAGCTCTTGGTGGACGGTTTTTAGAATAGTTAGTGTATACGAATTTAGGTTGTTATTCCACTATCAACTGTGATGAGGGTGCATTTCAGATTTGCTCACGTTTTGACCCATTATGAACTTTAAAAACATGTTAAAAACATTAAAGATCTATAAAAACCATTGACAGGTCTTTAGAAATCGCATATAGTGATGTGACTGCCCTGAAAAAAGGTCTATGATTGCTTAGGCAAAATCAAAGAAAGTTGATGCAAATGTGGAAAGCAAAGCGTCAGGTGTCGCATCTACCGCCATTGCCCCACTATGAACGGGCTTGGTGGCGA
>JBNPEE010000055.1:0-23233 GCA_051117475.1 Anaerolineae bacterium | reverse complement strand
ACCGACGTCTCAACCAACCAGCACCGACACCGCAACACCGCAACCGACTCACACCAACACGGTGACACCGGAACCGACCAGCACCGATACAGCGACGCCGCAACCAACCAGCACTGATACAGTGACGCCGCAACCGACCAGCACTGATACAGTGACACCGGAACCGACCAGCACTGATACAGTGACACCGGAACCAACCAGCACCGATACAGTGACACCGCAACCGTCTGAAGTTGAGGCAATAGCAGCTATTGCAACCGTTACAGCAACTAGCAGAGAAAATGTTTCTCCTACACCAACTATGATGGAAACAGGGACACCGACTGAAGGTATCACTGATGTCTTTGCGGCGCAGGAAACGTCGCTTGCTGAAGCGAACACGCTTAGCACACAGGAGGCACTGCACACGCCGTTAATTGAAGAGACAACAACACCTGGGCAACGTTTGCCATGGGAAGCGCTAATTGGTGGAAGCTTATTCTTGTTCGTTGTGATATATATCTGGTTTTACTGGCAGGGACTCTCAACAGCAGAGCGTTATGCAAACGGCTTCGTAATTGACACGTGTCCGGTATGCCAACGTGGAAGCTTGCAGATTGATCAACGAACCACACGCATCCTAGGCATTCCTAATAGTCGTCATACAGTGAGATGTGATGTATGTCGTTCGGTATTGCGCCAAACAGGGACTGAACGCTGGCGATATGCAGTAGACCGTCTTGAAAACCCAACGATGTACGAACGCTTCAACGGGCGACAGGTCACAGATACTGATCTGACACGGTTAACGAAAACCCCGCCACAAGGACGGCGCTCCTCACCGGAGTTCGTGCAAGCGCCACCGGAAGACGAAAGTGATTCTTAGCAAGGTAGTGCCCCGTACAGTAACTGTGTGGGGCACATACTCTCTCATTCTTAGTTATCATACATCCGATAGTTAAAGCTAATCTGATTACCGGGTACCACACTGATAACCTGTAACACACCGTACTTGCCTTCGGTATCGGTTTCAATGCCAATGAGCATACCGGGTGTAATATTCACAACACCCACATTCGCTAGTGGTGATGCTACAATGGCATCACGATGTACTGCATTGAAGCTCGGAAAACCATTTAACTGCGCAAGTTGTGTTGTACCTAGTGGCACGAGGGCACCTCCACCCCACTGAATATCATTGGTATTGCCATCTAACGAGACAACGTTAGTCTCATTGAGTGTAAGCGTACCGGTTGCTTGTGCAGAAGTGAGCAGTGGCGCATCAGCGACATAAGATAACACAAAAGCGTTGTTATTCGCCTCACCTGCGGCACCTTCTGCTACCTGATTGTTCAGATCAGCAATGATGGCGACATTGAAGGGGCCTGTATTGCCAGATAACGTGCCGGATAAAACAACAGTTACTTCAGATCCTGCATTGAGGCTGTTAACGATTTGCGCCGCGTACACTGAGCCTGGTTCAAACGTGGCAGCGATGGCAAATTGGCCTGCATTTGCACCACCCTGATTACGCACAGTTACAGTAACATTGAAGACTTCTCCAATGGTCAACCGGCTGGGTGTTGCCGATGTCACGACAATATCCGGCAAGGGTTGTGGAGTTGGTGTGGGCGTAGCAGGTAGCGGCGTAGGCGTAGGCGGTGGTGCCAGGACGGGAATAACGGTAGTATCACCAATCACGTCAAGAATACCTCGCGAGAGCCAGCCCGTCGTACCACGGAAATTAATCGCCACCCAACTGAAATCAATGGTAGCACCGATAATTTCAGCAGTATCCCCTTCTTGTAGCTGACCGAGGATGTCATAGTTCAAGCCCGGCCCCAATCGTACATTTTGTACAGCACGCGTGACGAGTAAATAGGTTCCCTCAGGCGTAGGTGTCGCGGTCGGCTCGGATGGTGTAGGCGTAATATCGGCTTCATTAACCAAGGGTTGACGTTGTGTACCAGCATAACGAGCAACAGCAATCGGCGCACCGAATTCGCCCAGTTCGACAATTACCACATTGTTACTAAGTTCCCCCGCTGCAAGAACAGACGGGGTCAAACGCCCTTGCACACCTTCATACTCGGTGATCGAGAGTAGATTAGTTTGGAGATCACCAGCACGTCCGATAGCTTCGCGCAGTAGATAAATGCCATCATACGCTGCAGCTGCGAGCGCGTCAGGCACTTCTCCGAAAGCACGGATATAAGCCAGCGTAAAAGTCTCACTCGCTTCATCTGTGAAGGTATACGACCAAGACGACGCACCAATAATCCCTCTCAGTAAGCTCTCTTGAACATTATCACGAAATTCTGCGCGGTTGGCACCATTATAAACAAAGCGACCTGCCCAATCGTTCTGACGCAAGTCAGTGTAAAGTTCAGCGACTTGATCCGGTGGGCCATAAGCGACTACAAACTGTGTTTGTGCTGCGGCAATATCCAGCGTAATTAGTTGCAAATTCGTATCATCCGACAGTAAGTATTCAGCGCTAGCATTCAAGCCTAGCTGAGAAGCCGCCCGAGTGAACCCTACCACACTGACTGTACTTTCTAAATCAAGCTGAACGGTGGCTACAGTCGCAGCATCTAAATCATTGACCAAATAATCTGCCAGAGCGCGTCCAACTAATGCTTCCTGTGCCCGTATGCGCACGGTGCGGTTGGTATCATCACCAATAACAATGGTGTCATCGGTAGCAGGAGTCAAGATCGGCACGTCGATACGCGCTAAAATGTCACGATTGCCCAGCACTGTTGTAGATTCCGCAGGGCCAATAACAGCGATCACACTGGCTTGCTCCAAATTAGCCACCGCAAACTCAAGATCTTGTGGTGATTGGATCACCAATTGTAACTGAAATGAGGTGCCATCTGCGCCGATTACACCACCAGCATCGTTGATCTCTTGCACAGAAAGTTGTGCCCCTCGTGCTAAAGGACTATCGGCTTCGGCTAAGACACCGATACGAAATACCGGCAGAACTTGTGCATCAGGGATAATTGTTAGAGATAAAGTAAATACGCTCAGCGCGAGCCCCAGAAGAATATGTTGCCATCGTTTAGTCATGATTGTCCACCTATACTAATAATGAAATAGCCTAGTATTTCACTTAGTATAACACTTCATGGTACAAAAAACCCAACAGTTCATCCATGCTATCACCGCAAATGCCTTGATTTTCCATAAGGATATTACTATACTCGAAGGGCATAAGACACTATAATCCATGCTCACAACATGTAGGACAATTTAATTGTATGATACAACGCGAGCGGGTTACCGAAGATATCTTTGTTTTTACAAGTGATTTATACGTTCAAGTGACAGCGAGTGTTGTTGTTACCACAGATGGCATTGTTCTAGTTGATAGCCTACTCTATCCAGAGGAAACGCTACAAATCAAACAATTCATTGAAAATCGGCTTAAGCAACCAGTACGCTATGTCATCAACACCCATCATCACGCCGACCATACTACTGGCACATCGTTATTTGATGGGTCAACAGTCATTTCTCATCAGCTATGTCGTGATTATTTGGACACACGCGGACGCGAAAGCCTTGCAAACTTAAAAGAAGTGGCTTCAGATATGTCTGGTATTGAACTGAAGTTACCGGATATTGTGTTTGATCAACGGATGCGCTTCGAGATTGGCGGGAAAACATTTCATCTGGAGCATTCACCGGGGCACAGTCACGATTCAATTACCGTTTGGATTGAAGAAGAAAACGTGCTCATCGCCGCCGATACAGTGATGTCTTTACCGTACTTTGTCGATGGTAGTTATGATGATTTTCTCGTATCATTAGAGAAGTTACGAAATCAAAGCTATGAGAATATTATCCAGGGGCACGGTGAGGTGATTTTGCGAGGCGAAGTGAATAAGAAAGTCGCTAGCGATATTGATTATTTACATCGGTTACGCATCGCTGTCGATAAGGCACTTGCTTCATCAAGCAACATGGAAAAAGTGAAGAAGGCGCTCGCATCGATCAAAGTAGGTGCTTGTGGTAAAAGCCACATTTTGCTGAACGGAGCCGTTGAAACATTACATTATCAAAATGTGATGGCACTAGCAGAACAACGCAGTGAACGCATTTTGTTACAGGCTAAGTAAATCGTCAATTTTTGAATTTAAGGATTATATCATGGCGGAAGAAACGACCTATCTCACGCCGGAAGGCAAAGAAGAGATTGAGCAAAAACTCAAGCGTTTGCAGGAGGTTGATCGTCCAGGATTGGCACAAAAACTCAAAGAAGCGGTTGCGATGGGTGATCTAAAAGAGAACGCTGATTATCATGACACACGCGAGAAGATGAGCATGATGGACGGCGAAATCCAACGGTTAGAGCAAATCTTGCGAACGGCCCAAGTGATCGAAAATACGGGCTCAACCGATGAGGTGACACTCGGTTCAACGGTGACCATCCGTGAAGAAGGTGAAGATACTGATGAAGTCTATACTATTGTAGGCGCAGCGGAAGCTAACCCCCGTGAGGGCAAAATCTCAGCTCGTAGCCCTATCGGCGAAGCCTTACTACAACGGCGTAAAGGGGATAAGGTCAAAGTAGATACGCCCAATGGTAAAATCACATTCAAGATCAGAAAAATTGAATGACCCGATACAACACGTAAGCAGACGTAAACGCCCTACTATTTATCATAGTAGGGCGTTTTTGATTCAATGACCGAAACATTCTCAACGACCACTAAGGGGGGTGAAATCTCCCGTACCACCAAATGGATCATCATCGTCGTCGTCATCCAACTCTGGATTAAGCGGAGGCGGGTTTAGTGGGTTCATAGATGGGGGTAAGAAATCACTACTGCCTCGGCTGGGAGAATTATCCGGCATAGGCGGTGGTGGGTCGAATTGTAAGTTGTCATAAGCGGACATATCGCGTGAACCTGATGGATTGCCCGGCATGGGTGGTGGTGGATCGAATTCAATATCATCATACACGGACATGTCTGGCGCACCCGATGCACCAGACGGATTATTGGGCGCAGGGGGCGGTGGTGGATCAACTTGTAGGTTATCATATGCAGACATATCGGGTGCACCTGCCGGCGGAGCGGAAGATGGGGGCGGTACTGAACCTGTGCTGGTATCTTTATTCCAAGCCCGCATCTGCATGTTGAAGTTCTCAAAACGCCCGTTAGCGTTAATTTCTAGGATTGAGAATTTAGCCTGTAAGCGAAGTTTTTCGGTATCGATAGTGAGTACATTGTTCAAATCGGCAACGACAATATCGGTTGCAGGGTTATCAACATCAGCTTCTAGCTTGCTACGAATGGCAGGATCAGCATAGCCCTGTGGCGTGACAAAAATCTTGGCAATGTTCTTGGATGAGAACATATCGAACAACCAAACCTCCACAGCGATAGGATCAGGATCAACAGATTCAGCGATGACTGTACCACTCTGACCAAGAAATTCACCTGATTCTAGTTCAATCTCATAAGATTCATCGAAAGTGCGACCCGGCGTATAGATTGCCAGCTGAGTCATAACAGCTTGACCGAGTTCAGCATCGCTCGATTGTTTCGATAGTTCTTCACGCAGGCGACGCTGTTCCTGCTGAATTTTCAACTCTTCACGGGAGCGCTGACTCTGTGCGGCCAGTTCAGGATCACGCATCTCAGCAATACGTTGCAAAACTGGCGCAACGAGATTGTCATAGATCAAGAAACGCCACAGCAAGACGACAACTACAATCAACACGACCATGAGTATGATGGGTACAACGAAAGCCCACAAGAAGTTAGTCAGGTCATTACTACTACGAATTTCCGGCGCTGATGTGCTGTCAATATCGGGGGGCAATTGATTCAATAGAGACCGAAGTGCATTTTTATCATTCTCACTGACTTCCGGATCAGCAAGCATAGCTTCAATCTGAGCGCGAGGATTAGGTATCGCACGGGCTAGTTGGGCCGTTTGTTCAGGTGCATAAAGGTTCTGTGCGCTGGTACCAACAGCTGTCATCAAGAGCCATTGCCGTTGACTGGATTCATTAAGACGATTGGGGTCTCCGCCTGTCCAAACAGCAGGCGCCACTACATAAGCCCAGGTAATACCTAGAAGAACGCCCAGAATACCCATGGCATATAGCATACCTTCTGGCATACGTGGCTTGAGTACAATGACGTACAAGCCGTTATACGTATCTTTTAACCATTGTACGATCCCGCCCCCACTCTCCCCTTGCTTTGGATTTCGTGGCGGTGCGCCTTGTTCGGGAGTTGTCATAAGCGTAAAAGCCTTTCTTTGAAGTCAATAACATGCACAAAATAAGTCTATCCCAAATGTGCATGGTCATTCGCTGAGAATACACTAGAAAGTATATATGCACCTGTGCGTTATCGCAAAGGATTGTGTCTTAATTGTTAGGAAGACAGGGCACAAATTGTGTGCCCTATGCGAAAAGTATTAACTAGTGAGGGGTAATTCTTCTTCAGTATCTTCTTCGGTATTGCCATCTTCGTTATTCTGAGAGGATTTAGGCAATTTCCATGTTGAATATTCGCAATCAGGATAACGGGAGCAACCATAAAAAGTACGCCCTTTGCGCGTCTTTTTGACAGTGAGTTCACCCCCATGTTCCTCACCACAGGTTGGGCAAGTGATGCCTGTATATTCAATGTACTGCTCGGTATGGCGGCATTCAGGATAATTACTGCAACCGATGAACTTACCATAGCGCCCATACTTGATGACTAGATCTCCATCATTGCAGGTTGGGCAGATGCGTCCAACCTTCTCTTCTTGCTTCATAACCGGCATATTCTTCCGGGCATTTTTGAGGCGTGTCTCAAATGGTGCGTAGAAATTATGCAGTACAGGTCGCCATTCGGAGTTACTCTCGGCTATTTCATCCAGTTGATCTTCCATCTTGGCAGTGAACTCATATTGCATTTCATCTTTGAAATATTCTACCAACAAGTTACTGACGACCTTGCCGGTCTCAGTCGGAACAAGACGTTTATTCTCTTTATTGACATAGTCACGATCTTGAATGACAGCCACAGTCGGCGCGTAGGTACTAGGACGACCGATACCATTTTCTTCAAGAGCACGCACCAAACTAGCTTCTGTATAGCGCGGTGGGGGTTGCGTGAAATGCTGTTGTGGTAACAATTGCAACAAGCGCAGTAACTCACCCTCGTCCATCTCAGGGAAAATGCGCCCTTCATCATTCTCGCTCGTGTCATCCTCATCTTTACTGTCTTCGTAAAGTGCGAGGAAACCTTGAAACTTGATGCGACTGCCTGATGATCGGAATAGATAAGGCATATCATCACGATTGATACCCGCGTTGATCTCAACACGGATAGTATTATAGACTGCTTTGGACATCTGGCTGGCGACAAAGCGCAACCAGATCAACTCATAGAGCTTATATTGATCACGAGATAGACGGCTTTTGAGTGAATCAGGCGTGCGGAAAACATTCGTTGGGCGAATTGCTTCGTGTGCTTCCTGTGCGCCTTTGGATGAGGTTTTATATTGGATCGGTTTCTTAGGCATATAGTCATCGCCGTAGGTTTTGCCAATATACGAACGCGCTTCGTTCTGGGATTGCGGGCTCACGTTAAGACTATCAGTACGCATATAGGTAATCAGGCCGGATGTCTCGCCGTTACCTAGCTCAATACCTTCATAGAGTTGTTGCGCGGCACGCATGGTACGGCGTGCGTTGAAGCCTAATCGCCTTGAGGCTTCCTGCTGCAGTGTACTCGTCGTGAACGGTGGCGAAGGCTTGCGCGTGCGTGTACCGCGTTTAATCTCGCTGATGATATAATCGCTCTTCTCAAGTATCTTAAGATGAGGACGCACTTCATCTTCTGAGTTGAGTTCAAAATCTTCACCATGTATTTTGGCAAGTTTAGCTGTAAACATCTCAGCTTTTTTCTTACCGGATGGTTGTTTGCTGAGTTCGGCTTCAATTGACCAATATTCAACAGGGTTGAAGGCTTCGATCTCACGTTCACGATCCACCACCACGCGCAGGGCAATACTCTGTACGCGACCAGCAGAGAGGCGATTACGGACTTTATCCCACAATAATTCTGTGATGTTATATCCCACGAGACGATCTAAAATGCGCCGTGCTTGTTGAGCGTTGACGAGGCTCATATCAATCTCACGTGGATGATCAAAGGCTTCTTTGACCGCGTCTTTTGTGATCTCGTGAAAGACCACGCGCTTAACATCTTTATCATCTACGTCCGTTGCCGCCACCAGATGCCATGCGATTGCTTCGCCTTCACGATCAGGATCAGTGGCAAGATAAATTTCATCAGCGTCCTGTGCGGCGGCTTTAATCTCCTTGACAACAGTGCGTTTGTCGTTGGGCACGCGGTACTTCGGCTCGAAATCATTCTCAACATCCACCGATAATTGTGTCACGAGCAAATCGCGCACATGCCCTTTAGAAGCCATCACAGTGTAGCCTTTGCCCAGATACCCACCGATGCTACGCGCCTTGGCAGGAGATTCGACAATCACCAGCTTACCAATATTGCGCTTGCGGCGATTGGATTTTTTCGACTTCTTCTTCGTTTTAGTCTTCTTCTTTTTTGGCGATGCGACCACCTCTGGTTTGGGGATGTCCGCATGTGCCTCAGTCTCCCCCATGCGGAATAATCCGGTACCACACACCGGACATTCGCCTTTAGTGGCAGGTGTGCCCGTACGGGTATAGGTTGGCTGTGGTTTAGCGATCTCACGTTTTTCTTTGCACTTTACACAATAGGCTTGCATGACATTGTCACTCATGCGGTCTCCTCGAATACTTTGATCGTAACTGATTCTACAGATAATCTTTCATGTCATTTTCGTTCAGGTAAGCCACAATTTGTTTGACATCCTGAGCACGATCTTTGTGACAGACCATCAAGACATCATCAGTTTCTATCACAATGATGTTATCGACACCAATTGCGACTGTCAATTTATCGGAGAAGATCAGGGTCTCGGTGGTATCGAGAATAATACGCTTCTCGTTGTTATCTTTGCCACAATTTCCGAACTTGTCCTGCTCAAGAATATCATATAGCGAAGACCATGTACCAACATCACTCCAACCAATATCAATTGGAATGACTACCATGTTTTCAGCACCTTCCATGATTGCGTAATCAATCGATATTTTAGGTGTGTTTTCCCACATCGTTTCAAGGGTGGTCTGATAATCGGCGCTATCTACGCTGGGTTGTAATTGTTTGAACAGACGATACATTTCCGGTTGTTGGCGTTCGAACTCGCTCATTGCGGTTTTAGCTTGCCAGATAAACATACCACTGTTCCAGCTATATTGACCAGAAGCAACAAATTGCGTCGCACGGACAATATCTGGCTTTTCAGTGAAACGATTGGCTTCAAAATAACTAAAACCATTACGTTCACCCTGTTTTTCCCCTTGCTGAATGTAGCCAAACCCAGTTGATGGAAACGCGGGCGAGATGCCAAGTGTAACGATCTTGCCCTGTTCGGCAACCAGCCCTGCTGTTTCGAGGACATCACGAAAGACCTCAATCTTACCAATGTGATGATCAGCCGTGAGCATTGCAATCACCGCATCAGGGTAGCGTTTCTCGATCACGGTGACAGCTAATGCGACGGCTGCGGCATTATTGCGTGCAGAAGGCTCTGCAATAAAATTCTCAGCTGGAATATCCGGGCACTCCGCTTGTAAGCCTTCAACATATTTCTCAGCTGTTGAGATGAAGATACGGTCTGGTGTGAAAAGGGGTGCGAGACGATCCACACTGACTTTGAACATTGAATGCTGTTCGACCAGTGGCAACATCTGCTTGGGTTTTTCTTGACGGCTCATCGGCCAGAGGCGTGTACCACCCCCACCAGCAAGGATCAATGCGACATATTTCATAAATTCAACTTCCTACTTCTATCACGGTTATACTGTTCGGCAATATTGCATGGCCCCAATCATTTGTGCAAGTCCTTTTAATTCTAGGATTGCCAGTGTGGAGGAAACCTCGGACGTAGACAAGCCCGTTTTGCGGATAATTTCATCAATGTGCAAAGGTTCAGTATCGAGCAAATTGAGTATGTCACTTTCAAGACCATCTCCCGGCGCGATCGTCTCAGTTTGTTGTTTGACAACGCGGTTGCTGTAGCTGACATTCAACTCATCCAGCACATCGCTGGCACGCATGACAAGCTTCGCGCCTTCTTGAATCAAGTGATTGCATCCTGCACCCATCTGGTTGAAGATATTGGCAGGTACGGCGAACACGTCGCGCCCCTGTTCAAGAGCGGTCTCGGCACTGATCAACGCACCGCTTCCCTTTGGTGCTTCAGCAATCAGAATGCCCAACGATAAGCCACTAATAATACGATTACGGCGCGGGAAATTCTTACCGGAGGGTGGCGTACCAAGTGCGAATTCGCTGACCAGTGCACCATTCTCAATGATTTCCTGTGCGAGTGTTTCGTTTTCACGCGGATAGAGAATATCAATGCCGCAGCCTAAAACAGCAATAGTGCGTCCCTGTGCTTGTATCGCCCCCCGATGAGCGGCGGCATCTACCCCAAGCGCCATACCGGAAACAATTGTCACATCCTGCGAAGCAAGCCAGTATGCCATGCGGTTGGCGACATCCAAGCCGTAGCGGGTAGCACGGCGTGTACCAACGATACTGAGCGCGAGCATATCACTCTGAATCAAGTTCCCGCGTATATAGAGCAAGGGTGGCGGATCAGGAATATGACGCAGGTTGTCAGGATAATTGGAATCTGCCCAGGTGATCAGATGAGCACCCAACGCGGTGATCTTTGCTATTTCAGCATCCAGATCAAGGATTTGGCGCAAGGTGAGTAAGGATGACAGCGCCTTACGGGGAATTGTAGCTTGCTCTAACGCCCGCTCTGGAGCGTGCCAAGCATCCCGTGCTGTACCAAACTCTGCTACCAATTTCTGAATACGAACACTACCCATCTGCTGGACTAAACTGAGTCCCAGCCAGTACTTTTGATTGCTCAATGCGCCATTGCCTGTTTCAACTGGACACTGACAGCATAACAGCCTAATAATTCGATTGTCAAGCAAGTTTTCACAATAGGGGGATTGAGCGCGTGTATAAATTACTTAGTCGGGCAGTAAGCCTTCAGGCAACTTCATGGTGACTAATCCCGCTTCAAAATCCACGTTGATCAGTGTTTCATCATGAGCAGGAAGTAGGATTTCGCCGTATTCGCGCCCTTTAACAACGTAAACATCATTAGCGCCCGTTTCAATAACTTGCTGAATTTTGCCTAGCTGGATGCCGGTATCAGTCTGTACTGCAAGACCAATCAACTGATAAAGATAATACTCACCCTCTGCCAACGGTACAGCATGGTCTAAATCGATCATCACCAATTGACCGCGCAGTGGGTCAGCCTGGTTACGATCTGATACATCATCCAGTGTGATGAGTAGATAATCTTTGTGGAAGCGAGCAGATTTCAAGGTGTAAGTATCAGCATCTGCTTCATCAGCTGATGTGCCTAGATAAACCGTTTTCACTTGATTGATGAGGCGCTCTGGATAATCTGTGATGACACGCATACGCATCTCACCACGTACACCATGTGGGCGCAAAATTTCACCAAGCACCAAATAATGAGGTTGTTGTTGAGTGTTTGTCATATTATATTTATCATGAGCCAATCAGAGCAATACAGTTTATTCAATCTCAAGGATGATGCGTCCACGTCCCTCACGGGTATCGGATGCACGCAACAGTGCTCGCATCGCATTCGCGACACGTCCACTTTTACCGATCACGCGCCCCATATCGTTGGAAGCAACATTCAACTCAACGATAATATTACGCCCTTTTTTCTTCTTATTGACAGTGACTTGATCGGGATCATTAACCAGATTTTCGGCAATATATTGAATCAAGTCTTCTTCCATAATAATCTCTTTTCAAATTTATTCTGATAGAAAAAACGCCGTTGAGCAAGGGGGCTATCCTTCGCCCAACGGTGATATGACTTCAATTACTCGGTGGCTTCTGTTTCAGCTTGTTCAGCGGCGAGGCGCGCGGCTTCGCGAGCTTTCAGCTTGCTTTCGCCATCGCCGGGTGCTGGATAGTTGGTACGTTGGTCTGGCAGTTCAGCGCGATTGGCTTCTGCTTCTTTAACCAGCGCTTCAAGTTCTTCGCCATCTTTGAGGCGATCATAACGATCAAGTGTACCAATACGGTTGAAGATGCGGTTAACGGCATCGCTGGGTTGTGCACCCACACTAAGCCAGTACAGCGCACGTTCTTCATCAACAACTTCAGTAGTCGGACGGGTGCGGGGATTATACCAACCGATAGTTTCCAGTGGTTTGCTATCACGTGCGTTACGCTTATCAGTAACGATAATACGATATGACGGTTGCCCTTTGAGACCAATGCGGGTTAAACGAATACGAACCATGTTGAGAGTTGCTCCTGTGATTATCTGAGTTTAATTTACAATCCGAAATTACCGAGATTCCCCAAACCAGGGATATTTGGCATTTTGCCTTTGCGCAGTTGCTCCATCATTTTTTGCATTTGACGGTACTGCTTGATAACGTCGTTGACATCGCGCACTTCTACCCCACTCCCCATGGCAATCCGTTTACGACGGCTCGCATTAAGGATTTTAGGTTTATTACGCTCTTCGAACGTCATCGAACTGATAATTGCTTCAACCATTTTCAGGCGAGATTCAATGTCTTGATCATCCACCATGCCTTGCATCCGCATCTTATCGAAGCCGGGGATCATGCCAAATACTTTGGTAATCGGCCCCATGCTCTTGATTTTACGGAGTTGCTCGAGAAAGTCCTGCAAAGTGAATTGATTGCTCATCATCTTTTCTTGAAGTTTGATGGCTTCTTCTTCTTCGTAGAGCTTCTCGGCTTGCTCCATCAAGGACATGATATCGCCCATGCCAAGAATACGGTCTGCGATACGCTCTGGGTGGAATTGTTCGAATGTATCTTCGCTGATTTTCTCACCCGTCCCAATGAATTTGATGGGAACGCCTGTCACGGCACGCATTGAGAGTGCCGCCCCACCACGTGCATCACCATCGACCTTAGTTAAGATCAACCCTGTGATACCAACTCGCTCATTGAAGCCGGTAGCAATATTAACCGCTTCTTGGCCGGTCATTGCATCCGCAACGAGCAGTACTTCAGCTGGTTTTGTGCGCGTTTTAATCTCTTCCAGCTCGCCCATGAGGGTGTCATCAATTTGTAGGCGACCTGCAGTATCGACAATAACAACATCAGCATTGGCGTTACGCGCTGCTTCCATGCCTCGTTTTACGATGTCTTCCGGCTTGGCTGAGACACCTTCCTCGTAGTAATCGATACCGATTTGCTTCGCAAGCGTCACGAGCTGATCGACAGCGGCTGGACGGTAGGTATCCGCAGCAATCAGGAACGGCTTACGGCTTTGATTTTTACGCAGGAAGAGCGCCAATTTCGCGCTACTGGTGGTCTTACCAGAACCTTGTAACCCGATCATCATGATAACATGCGGGCGCTGGCTACGGGAAAAGTCGAGTGTTCCCGGTTCGCCGAGTGTCTCAATCAACTCAGCATGAACGATCTTCAGAACTTCCTGAGATGGGGTACGGGTTTTATGCACTTCTGCGCCAGCAGCGCTTTCTCGCGCATTTTTCACAAATTCTTTGACAATCGGCAACGCTACGTCGGCTTCAAGTAATGCCATACGTACTTCACGCATAGCTGCTTTGACATCTTCTTCTGTGACTTTTTTACCCTGACCCAGACTGCTGAAGGCGTTATTCAGCCGTTGGCTCAAACTCTCGAACATGACCATTTTGTATTATCCCTGCGTAAAACTCGAATGTAAGATTTTAGGAGAGGTTGACGTTTTTTTCAAGATACGACCCTGACAAATATAACTCTTAGTTTTATTTAGACAGTATTGTGTTATATCTGCATCAGAATGGAGCAGACTGGCATGATATGAACATCTCTGTATCTTCTTAATCATACAAGAAAGCGTTCATTCTGGGAACAAAATCGGTTAAGCATGATAAACCTTTAGCAAATTCGCCGTGATCACCACCGATGATCAGCGCCGGCACATCGTTTTCAGTATGCTTACCATGCGACATATCTTCCATGTTACCGTGATCGCTGGTAACGATGACCAGCCCTTCGTCATCATCCCACGCATCTAAAACACCTGCCATAACCTGATCAAAGGTTTCCAGCATCGTGACAGCTTGCTCCAGTGTACCCCGATGTCCGATATAATCAGTCATCCAATTAGAATGAAAGGCAAAACGATAGTGTCGGCTGATCTCAACCAGTTTGTGACCGGCTGCGTAAGGATCAAAGATCGGGATATCCAACAACTTGAGCTGATCGCGCCACGGATAACCGGTGTATTCAGGGGTGAGAGCTGTCTCTGCCATCACTTCAGGAGTAGAGAATAACTGTTGACCAGAGGCAATCGCGGCGTATTGCACACTAGATGGCAGACGTTTACCACTGTTGATGCCGGCTAAGCGTTGCGGGGGATAGGCGCTGATGAGCGCGGCTTGATCGCCCTGCTGACGGACAGTGGTGAAGAAGTTGGTCTCGTCGAGCAATTCACGAATCGGCTTATTCGGCAGAGGGCCATAATGGCGACCCAGCATCTGGGGCACATTGCGTCCGGTGAGGATCACTGCCTGAGAAGAACCACTCTGGGGGCGACCCGCCACCCCTAAACGAGGATCAGTCGGAATGAAGGTTGTGCGGGATGTTTCGTGGCGTATGTTGCCCTGTAGCCAGCGCTGACCGGCTGTGAGTGCTGTCAATGTGGGCATCTCAGCACGAGCAAAGGGATTACTGTCCGGATCATCTAGACCTAAGCCGATGCCATCAACAAAGATGAATAAGATATGCTTGCTCATAAGAATGGGTTATTCTGACGCTCAAAACCAATGGTAGTCTGTTGCATATGACCGGGCAAGACGATAGTCTCATCAGGCAAAATCAGGAGCTTTTCGCGGATAGAACGCAAGAGCAACTGATGATCGCCACCTGGCAAATCTGTGCGCCCGATACTGTTGAAGAACAAGGTATCGCCACTGAATAACACACTTTGCTCGCGCATGTAGAAGCTCAGGTGCCCTTCGGCGTGACCGGGGGTATAGAGTGGCTCTAATGTGATCGCACTGAGCGTGATGGTTTCAGATTCATGCTTGATAAGGTGGTCGGGTTCGGCGGCAGGTGAGAATTCACCCAAGCCAAACAATCGCCCCTGCATCGGCAAATTTTCCAGTAACGGTGTAGCTCGCTCATGAATCCAGAAGGGAGCACCGGTCAGGGCTTTGAGATCTTTACTCGCCAGTACATGATCGAAATGTGCGTGCGTTGCAAGAATGAGCTTGATTGCCCAACCGAGATCATCCGCAAGAGCTTTGATCTGCTTTGCCTTATCAACTGGATCAATCAGGATGGCTTCTTTGGTTTGCGTATCCCCTACAAGATACGCATTAGTTGAAACCATACCGAGTGTCATGGATTTAATTTCGATGGTCATAGGAACATACTTTCTTGATTACGTTTCAAGCGCGGGTTGTGGCGGTGCTTGTTGGCGTAGTAAGATCGCAACAATATCTTTGACTTCCTGCATCCCCATAAGCCAAGTCGCCGCGAAGAAGATGACACCCCCCACACCCACTTGCAACGTCAATTGCATTATAGTATACACTAAGCGCTCCTGTAAGCCGAGCATAGCAAAGATTTGATCCACTGCCAGCACACCTACACCCATAATCAAGCTAGCGATGAGTGTTTTCACTGTGGTGATTACAACGCTATTTTCATTAATACCCTGCCAGCGTTTACGCAACAGGATGACCAACACACCCACTTCGAAGGAAACACCCATTGAGTTGGCGAAGGCGAGCCACATCACATTGCTGATAGGTGGGTTTTCGCTCGCTAGCACGCCACTAAGCGAAAGTGACAGCACTAGATTGATGCCTGCTCCACCCAGCGCCGCCCATAAAGGCGTGAGTGTATCTTGATCAGCGTAAAAACTACGGGCGATAACCTCCAACATGCTATGGACAATCAGACCGATGGTGAATGCCGAGAGCGTGCTATAGACCAGTGATGTTGCATTTGCATCGAATGCGCCACGCTCTAATAAACTTAGCAAAGGTTCACCGACCAAGATTAAACCAATTGCGGAGGGGATACTCGCAACCATGATGAATTTGAGCGCACCAGACATCGCATTGCGCTTTCCATCAAGGTCTTGTAGCTCACTGAGGGCAGCGAGCGTCGGGAAGATAACAATACCCATCGCCGTACCAATCAGGGTTTGGGGGATTTGCATCAAGCGCCAGCCCCAATCCAGCGCAGAAATCCCCCCTTCGCCGAAGCGCGAAGCAATATTCCGCATGACTAGAAAGTTGAACTGGAACACGAATAAGCCCATCACACGCGGTAACATCAGGCGGATAACTCGCCAGAGTGTGGGGTCAGTTAAGCCAAGTTCAGGGAACCAACGGGCGCCATTACGGATTAAACCGGGCACTTGAATCAACAGATGTGCTGCTGCACCCATCACTGTACCAATTGCCACACCATAGATACCGAAGGGTTCCAGCAAAAAAACAACCCCGAATAAGATACCCAGATCATACATAATTGGCGCGACAGCCGGCAGTAGAAAGTGATTGTGACTGTGTAGAATACTGCTGAAGATACCACTGATAGCGAAGATCACAGTACCGACTAGCAATAAGCGCATCATATTGATGGTTTGTTGTAGCGTTTCAGGATTTTCGACAAAGCCAGGTGCAATCCAATTACGGACTAACCAGGGCGTGATGATAAAAACTATGACACTGATAATTAATGCGACGGTGAAGACAGTGTTCACCACATGGCTTGCGAGCCGATAACCATCGACCTTCTCATCACGGGCAAGATAACTGCTGAAGACCGGAATGAAAGCATGTCCTAACGCCCCCCCTGAGATCAGGATCACGATCAATTCGGGGATGCCATTGGCGGCAACGTATGCATCCCACTGGCTATCCAGCCCAAAGAACTGAGCGATGATGACTGTTTGAACGAGGCTAATCGCTTTGGCAATACCGAAGAGAATCATCAACATCAAGGTTGAGTGAACGAGTTTTTGATCGCGCTTCTGCTTCTCTGCGCGTTGTGCCTCGGATATATTTTGGGTCATGGCTTACTCCGACAGATCAGGCGATCACCTGCAAGATGATCACCTGATGAGCATGATCATTGGATGTTATCAAGCGCGATACGGGCAGCATTAAAATTCGGATTATAGCGCAATGCGGTGCGCAGATCAGATGTTGCATCGCTAATATTACCAAGCTCGATCTGAGCACGAGCGCGCCAGTAGTAGCTTTCTTCTAATTCAGGCGTTGTATTGAGATTGGCATTTGCTAGCGCGATCATTTCATTGTAACGCCCAACATTGAGATAAGATTCAAATAAACCGAATTGATACCACAACATACGCCACGGTAACATATCGAGTGAAATCGCACGATCAAAAGCGCGTGTGGCTTCTTCATAACGTTCTAAAGCGGTCAAAGACATACCCAAATTATGCCAGGCGTAGGCATCATCAACGTTGGTGAGTGCTTCTTCCTGAGCCGTTTCAGCGGCGATTTCAGCGGCACGATCAGCATCCCATAGTTCACCCATCAAATTCTGTACAATACGTTCATCTTCAGGGTTATAGACAACGATGAAAGTACGATTGAAGTGTCGCCATGTGTTATCCAGATCACGGTAATTTTGTGCAACACCCTCCCCTGCTGTACCATCCCCTAAGAAACTATCATAGGCATAGAAGCTCGAAATCGAGTCATCATAGGCGACAAGCACCTGATAGTGCCCGATCCAGTCATAGGCTTCAAAATACATTCCCCGCTCAACCACCACAGGGAAACCGGCCAAAATCAACGCCCTTAAGAGATCAAGCGTACCTCCCATACGGACAATCGCACGCACACCTGTCTCTTCGTTGACAAAATCAACGAGTTCCTCGGGGCTGACGTTTTTGTCCTCACGGTTCGGACGCAGTACATCTTTGGCATACTCCTGATCTTCCTGCCAACCGAAGAAACTGAGGGCAGTGGTTATCGTAGCGGGGCCGCAATTATTCCACGTTTGTAGATCCCATATGAAACCGGTATTGCGATGCGATGTAGGTAAGCGTGCTACTGATTGCGATTCCACCACGCTACTGCTGTTATCTGAATTATCATCTTCAGCAGGAACTGGTGTGCTAGTTGGTGGCAAAGGTGTATTGGTTGCCGTCGGTAACGGTGTGTTAGTAGGTAATTCTGCCGGTTCTTCAGTGATAGCGACATCGGTGGCTTCTGCACTGGCTATGTCCTCATTCGGTGAGATAGTCGGGTTGCTGATCGGCATATTGAGTAGATCAAGTGGATCACCCTCACTGGCAAGATCCGGATCGACTGTGGGCAAAACACCCCCTTCTGGAGTAGGATTGCTCTGGATGAAGATCGACATCAGCGGTAGCGTATTCACCACCCGCACCTGTTGACCGGTTGTCAATACGTTATTCAACACCCAAATACCAGCAAAAAAGCCGATTACAATCATGAAGAAGAGAAGGACAACCCCCCACATCAAGAACGGTGGTGGGCCACTGACCTGATTACGGACAGGCTGGAAATTGGGTTCTGTTTGATTATTACTCTGTTGAGTCATAGGTGTTCAAGTCCTGTACTGATCGTCGGTGACAGTATAATGATATTGTCTTTCGTTTTACAGTTGAAAGATTACAAGTAGGTTATCCGTCAGGTTTAGTGTGGGCACAGTTTGCCATAGAACAAACTATTTGACTATGCGCTGTCGTTGCGCCGTAGGTGAGTGTTCACCCTACGCTAATAGATTAGCATTTGCTAAAATGTGCGGTCTTATGGAATAGAGGCAGTAAGATCATGCACAAATATCGCAATCAAATTTTATTGGGTATCTTGACCGCACTGACGATCTACATCGGCTTATTACTGGTGGCGGATAGCCAAGGGCAATTAGTCACAGATAACATCCTTGACACTGTGGGTAACTTTCCGTTGTCCTTAATCCCATTGATTATACTGGCACAACTGTTCGTGATCTTCTTTCGTTTCATCGAGTGGCATTATTATTTGGGTGTAATTGACGCACGGCACCGCATCAGCCTCAGCAACAGCTTGATCATTTTTGTAGCCACATTCACGATGGTTGTCAGCCCCGGCAAAGCTGCTGAATTACTCAAAGCTGTGATGCTCAAGGTTCACACAAAAAGCCCGAACTATGACGATGATGGCGTACCCATTGTCCGCAGTGCACCGATTGTGATTGCAGAGCGTGTGGTGGATGGTATCGCGGTGATTTTGCTGATGACCGGTGCGTTGATTCTGGCAGGCGATCAGCTCAATCTCGGTAGTTATCAGGGAATCGATTATAACGTACTCAGTCGCACGCTAATTTATTCATCCAGCGCATTGATCTTAACCGGCTTAATTGTGATACAAATTCAACCATTGGCACGTTTTTTCTTGAATATATTGGGTTATTTACCTGTACTAAAACGCTTTCAACAACCCCTGACCGACTTTTATGCGAGTAGCCGCGAGATTTTCGCGCTGAAACATGTCATCCCGATGTCGCTTGTCGGGTTGGGCGTTTACTTAGCAAGCGCCAGTGGATTCATCATGATCTTATATGGCTTCGGCTTGGACGTGACATGGCAATTGATCTTGCAGAGCTTGTTCATTTTGGGTGTAGCCTCTGCGATTGGTGCGCTTAGTTTTGTCCCTAATGGAGCAGGCGTAACCGAAATTTCGACAACTGGTATGCTCCTTGCGCTTGTGAGTCCTATTCAACCGGTGGTGACGATAGCTGTCGCCGGTGCAGTGGCCTTACTGGAAGGGTTCTTTCATAAATGGTTCAGGGTATTAGTAGGATTATTGGTTGCATTTCTCTATCGTAAACGGCTTTTTAGCAACGAGCTAAACAGTGAATTAGAAGCGATGGCAGATGAAGAAAAACTGCCCGCAAGCGTGAAGGCAGCTTCCCATTCTGTGATGCAGTAAGCTGTGCTATGCAAGATTAATAGTCATCGCCACTGTATGAGTCGTCATAGTAACCGCCGTCTTCTTCGCCACCATAGTAGCCGCCGTCATCGCTGTAGTACGACTCATCGTAGTAACCGTCATCATCGCCATTGTACGACTCATCATAGTAGCCGTCTTCTTCACCGCCATAGTAGTCACCATCATCGCTATAGTATGGGTAGGCATCGTCACCATAATAGGCATCGTATTCGCCGAAATCATAACCGAGATCTTCAAAGAAGAATTCAACATCATCATCAAAATCAGCGTAGCCGAGATCATTAATGAGGTAATCAAGAAGGCTTAGGTCTTCATCATCATCCGAGCGTAGCAGATAGTCAAACACCTCATCGAGGTCTTCGAGTTGGAGATTCTCGTAGAGCAATTCATATTCAAGATACAATTCGAACTCTTCGTCGGTCAGTCCATCTTCCCATTCGATATCGCGTTCGAGTAATTCATAAGGCAGATACTCGAATTCTCCATCTTCATCTTGATAAGATTCAACTGGTGTGGGTTCTCCGTTGACCTCCCCTGTCTCATCAAGTGGAATACGAACCCGTGTTCCAGCAATGGAGGTACGACTCATACCATTAGCACGCACACGAGCAGCGCCTTCGACAGGGCGCACATTGAGGAAACGATCTTCATCCACATTAAAATAGACGGTAGAACCCATCTCAACATCAACGCCGTTGACCGCTAAATTAACTGTACCGACTCCTTCGGGCGTTTGAACAACCATGCCATCATCAGGCACTTCATTACAATTCGGGCGTCCAATACCTGTCGTCAGATAAAAAGCCTGCATCGGGCCATATTGTTCCGTCTCTGGTTCGACGATGAGCAGATTCTCCAGAGATTCGTCACCTGTGAGCAAAAATGAAGCAATCCAACCAGTTTGGTCGTCGTAGATGACACGCAACCATTGATTATCAGCCGTGCGTCCGGTAGCAGTAATTTCAGCATTGGGTTGCAAACTACCGAGTACACGTCCATTCGTCGTTGGTAGAGCACGTACATTGACGGTTGTATCCGCACTGATGCGCTGTTGTTGTTCCGGTGGCACTTGTGCTGCTACAGAGTTAGCGGCATTACGTAGAGTCGTATCCCCAAAGAGCAAAACTGTCACATTTTGACCCGGTAAAGTCTCTGGCAGATTGGCTTGCAAACGCATCAAAACAACACCCCATGCGCCGGTCTCAGCATTATAGCCACTGAGTTCAAGAGATTGAATCGCGGCAACATCAACAATATCCCCAATCTGCGAGAATTGGAAATTTGTTACATCCGGTTGTCCACTTGCATCAAGAGCAATATTGCCGTAGCAGGCTTGATTACGTCCGGTATTCTCGCAGGCTTCATTGGCACTTGCTAATGCCAACTCGATCACATCCGTACATTGTCCGTTTTGTGCTGTCACAAGCGCAACACAACACAACACACTGCACAGGCTTAACCAAAGTTTATAGCGCATCGTGTCTATCCCATCCTAAACTAATATTCGATATACTCGTTTATACTCGTTAAATACCAACCCTGCCAATATTCACTCCCCGGCAAATCTTCCTCACCTTCACCCTCATCACCCTCATCATTATCCCCACTATCACTATCATTACCATCATCATCGGATGGAGATGAATCCCGTCCATCGTCATCATCATTGTCGGGACATGCCGGATTGGGGTTTGGGTTGGGGTTATTCGGCACGGATAGCGCGACATCATCATCACCCAGATATTCGGGATACCGGCTCAGATCATAGCCCTGCGTTACTATCAAAGCGGAATTATCGCAGATAGTCAAAGACAGGACTGACATGTTCGACATTGATTTTCTGGAAAAGCAATTCGTACTCAGTGAACAGCTGGAAATCCTCATCATTCAAACCCGTGTTGATCTCAATCTGGCGTTCAAACAAAGAAACAGGCAAACCCGTGACGGCATCTGAGTTATAGTGAGTGATCGGTAGTATATCCTCAATGATGACTGTATCGGCACTATCGAGCGCAACGCGAATACGGGTACCGGCAACCGCAGTGCGGTTCTCTTGACCCACGTCGATACGCGCGGCACCTTCGACAGGTGTGATATTGAGAAAGCGCTCATCATCGATGGTGAAATAAACGGTTGATCCCATATCCACATCCACGCCGTTGATATTGAGTGTGATTGCACCAACACCCTGCGGGGTCTGCAGCATCCCATCATCGGGCACTTCATTGCAAGTTGGGCGACCAATGCCTGTCGATAGATAGAAAGCCTGGATCATCAGGATCAACCACGAGCAGTTGTGACAGGGTGTCAGCATCCAGCAAGAAGGAAGCCACCCACCCCACTTGCCCTTCAAACTGCACACGTATCCAATCACCATCGGTTGTGCGTCGGGTGGCAGTGACTTCTGCACCCGCACAAAACTACCGAGTATGAGCGCGTTAGTCGTCGGCAAGGCACGTACATTAACACGCGTATTTGCCACGAGGCTAAATTGTCGCTCGGGTGGGGCTTGCTCGCGCACAGAGTCGGCTGTGCTACGCACAGTGGTGCCACCAAAGAGCAAAACCGTCACATTCTGACCGGATAAGGTTTCCGGCAAACTAGCTTGTAAACGCATCACTGCCAAACCCCACGAGCCTACTGTGGGATCATATTCACTCAGCTCCAGCGATTGAATCGCAGCGACATCGACAATATCCCGACCTGCGAAAACTAAAAATCAACAGCATCCGATTGTTGGGTAACATTGAGTGTCAAGTGACCAAAACAGACTTGGTTACGTCCAACTGTTTCGCAGGCTTTACTCGCGCTTATCAGGGCGATTCCGATCACCTGACCACATTGATCCGTTTGTGCAGAGACTAGCACCACAGTGGATAACAAACTAAGCAGGCTAATCAACCATTGATACAGGATGATATACTCTCTTTTCCATTGATTTATTCAAAGCAGATTGTCAGATGAGATAACAATACGTTGTATGTGAAACTAAAACTCAATCGCATCATCGACTTGAAAGGTCTGAATATCAATACTGAAGCGAGTTTTCAAGAGATGTCGCAATAAATGAGAGGTAATTTTGGCAATGAGTCGTGTG
>JBNPEE010000048.1:0-135805 GCA_051117475.1 Anaerolineae bacterium | reverse complement strand
CACAGACCAGATACTCACGCACAATGCCAGCGACGTGATGCGCTTCATTCGTGCGGAGTAGTAAATCGGTGCAAAGGATGCACGGATTACAAGAGGTCGTGGGTTCAAATCCCGCTACCCCGACATATAAATCCTCCTCATTCAGGGGGATTTTTGTATTTTTATGTTATATGGGGACCTAATAGGCTTAATGTTGACTTTATCATGCACTCATCTTCAAAGATTTTGCTCACTCACAACTTTTCATGAAATGCTCATCTTTGACGACCTAATAGGGCGAAATTTACGGTAATAATTTGAGTGAATTACCCTAAAAACCTGTGTTCAAGCCAACATTAAGCGAAACTTATTACGATAAACATATTCTTCAAAAGAACTTCATAAGTTTTCGATAAGGTAATCAGTAGTCGTGTTGAGCACTTTGTGTTATAACATGATCTGCGCTTGGCAAAGCGTCAAAAAAATCTTTTAAACGTTGTTCGTTAAGGAGCATTACTATATGAACCGTATGTTCAAGTTTTTAGCACTTGGCACAATCATTGCGGTGTTGTCCGTACTGGTCGCGCCAATCGCCGCTCAGGACGATGTTGTAGAACCATCGGGCCCGGGTGAAGGTGGTGTGATTATTGACACCGCTCTCAACAGTGACCCCGCAACATTCAACCCTGTAATCGGTAACGATACCGCTTCGAGCGCTGTTTACAACCTCATGTACCCAGCCATTATCGCCCTCGAGGATCGTACTTTTGAAGAACAACCCAATGTGCCAGATGGTTTGGCTTCCGGTTGGGAATATGATGAATCCGGTACAATCCTCACCCTGACTATCCGCGAGGATATGTTCTGGTCAGATGGTGAACAGATCACCGTTGACGACTATCTCTGGGCAGTCGAAGCTGTGCGCTCGGGTACAACCAGTTCACCACGTACCAACGTCTTCTGGCAATTGGATGACGGCACCAACATTGGTGGCTCGATCCACGAAATTACCAAGATCGATGACTTCACCCTTGAAATCCGTCTCGGTACCGTAGAACGTGATGAAGAAGGCGAAATCATCTTAGATGAAGATGGTAACCCTTCATTATTGCCAGCATGTGATGCACTCGGCGACATCAACGACATCGCTGTTGTTCCTTCACACGCTTTTGAAGCTCAATTCGGTGATGATTACGCATCAATGGATGCTGATCCTTACTTCTATCCAGGCGCAACCTTCGGTCCATTCAATGATCCCTTCATTGATTTTGGTGTTCAGACCAGCTTGCTGTCCTCACAAGAATATACTGACACCAAAGCACTGCCCTATGTTGCTGCTGGCGAATATGTCTTCCAGGTGATTGCAAATTCAAACGTTGGCTATGAACGTTTCCTTGCTGGTGACTTCACTTTCTACGGCATCAACGCTGCCAACCAGAATTCCTTCCGTGCATTGGCTGACGAAACAGGTGACTTCCAGTATGTTGAGTTTGCCCAAAATGGTTACCAATGGGTTGGTTTGAACCTCGCTGATCCCAATAACCCACAACCAGGTCGCGATAATGACGGCAACCTCATCGATCAGGGTCTACACCCGATCTTCGGTGATGTTCGTGTGCGTCTCGCTGCCGCTCATGGTGTGGACGTGCTTGAAATGATTGGTACACGCCCAACCGACGATGCACCGGCAACCGGTATCCTCGAAGGTAACGGCGAACCGCTTGCTATTCACGACCATCCTACATTCTCATCAACGCGCGATCAATATACCGAACTGGGTGTAGAGATCCGTGAATACGATCCAGAACTGGCGATGAGCTTGCTCGAAGAAGCTGGTTGGGTTGACGGTGATGGCGATGGTGTGCGTGAATGCCAGGGTTGCTTGTACGCAACAGAAGTTGATCCGTCATTCGAAGGTAGCCCGCTGACATTCGTCCTCCAGACCAACGCTGGTAACGATGCACGCGAGTCCATCGGTGAAACCGTGAAAGCTCAACTGGATGCCATCGGCTTTGATGTACAATTCCAGGCAATCGAATTCAGTACTCTGGTAGATGTGCTTACTGGTCAAACATTCGATGCGATCATCCTCGGCTGGAACCTCGGCTTGCCGTTCCAACCTGGTCCGAGCTTAACTAACCTGTTCGGTGTTGGTGTCGATGCGCCAGGCTCTGGCTTCAACTTCACCTCATTCCAGAATCAGGAATTCAACGATATTCTGACCGAAATGTCAGCACTGCCGGGTTGCGATCCTGATACCCGTAATGCGGCATATGCTGAAGCTCAACGCATTCTCTGGGAAGAAGCACCATACATCTGGTTGTATGTGGGTAACGTGATGTCCGCCGCTCAGGCGAACCTTGCTAACTATGACCCCATTCCAAATAACGTTCTGTGGAACGTTGATGACTGGCTCCTTCTCGAGGACTAAGTAATAAAAGTTACTACTGGGCTGTGTTCACCACATAGCTCAGTAGTACTGTCAGCAGTCCTTCCCAACTTAAGTAAAAGGTGTATCTTAATGACTAGGCATATTATCCGTAGATTGATTCAGTCTATTCCTACGCTCCTTGGTGTAACAATTCTTTCGTATCTATTGCTGGCTGCTGCACCGGGTGATCCCGTTCGTATCATGACCTTCGGTGACCCAAACATGACCCCACAACAACGCGACGCCCTATCGGCACGCTATGGACTGGATGACCCCTGGTATGTTCAGTATCTGGTGTGGATGACAGGTAACGATTGGATGTGGTGGAAATATGATACAGGTTGGTATGATGGTGAATTCACTGAAGCTGTTGAGCGTCAGGGTATGTTGCGAGGTGACTTTGGTAATTCCATTCCCAAACGGCGTCCGGTTTACGATCTTATTGCAGAAAGATTGCCCGCTACAATCGAGCTTGGAATCGCGACTTTTATTGTTTCGCTAGTTGTCGGTATTCCCATCGGGATTGGTGCAGCCGTCTGGCAGGGTAAATTATTTGATAACTTCTCACGTGTCTTAGCTGTCCTAGGGCAAGCTGTCCCTGATTTTTGGCTAGGGCTACTTTTCGTGTTGATATTTGGCGTGTCGCTTGGCATACCCTGGGCACGCGGCGATAGATGTGATCTCAGTACAGTCAGGCGTGGCACGTGTAGTGATATTCCGATTACTGAACGTCTTGAATATCTATTATTACCCACTCTGGTACTCTCATTTGGTGGCGTGGCAGGTTATTCGCGTTTCATGCGCACTTCCATGCTCGATACAATTAATAGTGATTATATCCGCACAGCGCGTGCGAAAGGTCTTAAAGACCGCGATGTTTGGGTTAAACACGGTGCACGCAACGCACTCATTCCAATTGCTACCTTCCTGGGGCCAGCTGTAGTGAGTATTCTCGGTGGGGCAGTTGTGATTGAGCAAATCTTCAGTTGGCCGGGGCTGGGTAGATTGTTTTTAGAAGCAATTAGCCAGCGTGATTATCCGATTGTGATGGCATCGGTGGTCATCGGAGCAGTGCTGACTGTAATCGCGTACATCATCTCCGATGTTTTATATGCGCTCTTTGATCCACGCATCCGCTTCTGATTGAGTAGAATAGGTACAGGTAAGTATGGCTATTACAAAGAATGAGGTCGCAATCCTTAATACAGACGATGAGCAATTCCGTCGTTTAACGCACATGCAGAGGGCTGTACGTCGCCTCAGCAAAGACCACATGACACTCGTAGCGTTGGGGATTGTTGGCTTTTTAGTGCTAATGGCAATTACGGCACCGATCACAACAGAATTGCTCAACATTGATCCCTTCTCCGAGAATCTGCAGAAGACCTATGCACCACCCGATGCAGAGAACCTGCTGGGCACTGACGATAAAGGGCGTGATCATCTTGCTCGCTTGATATACGGCGCACAGATCTCATTAGCTGTGGCTTTCAGTGCAGGTTTCTTGTCTTTGTCTATTGGTCTAGCGCTCGGTATTTTTACCGGTTATTACGGCGGTGTTATTGATGATGTGATGATCTGGTTCATCACCACCTTGAATTCGATCCCGAGCTTGTTTTTGCTCTTGCTCGTTTCGGCACTTTTCAGTCCGGGTCCTATTACATTCATCTTGTTGTTGGCACTCTTAGGCTGGACAGGTACAATGCGTCTGGTGCGAGGTGAAACATTAGCATTGCGTGAGCGCGAGTACATTATCGCGGCACGTGCAATGGGTGCCTCTGATGTACGCATCATGGCTCAGCACATTATGCCCAATCTGCTATCGATTGTAATTGTCTCGCTGGCGATTCGTATCGGTGGTTTGATCCTCACCGAATCCGCACTGAGCTTCCTTGGCTTCGGTATCAATCCACCCTTTGCAACATGGGGTAATATGCTTTCCGAGTCTCAAACATTCTGGCGCCGTTCACAAATTCTTGTGGTGGGTCCAGGCTTGCTGATCACGACGACAGTATTGTGTTTGTACATCATCGGTGACGGCATGCGCGACGCACTTGATCCAACCACCACAGACTAGTTAGATTTAGGGTGTGCGCGTGTGACTGCACACCCTATTGCGACTGCTCTTATTCAATGGGTAGTACATTGGCATTACAAGAGTTGTAACTTTCCCCCACAATGACCACATAATCATAATCCCGATTGGGATCAGCAACCGTGGTCACATTCTCTTGCCGGATATTCAGTTCACTGGCGATGAGCGATGAAGCGCTCCCGCGTGCTTCTGCCGCAAAATCTGTGAGCTGTGTGTCGGTCACACCTTGCTCATCTGCCGCCCCGAATGCAATGGCACTCAAACCCGCATTACGCAAGCGCTCCGATGCAACAATATCCAGATCAGGGCGGTCTGTACCGTTATAGACAGCAATGGTCGCGCCAGCAAGCGATAAGCGCGTTTCAGGAGGTGGCGTATAGAAATCAACCATCAGATCAAATACTTCCTGCTGATTGAGCAATTGCACATTCTGCCCGGCATAAATCCCTTCATTCGGTGTCCAGGGTGTGGTGTGATAAGTACGTATCAAGTTAAAACGCTCAATTCGGCTACTATCGAGATTAATCCCAATCGGCAATAAACCCAATACCACGTCCAATGTAATGTCGGTTTCAACAATTTGTGTGAGATCATTCCACAGATTTGGAATTTGTGTCAGTTGACCATTGTCACGTCCAGCCCTTAGGATAGCCTCTAACAACTGAATGTGCCGTCGTCCACGGTCGAATGCATCAGAATTACCCCGTGAACGCGCATACCACATCGCCTCACGTCCGGTGAACTGATAATAGCCAACTGGCAAAACATAGACATTATCTTCATCTGGCCCGATGGCACCGGCAGGCACATCCGCATCAATTAAGGGCGGATCTTGATAAGCACAATCGACTGCAATATTGACCCCGCCAACAGTGTCGATGATCTCAACCAATCCGCTGATCTCGACGAAAGCATGATAATGTACCTGTATGCCGAAGTTATAGAAGATTGTCTCGCGCAGTAAGCCGAAGCCCCCCCCTGACCATCCTAAAGATTCCCCAATACCATATACTGTATTGATGCGTGCCATCGTCGGCGTGGGGACGTAAACAAAGACATCACGCGGGATGCTGAGCATCGAGACCGTTTGTGTGCGTGTGTTGATTGAGACGATCACGATGGTATCAGTACGGATGCTGTTATCGCCGACAATATCGCCATCACTGCCCAACAACACGATATTGATAAGTTCATCTTCACGCGGTACAACCTGTGATTGCGGTGGTACAGCCGTCCCTGCAATGATCTGACCAGCCGCATCTTGTACAGCATAAAATGTGGGTAGCGGAATCACTGTTGACTGTGCCGGCGCTTCTGTTGCTTGTGGCGGTTCGGCAGTTGGTTCTGGCGTTTGTGTACTTGGTGGAGCTTGATCGGCAAGTGGCGTGTTCGTCGCAAATTGTACAAAGTGATAAAGACCCGCATCAGCATCACCAGCCGGCGCGATAGCTGTCGCTGTGCCAGCATAATCTGCCTGACGCGCTGTGCTAACGTTGGTTGTCGTCATGTTTGCCTGCCAAAGGGCAGAAATTTGCACCACCATCACGAGAATACCGATGATAATCAGTGCAATCACTACCCGATAAGTGATACTCAGCGCTGTTCGGATCGCTGATTGAGGCTCAACCTGTTGATTACTAGACATGCATCATTACCTTTGCATTCATGTCAAAAATGAAACAGGCGTTAGTTTATATGAAGCGAGCACTTTTAGCGACACTCATTCAAAAATCACAGGGATTTCACAGATTGCATCCGGGGCGATACTCGCGCGTAAATCTACCACCGAGAGCCGTATCCAGTGCAAGCCTGCACCGAATAAATCTGCGTTGATCTGACCTAACACACCATTGCTAACTTGCGTGCGAGAATCCGAATAGAAATTATAAATATCTGCGAAATCAGGGCGCACTTCGATTTTATAGTATTGAAAATCTGAACGGGTCGCGGTTCCAATCACGTTGAACGTGCCACTGACACGCTGGGCAGTCACAGGACTGGTGATTTGTGTGTTAGGGCTACTGCACCCCACAGATACCAATCCCTGACGAATCCCCGAAGGGACAATCGTTGCAACAGGGCGAACCGGCGCAATCGGCACGAACAACACATCTCCGGTTGTGATATTATCGACATCGTCGAGGCAGTTGATAAAGCGTAATTCATCGACAGTGCTGTTTGTCACCAGTGAAATGGCAAATACCGTATCACCTGATTGCACCGTGTAGGTTGTCCACCCACGGGGTAACTGGCACGATGCCGGCGTACGAGTCGGGTCATCCAATGGGGCAACCGTTGGTGAAGGCGGTAAGGTTGGAATAATGCCCAGAAATACGTTTGATGATGTACTTGTCGCTGTGGGTCGCAGTGTATTGTTCGGGCGTGTTGTCGCTGTCGGTCGTTCGGTATACGTAGCCGATGGTTCTGGCGTGTCAGTCGGTCGTTCGGTATGCGTAGCCGTTGGCTCTGGCGTGTCAGTGGGTTGTTCAGTGTGCGTAGCCGATGGTTCTGGCGTGTCAGTCGGTTGCTCGGTGTGCGTAGCCGTTGGCTCTGGCGTGTCAGTCGGTTGCTCGGTGTGCGTAGCCGTTGGCTCTGGCGTGTCAGTGGGTTGTTCAGTGTGCGTAGCTGATGGCTCTGGCGTGTCAGTCAGTTGCTCGGTGTGCGTAGCCGTTGGCTCTGGCGTGTCAGTCGGTTGCTCGGTGTGCGTAGCCGATGGTTCTGGCGTGTCAGTCGGTTGTTCAGTGTGCGTAGCCGATGGTTCCGTCACATCAGAGGTTGCCTCGTCCTCTACATTTGAGCTGACTGCCGTTACTGATTCTGCTGTCACCATACTTGATGAAATGTTTGTTGCTGGTGGATTATCGGATGTCGTTGATAGTAATAACGCAAAGAATAGCGCACAGATAATCACGCTTAGAGCGACTACTGCGATTAATACTTCACTGCCTAGATTTCTGCGCATGTTAGCTCAATCTTCCTTCGTTTCAGCGATCATCTTAATTGGCAATGCGAACATGAACGTGCTTCCTTCGCCTTTGTGGGTCTCAACCCATAGCTTGCCCTCATGTGCTTCGATCAATGCCTTAGCAATTGACATGCCCACGCCAGTATCGCCTAAACCTTCAATCAATGGATTCTCTGCTTTATATTTCCGGGCGAACACACGAGGAATATCTTCGGGACTGATACCACCACCACTGTCCTCTATCGCCACATAGATACAGGCTTGTGGGTCACTGCCTTCACTCAAACGCACTGTTTTGCGTACCACCGTCACGTTAATATCACTGTCTGGTGGGGAAACAAGATAAGCGTTAGTCAGTAGTTGTTCGATGACTTGCTTCATCGCATCAAGGTCAGCTGTCACAGTCGGCAATGCCTCATCTAAATCCAGTATGACAGCCAAGCCTTTCTCACGAAATTGCAGAGATGCGTCGGTGATTGTATTCTCTACTAACCGTACGAAGTCAATTGGACGGGGTGTTAGCTGATACAGTCCGGTGTCCAATTGTGTGACGCGAATCAGGCTATTGAGCATAGAATCCATTCTTGTGATGCTAGACCCTACTCGCTGTAAGAATTTACGTTGTGTTTCCCCTAATATACCCACAGATTCACTCATCAGCAGATCCACATAGCCTGTAATCGATGTCATAGGCGTGCGTAACTCTTGCACCAGCCCGACCAGTAATTCAGGCTCTTTTGGAGAGTAGCTAATCTCAATGCCGTTGTTCTTAGCTGTGGTGACCTGTAATAGATTGAGTTGTTGACGTGCTTCATCGCGTTGTGACATGACTTGATTGAGTTGGCGTTCAAGCTGATCGCGTTGCTGCGAGAGTTGCTCGATCATCTCTTTCAGTGAACCAACGCCTTCTTCGTTGATTCGTTTCATGCGCGAGGGATCACCATCAACCTGTGACTGTAGCTGTTCTAACTCTGTTTTGAGTGCTGTATTATCAGCGCTGAGGCGATCTCGTTCGTCTAATAACTGACTGCGCAGATCAGCCAGTTCCTGAATTTGTGCGCGTAGTTGGGCTTGTTCCTCACGAGCTTCTGTTAATTCTAGCTCATGCCCTGATGATTCCGCTAGTAATCGCGCCCGGTGCTCTTTGACCATGTTTAAGCTCTTGAGTATCTCATCATACTCAGCCCGCAATTTATCGCGCTGTTTGACTGCAATCTCACGATCGGATGCCAGTTTCTCTATTTTATCGTGCAAACTTTGAATGTGTGTATCGCGATCCTTCTCCTGATCGATCTTTTGCGAAAAGGTCTCGCGCTCTTTGAGCAAGGTATCCCGTTCTTTCTGCAAGAGTTCATTCTGATGTTTGAGGCTTACTCGTTCTTCTGATAAACGCGAAATCCACTCTGATAAGCCTGTGATATCATCTTCAATACCCAGTGCCTGTAATTCGGTCTCTAGATGTCCTAACTTATCGCTTAGCTGATTGCGCTCTTGCTCAAGTGTGTTCTTCTCCTGCATCATGCGGTTGAGTAAACGTTGCATGTCTGCCGGTACTACTGATTTATCCTGCGCACGCATTTCATCAAGCGTCTGTTGCAGGCGGATCTTCTCGACTTCTAAGATTTCTTTCTCCTGGCGTAAGGTTTCCACAAGGTGGCTGATGACGGAATCATTATCTGCCGCAGATGCACCCTGTAACGCAGCTTCTGCCTCTTTGAGCCGCCGCGCTAATTGTTCACGTTCCTCACGCAATTGAATCTGTTCATCAGTGATCACACTGATGCGTTGTGAAATGCTCAGGTTCTCTGCACTATCGCCTAAAAGCGCGATAATACGGTTCTGTTCTTGCCCTAATTGCTTATTTAATTCGTTCACTTGCTTGTTCAAGTTTTGAATTTCGGCACGTGCATCAATGAGGCGCTGTTCCATATTACTACGCGCCTGTGAGTCACTGCTTTCTTGTAAAGTACTCGGCGCTAAACCTTCAACCATTGCTTGTATCATCTGATCTTCCGCATGTTTTGAGGCTTCTGCTGATGCATAACTAACAGCTAGCAAACTGCCAGAGATTGCGCCAATTCCCTTTAAGATTTCGACTTCTTCGGCGCGTAGCTCGCGTTTGGTGTAAGGCATCGCTACCAGAATGACCGCAAAGACTTCATGATTGTGTGTTAAAGGTTGTAAATAGACCGGGCCACGTTGTTCAATATACATTCGCTCATATAGATCATCTAACTCTTCCACATTGCGATCAGGATATAAACCGCGCTGGGCGTGCCGCTCAATTGCATTAACCAGAGTTGGTTGATTATCAAGATTGAGAGACATACTCGCAATTTTTTGTCCCATCATGCGATCTTGTGCGACTGTAATATCCGCGTAGTTAATATCTTGCAAGCGCAACAACGCTCCAATATCCGCCCGCAAAATATCTAATAAGGTGTTGACGATCTGTGACGGTATATCTGATGGATCGCCAGACTCCAGCATCATGCCCATTGCTTTGAGCAGTTGCGCGTTGATCGTGTCGTTATTCGCAATACGCTGTGGTGGGGGAGGTGGTGCCGCCGCAACTGCCTGTGGTGATGGGATAGGTGTACTGCCGCGTATCGTGCGATCTTCCAGTGCAATTTTATATTGTGCAACTACAATACGGTAAATGATGAGCGGGATCATCACTTGTGCCAGCGTGAAGGTCATGCGGTACAAACCCATATCGTTACCAATTACGCCGTTTTGCGTGATCTGATAGATAGTCAGTGCTCCACCTGTACCCACCAATAAGAAGAATACTATTTTGAGTGGTGCGTCGACAATATCACGAAAGAATAAGATCGATAGTAAAATACCGAGTACTGGCAGAGCAAACAGGACAAATGTCCAGCTCACACCGAAATTGCTCAAGTTAAAATCGATCTCCTCTGCAACTTCAATCCAGATGATACCATTGACTGCATAAGCAATAGCAACCGCTAGTAACAAGATCAACAACAGAGTGTTCGAGGATTGCCGCCAGCGCCCGTGGTCCCCAGTCAAAAATGCCCAACCTAATAACAACAGGCTCGCTGCCGATACTGCGCGTTCCAACGGTGGCAAGATGGTATCCGCAGATTGATCAGCAAAGCGAATGAACAACACACCAGCAAACATTAAGCTCCATGCAAATACCACGCCAAACAATGCAAGCGTATAACGCTGATGACCGACGTATTCTTCGTCAGTTAATGCGAGCGACATCAATAAACTGATGAGGTTCAAGATCATCACGACAAGGAAGAATAAAAAATCGCCCGGTGATTGCACAAATATGTCATTTAATAATGTGAGTGTTGATTGTAGCAAGTTTTACCACCTAGCTAGAGAGGCATCTCATGATTAAAATCAGCTACCATTAGTATATCATAACTATCATAACTGTTTCGCAATCTTTCGGTTGAATACTCGTTAAGAAGCTATAAATTTTCCGTTTTGCGCAGGACATTCGTGGGTTGACGCACCTCTTGCTCGTCATTACACTTTCCTATCGTGAAAGAGATGAGGCACTATGAACGTTCGTCAAAGGCTCGCAACCGTCATTCGTCGCATTCCCTTGTTGATGCGCATTCCATATTATTTGTATCGCGTGATACAGCCGAAATACTCGGTAGGTGTGATCGGAGTTGTTATCAATGACGCGCACGAAGTGTTGTTGGTCGAGCATGTTTTTCATCCAAAATTACCCTGGGGCTTGCCGGGTGGGTGGATTGGCTTCAATGAGGACCCACGCCAGACCATTGCACGAGAGATTGATGAGGAACTTGGCTTAGCGGTCACCGTCGAGCGTTTGTTACTGGCAATCCGTACTGAGTATCATCACCTTGATTTTGCATTTCTTTGCAAACCAACAGGAACAATCAACGCACTCAGCTATGAATTGCTTGACTATGCCTGGTATGCTCGTCAAGATTTACCTTATATCCATCCTTTTCACTATCAAGCGATAGAAACAGCCTTTGAGATTTTGAAGAATGAATAAGGAGTAATCGGCACTATGTCACGATCACGTTTGATTACACCACGCCGTCAAGGCTTGCCATTACTTACTATTATGTCGGTGCTGATGCTTGTTGCATCATTCGCATTGTTCATCAATCAGCTGTTGCAGTTTACCTCACAGGAAGATCGCCTGCCACTTGGTCTGGTAGCGGGTGGAGTGCCTGTCGGCAATATGACCGAAATTGAAGCTGAAACCGAGATTGAATCGGCTTATGCATCACCAGTCACGCTCTATTATCAAGATTCGCCCATCAACCTCATTCCTGATGAGATCGGCTTCAATGTCAATACGGATGTTATGATCGCTAATGCACGCTCGCTCGGCGAGAGTGGCGGAGGTTTCTGGGGGCGTTTTTTCAACTATATGCTGGCGTTGGAGAGTGAAACCTTACAATCTGTCCCGCTAGTCTCAAATTATCAGGTCAATGCCTTGCGTACGCGTCTCACACAAGTTGCTGATGTCTATGATCGTGAAGGATCATTTTTCACTACGGATTTAGAAACAATGACGATTTCACCGGACAGTGCCAGTTATCAGTTAGACATCGAATCAGCCATTGATGCCATTGATAGCGCTCTCAACCGCCCTAATAATCGTGCTGTGGCGTTACCAGTCATCGGTGGCGATGCAGACCGCCCAACAATGGACGCGCTTGAATCGTTGATCCTCGAATATCTTGATGAACAGGGCTATATCTACGATAGTCAGAACAGTGTCGCATCAATTTTTGTGCTGGATTTGCTCACTGGCGAAGAGATTAATATTCAGGGGGATATTGCCTATACAGCCGCTAGCACCATCAAGACGGGTATCATGCTAGATCTATTCCGCATTCGTGACCGTGAAATTAACCGGGACGAAGCCTTTCTGATGGCAAATTCCATGTTGTGTAGTAATAACTCTTCCTCCAATACCATTCTTGAAACTTACATTGGCAACGGTGATATTGTGCGTGGATTGAGCAGTATGAACCAAACCTATCAGACAGTTGGTGCGACGAATACCTATCTCACTGCTCCCCTCGTTGACGGTTCTGCCAATCAACGTTTTTTGAGCATCGCCGCGCCGGATACGGCACCTAATCCTAATTACGATACCGATGCCGATCCTTTTAACCAGACTACTGCCGAAGATATGGGATTTCTGCTGAGCTTGATTTATGATTGTGCGGAATATGGTTCTGGATTGATGACAATTTATCCTGATGGTGAATATACGCCCAATGAATGCCGTCAAATGCTGGAACTCATGAGTGCCAACGATCTCGAACGGCTCTTACAGGCTGGTTTACCTGCCGAGACGCGCATCTCACATAAAAATGGTTGGTTACCAGCAGATTTGTCTCAAGGGATCACAGGTGCTATGACCGGTGATGCAGGAGTAGTTTTCTCGCCGAATGGACGTGATTATGTGATTTCAATTTTCTTTTGGGAAGCTGGCGATACCACAGGTTTTAATCGGTGGGAATTAATGGAGGAAATTTCACGTGCGGTTTGGAATTACTTCAATCCAGATAACCTCTTATTGCAACGCCGGAGCGATCTACCCCCAACTGCTAATGAGTGTTTACGCCAAGCACCTGATGGTTCGGTAGAATTCTACAATTACTTACCACCCTATGAAGCCATTGATCTTGACAATATTAACGGGTGGCGTGAGGGTACATCAACAACACCCCAACCTCTGCCGAATGATCAATGACCACTTAAACCTTGGGGCGTTTCTTCTCTAAGATTAAGCGGTTGCGGTTGCCGTCGAGCTTATAGCGCACATCATCCATGTATTGGCGCACGAAGTACACTCCCCAGCCCCCATGTTCGCGTTCCCACAACGATAACTTAGGATTTGGGGCGTCTAGCTCTAATGGGTTGAAATGTGGTGCCTCATCATAAATCGAAATTAACAGTGCATCATCGGTGATTTCAGTAACAAGCTCAATCTTCTTGTTATCACCTTGATGACCGTAGCCGTGTTCGATGATGTTGGTGAAAATTTCTTCAACAGCTAACTGACTCTGAAATATGCCATCATCGCTGAATCCAGCATCTTCAGCTGCTTTTACCACGAAATCACAGGCTGCTCTGACCTGTTCTATCTTGCCGGGTAATTGCAGTCTGCGTTCGCGTTCAGCCATACAACACTCCACGTCATCTTTTTTGAATATCAATAGCTGTCTATGGCATCGTCTTGCGTTGTGTAAATACGAAAAATCGTATCCAAACCCGCCATTTCTAGTACTTCACGCACCCGCTGTGAAGGTTGAGCTAGCCGTAGATCACCCGAGGCTTTCTTCGCATTTTTGAGCGTCGTTACAATTTCTCGTAACCCTGCGCTCGACATATACTCCACACTGCTTAAGTCTAAGACGAGTTGTACTTTGCCATTGTTGATTTGGGTGTTTAATCCACTGCCAAATTCATTGGCATTCATGCTATCGACTCGACCACTGACTTCTACCAGTGTCACCGTATCTTTAGGGTCGGTGACATTGATTTCAATCATAGTTTCTACTCCTAATTCCGATATGATTTGCATTATAGCATAATCTCAATATTGTGCTGTTCTCTCACATCTCATATTATAGCTTATTGTGCCGTCGATGGTATCGCAAGGTTGGGTAGATGTCATCGCCTGTTAAGCTATTTCCAATCGAAGTGCACTATACTGTTTTACGAATTATTGGCGCTGGTTGCAGGGTATTAAGGAAAATTCGCATGGATTGGAGTCAGTTTTTTGTTGTATTTGCCACATTTTCATTCTTGTGGATCTTGTCACAACGCATTTCAAAACGTCATCAACGGCTGTTTCGTGTCTTCGTCATTCTCTTTGCACTGGCGTGGATGTCAATGCGATTGCAACTATTCTTCTGGGAGATGATACTCGGGTTAATGCTTTCATTGGTGATCAGCTTTTTATTCTGGTTATTGATCGGGCGTTATAATCCCGTTGGCAATGAAGACGAAGATCGCATCAAAGTCTATGGCTTAGACGATTGATAATGTCCCACAAGCGATGAGAACAAAATCCCTCAGAGGAACGATCACGCTGAGGGAAAATGTTGCGGGTGAGTTCCGATCAGTTAATCACGTTGATCGGGATCACATCTGAATTTTGCATCATCAAAACACTAATGCGTGCCGCAGCTTTCTTGGAAATGTCTGCAAATGCTTCACCAGCCGGAGAAAACGGATTGTGTGCGACAATCGGACGCCCTAGATCACCGCCCTCACGCACATCGACTTGCATCGGTACGCGCCCTAAAAAGCTCAAGTTGCGCTCCTCTGCCAGCTTTTCACCACCGCCTGATCCGAAGAAATCACCGGTCATGTTTTCAATCAAACCGATGATCGGCACTTTCAACTGCTCAAACATCGCAATCGAGCGCAATGCATCCGAAGTGGCAACAGTCTGTGGTTGTGTCACGATAATTGCGCCTGCCAGTGGGAATTGTTGTGCCAGCGATAAAGGCGCATCACCCGTCCCAGGGGGTAAATCAACGATCATATAATCTAACTGTCCCCAATTCACATCCGTGAAAAATTGTCGGATCGCGCTGTGCAACATCGGGCCACGCATAATCATGGGTTTATCAGGTTGCGTCAAAAATCCTGTACTGATGATCTGCACCCCATAGGCTTCAATCGGTTGCATCCTATCATTAACAACTTTAGGACGGCCCGTTTGTAAGCCCATCATTTGCGGCGCATTGGGGTTTAGGATGTCTGCATCAATCAAGCCAACTGATGCCCCTGCCGCTGCCAACGCTACCGCCAGGTTGACCGATACCGTACTCTTGCCGACACCACCTTTACCGGAGCCTACAGCGATGATACTTTTCATCGGAGCGTTAAATTGACCTTGAATACGGCTATCAGTGGGTACACGCGCATCCCAGTTGATTTTCAACTGATTGATACCGTCTACTGTACCGATCACCGCCGCATTACACCGTTCAATAAATACATCTTTGAGCGGGCAAGCTGGTGTGGTCAGTACAATGGTGAAACGCGCCGTATCACCCTCTATCTTGAGGTCGCGTACCATGTTGAGCGTCACAATATCTTGATGCAACTCGGGCTCAATAACTGTCTTGAGCGCATCCATGACCAGTTGCTCTTTATTGCTCATGCTTCCTCCACAACGATTGAAATGTTAAAAGTTTATGAATTATTATAACCGATACCTTTTAAATTCGGCACAGTATATTCCATCACTTATAGGTCTCTCATTTGTCAGTAGTTTGCATCGCGTAGCGCTCTGCTTTGCGCCAGTAATGCGAGAACCGGTTGAGCTTCAACGGTCCATCATAGTTGATGAAGGGCGTATCAGTCATGATATGTACGTCTAAACCTTCTGTACGGAGTATCGCCACAATTTGCTGATGACGGGGTGATGGACTCGCTGCTGTGATAATCTCATCTGCGCCGTGTTCCTGTGCGAAGCGCAAGATTTGTTCACTGACGTCTCCGCGCCGAATTACCACCGGCAATTCCAGCAAGCACTCATAGATGAATACAATTCGTTTGAAACTGATTGCCCATTCTGTCAGCAAAGACTCATCCCACACAAAAACTGCAGGATGCCCATCGTGTAGGGCAGGTTGATTCGGGTTGAGATTGTCTGCATGAATCCATGTAATTGTAGGCATTATATGTCCCTCATCCTCTGCGGTTGAATAAATCGCGGTTGATCGCGTCATAACTACCGTCAAAGACAGCCATGCCGATCTCGTCAGCAGGGGCTTCATAGGCCTTGCCGGTGAATTTTCGCACGTTATCGAGATTGAAAATATACGGCTTATGACTAAATGTGCTTGCAACCCATTGCCATGATAAATTGTTGCTGGCAGGGTCACCATCCAGCAAATGCGTCAGGAAAAATCGTGCACCAGCCTGCCAACGCACATTGCGCCAATGCACCACATACGATGCGAAATACATGCGTTGTCGATTGTGCAAATAGCCAGTTGTTTTTAACTCGTGTACGATGTTATCAATTAGCTTGATGCCCGTGTTACCCTGTTGGATATCTTCGGGCAAGCTGTCTTCATAAGCATGTGGAGGGATACCTGTCTTATACGGTTCTTGATCTTCCCAGATGTCATCGCCCATTTCCCTATACAGGCGTTGCCAGTAATCGCGCCACCCTAATTCATTGATGAACTTGCTTGCCTCTTTGCCCGATTGTTCCAGTGCAAAATCACGGACTTCGGCGAGTGTCAACACCCCGTAACGCAGGTAAGGGGACAAGCGCGACACAGCACCATCCAAATAATTACGTGTTCGTTCGTAAGTACGCCCTGTATTGATATTTTGCAATCGAGTCTCGGCTTGTTCTCTTCCACCGATGAAAGCCTCGCTGACATGCGAATCACGCTCATAAGCTTCCGGGAATTGTGTGCGGAGATAGGCAATCATATCAGCACGATCAGTAAAATCACGGCGCATACTTTCACTCAGTGTCATTTGGGCGCCGTTTCCGATTGTTGCGGCAGCGCTTGCCACAATATTTGACCTGTTCCCATTCATCCGCCCATTTCTTGCGCCATGTGAAAGCACGCCCACATGTCACACAGACCTTCTCTGGCAGATCGGATTTTTTAACGCCTCGTGGCATACCAATAACTCACTTTCCTATTAACCAATGCAACACGCCCAACATAGCATATATGAGTTAAGAAAAACTGAGTCTGCAATCAAAAAAGCCTGACAAACGTCAGGCTTTTGTAATCTTCTACTGATGATACTCAGTTTTGCTCAGCGCGACGTTGTGCACGGATGGCTTTACGCCGACGTGCTGCTGCCGCACGGGCTTCGCGTAGCTCTTCAGATTCTTCCCAGGGGGCGTTGCCTGGTTGCCCGATCTTGAGTGGGCCTTCTCCTGAATCAGCTTTAGCTTCCGCTTTTGCTTCTTCTTTGCGTGTGCGGACTTCATCACGTTTGTTGTCCTGTGCCGCACGTGCCGCCTCAGCGTCTGCCTTATTGGTCACCCAACTCTTCTGGAAGTTCTTGTGTTCCCAACCACCACGCGCTTGCATTTCTTCTTCAGCACGGGTTGGCGCGATATGATTCCAATACCGCACTTCCTTCGATAGCTTTGTCTTATCGAAAATGTGATTGGTTGTGCGGTCATAACTTGCTAGCTCATAATCATGATCCATTTTGATCGCATCAAATGGGCAGAACTCCGCGCAGAACCCGCAGTTCATGCAAATATCGATGTCGATGAAGAATGCTTCTGGCTCTGGTACCGGTTTACCGGTTTCAGGATCATCACTGCGAACAATCCAAATACATTGTGGTGGGCATACCTTCGCACAAATACCACAACTGGTACACCAATCTTTGCCGGGGTTCAGTTCGTCATCATGATCCTGTATCACTAGGAACGGCACAAAACGAAAACGCTCCGGCACGGCAACTTTCTCATCCGGATACATCACCGTCTTCACGCCTTCTGCTTCGACACCTTGTCGTACCTGAAAATTATCCACATCGGGCGCATAACGTCGCAGCCCATACCGGAAGTCTTCAACATAAGAATCCACAAAATGACGCAACGTTAGCATCATACCCTTTATGAAGCCTTGTCCAGCCATAAAAGTCCTCTCATCTAAACAGGGTCACCGCTGGGTAACCCTGATATGTACTATAACTTAACGGTCAGTCTCACCCAATACAATGTCAATACTACCCAGCACTCCGACCACATCTGCGACCTTTGTGCCAGTACTCATCTTGCCCAACGGAGTCAGGTTAATGAAGCTTGGAGCACGTACATGATAACGCCATGGATTCGCTGTCGAGCGTTTATTGCCTGCTGATACCACATAGAAACCCAACTCGCCTTTGCCATTCTCGACACGTCCGTAAGCCTCACCCAAGGGTACTTTATCAGCATAAGACCCGTTATTATCTGTCGCCGATTCACCAGCAGTGTATTCAAGACGGGGCAGGATTTGCTTGAGGATACGCACACTCTCGCGCATCTCCATCACACGCACCATATAACGGGCGTACATATCGCCTTCCTGTTGTACTGCCACATCAAAATCTAGCTCAGGATAGATGCTGTATGGATCAGCTCGGCGTACATCATAAGGCACACCACTGCCACGTAACACAGGCCCGGCGGCACTGTAGTTGATCGCATCTTCGCGGCTCAGATAACCGACACCCTTACCACGCATCTGAACAATCTCATTATCGGTCAGGTATTCTTCCAGTTCGTCAATGGTGCGTGGGATACGCTCATTAATCATCTCGGTCAGGAACTGCATCGTATTGTAATCGCGCATACGATCATTCATCAGTGTGTTCACACTGCGAATGCGTTCCGGTAAATCGGCAAATACGCCGCCGAAACGCATGTAATTGCACATCATACGACTGCCAGCAACTGCCTCGAAGAAATCGAGAATACGCTCGCGTTCCTGTACGAAATACAGCACAGGCGTGAAGAATGCACCAATATCATTTAGCCAGAAGCCAATCGCCCATAAATGATTAACAATCCGCGTCAGTTCTACCATCAACACGCGGATCACTTCCACGCGGTAGCTTGGCGGGGTATAGCGTTTGCCTAGAGCTAACAGTTGCTCAACAGCTAGCACATATCCATGATTGTTACCCATGCTAGAGATATAATCGAGTCGATCTGTGAAAGGAATATTGTGCAACCATGTATTACGCTCCCCGATTTTTTCGTGATTGCGGTGCAAATAACCCATCACCGGCTCCAACGCAGTGATTTCCTCACCGTCGAGTGTCATCACCATACGGAACACACCATGTGTACTCGGATGATGAGGCCCCATATTCACGATCAGTTGATCGGTCTGGATGCCATCATGTTCAGTGTGAATTGTCTCGGTATCGACACCCATCCCGAAGCCTTTGTACAGCTCTTCCTCTGATACATCACTCAAACGCCCCAGATCAAGGTCATCAGGATAACGCACATTCTTACCGAAGATACTCTTCTCTTCAGCACGATGCACGTGCCCACCGGGCCAGCGACTGCCGAACGGCTTAGCATCCTCTTCATAATAGGCTTCTGTCCAATCTTTACGCATTGGATGCCCATGGAAACCTTCCCAAAGCAGAATGCGACGCAGGTTGGGGTGGTCGGTGAATTTTACGCCGTACAGATCCCACGCCTCACGCTCTTGAAAATTTGCGCCTTCCCAGATCGGTGTCAACGAGGGTACAACGGCATTCTGGCGATCAGTCTGGGCTTTCATCACCAACGCACTACCACCCGTGATACGGTAGGTGTGATAGACCATCTCAATGCAATCATCTGTGTGAATACCTTCCTGAAGATAATCAACAGCTGTTGCGCTAGATAGATAATCGAACCCGAGTGTTTCTTTGGCATATTGAGCAACTTCGCGCAATTTATCAGTATCGACCATCACGCCCGAATAGCCATCACGTTTATCGTCAGTGACGACGTTCGGGAACTGCTCTTTGAGATGCGCGATTGATTCGTCAATCGATAGTGCTTTCAAATTCATATCAGGCGCTACAACCATTCTGCTTAACCTTCCTGTGCTGCGCGTTTTGACGCACGAATCGCTTTGCGTTTGAGCGCGTTTGCTACACGTGCTTTACGGATGTCTTCTGTTTCTTCCCATGGGGCGTTACCACCAGGAATACGTTGTAATTCACCAGCGCTGACAGTAGCAGTTGCAGTTGCGCCACCATCGCTATCTTGTACACGACCCACCAACGATGGTGAGCGCCATGCCGGTAGTTCGCGCCGATCCGCTAGCGCACCGTTTTCTGTAGCGCGAGCTTCCGCTTTACGGCGGATCATATCCATTTGGCGTGGATCAATGATATCTGGTCCCAAAATTGGCACAGGTGTCGGATCACTGGGGCCAATACCATACCAGGGCACATCATCACCGAGGCTCAGTGATTGACCATCAATTTTCCGTTGCAGGGCAATCAAGCCATAGAGTAACGCCTGTGGGGTAGGGGGGCAACCAGGTACATAGACATCAACTGGTAAGTATTTATCGATGCCAGATACCACGTTGTATCCTTCTTTGAAAGGGCCACCGCCGCTTGCACATGCGCCCATCGCCAATACATATTTGGGTTCGGGCATCTGGTTATACAGGCGTACAATCGGTACAACCATTTTTTTTGTCACTGTCCCCGATACGATCATCAAATCCGACTGACGGGGGGTGCCGCGCATGACTTCCATCCCAAAGCGCGAAAGATCAAACCGTGATGATGCTGTCGCAATCATCTCAATTGCACAACAAGCCAGTCCGAATAACATCGGCCACATTGAGTTGCGACGGCTCCAGTTATACAGCTTGCTCAAGCTAGTGACAGCTACCGTGTTCTGCAAGTCGGTTGGAACAGGATATTGAGTTGTGTTCAGTTCTTGCAGGTTGAGATCCATTATTGTGTATTCTCCTCATACCATTCCCGCAAAATGTCGTTCAAAATACCGTCATTCACGAGTGTTGGATCATCCTCAAAATTCGGAAGGCTAATAATCATCTGATTGAGTTGTGTTAGCCCGATATGATCTAAATTCATCGTCGGATAGGCTTCTATTAACGCTAAGACAATCTCATAAGAAGCATCCCAATACAACGCTTTTTCACTCATCGGTATCTACTTTATTCTATCAGGTTTTGTCTAGTTTGTGGGCGGTGAGTTCTTAATAACCACTGCCCGAAATATCTGTTGCGACTAACTTTGTTCATTCAAAATCGTGTCTGTGTCGATCTGCGCACGTTGTAAGCGCCCACTATAATCCACATAGACGGATTTCCACTCGGTGAACGAGGTCAAGCCTGCTTGACCCGCCTCGCGCATACCATTACCTGTGCCGCGTGTGCCGCCGAAGGGAAACTGAATTTCTGCGCCAGTCGTGCCATGATTGATGTAAACAATACCAGTCGATAAATCACGAATAGCTCTGAATGCCGCGTTAACATTCTCGGTGAAGATACTGCTTGATAAGCCGTAGCGTGTATTGTTATTCACTGCTACTGCTTCATCCAGTGAGCCTACTTCTACCACAGACAACACCGGCCCGAAGATCTCCTCCTGTTCAACCCGCATACCCTGTTTCACATTGTCAAACAGAGTCGGTTGGAAGAAGAACCCTTTTTCAGTGTTCAGACGTTGACCACCAACTACAATGTCCACACCATCTTCGCGGGCAACATCCATATAACTGCTCACTTTATCGAGTGCCTTCTGGTTAACCAGTGGCCCCATCTCAACGCCATCTTCGATACCATAGCCTACACGGATCGTTTGTGCTTTCTTGATGAGGCGATCCATCAACTCGGCTTTAATGCCATTCTGCACAATCAGGCGGCTAGTCGCTGTGCATCGTTGACCTGTCGTGCCGTATGCGCTCCATGTGATTGCATCGACTGCTAGATCAAGATTTGCATCATCCATCACAATGATGGCGTTTTTACCACCCATTTCCAGCGTCACCTTCTTACCGAGTGATGCGGCCTTAGTGTAGACTTTGATGCCTGTATCAGTTGATCCTGTGAAAGAGATAATACGCACGCCTGGATGTTCAACCAGCGCGTTACCCGTTTTGCCAGCACCTTGAACAACATTCAGAACGCCCTCCGGCAAGCCCGCATCTGCAAAGACCTGCGCAAAGAAAGCCGAAGAAGCCGGTACATCTTCGCCTGGTTTCCAGACGACAGTATTCCCTGCGATCAACGCGGGCAACATCTTCCAACTGGGTACGGCAATCGGGAAATTCCACGGTGTGATCAAACCCACTACCCCGACAGAATCGCGCAATGCCATACCGAATTTGTTGGGCATTTCGACCGGTGCGGTGTAACCTAATAAACGACGCCCCTCGCCACCCATATAATAAGCCATGTCGATGGCTTCTTGCACATCACCGGCAGTTTCAGCGACGATCTTACCCATCTCTTTGGTCATCAAGTATGCGAGTTCGTCTTTGCGTTCCTTGAGAATTTCAGCCACACGGAACAAGATCTCACCTCTACGGGGTGCAGGCGTTAAGCGCCACTTATCGTAAGTTGCCTGTGCTGCCGCTACCGCATCAGCAATGTCTTCTGTACCACCCTTTACTGAAGTCGCAAGCACTTCCTCTGTTGCCGGGTTAATACTCTCGAAGGTTCCGCCTGATTTAGCTTCAACCCAACTTCCGCCGATGAAATTTTTGACAAGTTCAGCCATAAATGTGTACTTTTCACTAGGTTCTAATATTTTAACGTATCTAGTATAAAGTTCGCATGGGGCATTGTCAAGAATTTCACAAAGTCCACAAACGTCCTACAATCATTGTGAGTGGGTGATATACGCACCCTCTGTTAACACGCGGGTTGCCCGTACGTTCGAGGCAATTCTGGCATTCTCATAGACCGCTTGCATTGCTTCAGTGACAGCTTGTGCAACGATGGCACTCTCGCAAATGGCGAGTAATGTTGGCCCCGCGCCACTGATAACCAATGCCAGTGCGCCAGCACGCTTCGTCGCTAACCGCACGTCTTCTAAATAAGGCATTAAATGCTTGCGTGCCGGTTCAATTACCAGATCAAATTCCATCGCATTCGCCATCGCATGTACATCATTACGATAGAGTGCATCAATCAATGCTGCAACCGCACCCGTATGACGGATCATACTCTGAATGGGTACTTCTCTGGGCAAAACAGCCCGTGCATCAGCAGTCGGCACTTCAACATCAGGTGTGACCAACGCAAGGTGTAGATTAGTGGGAACTGGTAATTGGCGAATTTGATCCAACTCAATCCCGTTAGAGAGTGTGATACCGCCGAATAAACACGGTGCAGCATTATCGGCATGATATCCACTAACAGCAGCTTCCCCCTCTAAACTAAATGGCAACAGCGCTTCATGAGTATAGGGATACCCTAGCAACGCATTGACTGCTACCACTGCCGCCACTGAACTTGCTGCACTGCTACCTAAGCCACTCGATAGCGGCAGTCCCTTCTTCAGGTGTAAACCGATGCCGTGACCGCCTCCAAGATCGCTCAACAGCGCATTAGCCGCAATAGTCGCTACATTTTTATCAGCTTGAGTGGGCAATCTGCCACCATCTCCTTCCACGCTGAGGATAACCGCACCCTCCGCACTCTCCTGCCACTCTGCGATGATCGTATCGCCGACCCCTTCAATCGCCAATCCTAGAATATCGAACCCAACCCCCAGATTGGCGACTGTGGCGGGGGCGAAAGCCTCTGCTCTGGTATTTGCCATGAAAACTCGCTATCCTACGTTTATTGTAAGCATCTTTAATTTATAACGCTGAGGATACACTAATGCAAAGCATCCTACAATGTGTGGACTGTCAACAAGAATACCCGATTAACGAAGTACACTACACTTGTGAGCAATGCGGGGGCTTGCTCGATGTCATTCACGATTGGTCAGGCATGACTATCACCCGTGATTTATTTGATCAACGTCTCGGTACAATGACCTATCCCTACCTCAGCGGGGTCTGGCGCTATAAAGAATTGGTCTATCCGGGCATTGATGAAGCGTTGATTGTCACCAAACCTGAAGGCAACACTAACCTCTACCCGTTGCCTAAGCTAGCACAGTGGGTGGGTGTCCGCCAACTCTACCTCAAGCACGAAGGCGAAAATCCGACTGGCTCATTCAAAGATCGTGGAATGACGGGCGGCACTACACAGGCAAAAGTGCTTGGTATGCAACGGGTTGCCTGTGCGTCAACCGGTAATACCTCCGCAGCTCTAGCTTCTTATGCTGCACTGGCTGATTTAGAAGGCATTATCTTCTTGCAGAATAAAGCCATTGCACTGGGTAAACTCGCACAGGGTTTGGCCTATGGCGCGACCTGTCTGCGCATTGATGCTGACTTCGACCGCAATCTGGAATTGGTACGCGAAGTCAGCGATCGACTCGGCATTTATGTGCTGAACTCAGTTAATCCCTTCCGCTTAGAAGGGCAAAAGACCATCATGATCGAGGCGATCCAGCAACTAGGCTGGCAAGTACCGGATTGGGTCGTTGTGCCGGGTGGTAACCTTGGCAATAGCTCGGCATTTGGCAAAGCCTTCAAAGAACTCTATGACCTCGGCTTGATTGATAAGATGCCTCGTCTGGCGATCATTCAGGCACAAGGTGCAAGCCCCCTATATGAAGCCTTCCAGCGCGAATTTGAAGACTTTGAACCGATGAAAGCCCAAACCCGCGCCACTGCCATCAAAATTGGCAATCCGGTCAATTACGCTAAAGCTGTACGTGCCATTCATTGGACAAATGGCTGGGTAGAACGGGTCACCGATCAAGAGATCCTTGATGCTAAAGCACTCATTGATCGTGCTGGTATCGGGTGCGAGCCAGCTTCAGCTTGTTCGTTAGCCGGCACGAAGAAGCTGGTTGAGCAAGGCGTGATCCAACCCGATGAGACCGTTTTAGGCGTGCTGACCGGTCATGTTCTCAAAGACCCGGATGCTACCATTGGCTATCATGCCGATACACTCGATGACATCCACCCACAATATCCCAATCAACTGCTAACTGCCGGCGATGATATCGATGAAATCATTGGCTTGCTAACGCAAGGCAATCCTCGGGTTGTCTCATGAAAAGGGTGAATGATATACGGCAACAAGCGCCCCTGTGGATTGTGGCGCTTGTGTTCATCGTTGCTGGCATCAATCACTTTATCAACCCACAGTTCTACGTGGCGATCATGCCTCAGTATTTGCCCTATCATCTGGAATTGGTTTATCTCAGTGGCTTCTTTGAAATTGCTGGCGGGGTAGGGGTGTTGATCCCTGCTATACGTCGTCTAGCGGTGTGGGGCTTGATTGCTTTGCTGATTGCAGTCTTTCCAGCTAATCTGCACATGGCGCTCAACGCACCAGCCTTCGCAGATATTGCGCCAGCGTGGGTCTTGTATTTGCGATTGCCGTTACAACTGGTGATGATCATCTGGGTGTGGTGGTCGTGGAAAATCTTTGAAAAAACGAGCCGCCCCTGATCATATCGGGGGCGGTGAATGACAGGGATCAATCCAGAGGCTCGAGCATCCCTAGCCAGGTGGGGTAAAACTCCGAAATCGTTGGATGAATGGGTAAAGCCTCTTGCATCTTTTTGTAAGAAGCACCGGTTGCCATGTAATTACTGACCACCGCCACTACATCATCCCCCTGCATGATAAAAGTAGTCGCGCCTAAAAATTCTTCAGTGTCGGCATCGACAATTAATTTGACCAGCCCATTCAGCTCACCATCTTCTTTAGCGCGGCTGACATGTTTGGCATAGTGTGTCATGCTTAAGATATTGCGCCCTGATTCACGTGCTTCACGCTCACTCATACCTACACGCCCTAAAGGAGGATCGGTGAACATACTGTAAGCCATCGTGCGGTCATCAGCACTGCGCACATGACCGCGCCAGTTATCACGCACAATCTCATAATCATGATAGCTTGTATGCGTGAAGGCGCCGCGTCCGTTGATGTCACCTAGAGCATACACACCGGATACATCTGTTTGTAACTGACCATCGGTTTTAATGAACCCGCGCTTATCAGTGTCCAGACCAATGGCTTGCAGGTTCAGGGTGTCCGTGTTGGGTATGCGTCCTGTTGCTACAAGTAGATGCGTGCCACTAACATGCCGCTCTGTACGATTCCCTTCAAGTGTCACTGTTAAGGTGTCAGCACTCCGTGAGACAGCAGTCGCCTGACTATCTGTATAAATATCGATGCCTTCATCACGCATGATGCGTTCAATTTCTGCTGATACGTCCTCATCTTCACGCGATGCTAAGTGCGGTGAATATTCAATAATGCTCACCTGTGAGCCAAAACGCCGAAAAATCTGTCCCATCTCTAACCCGATATAGCTACCTCCTAGGATGATCAGGTGTTCTGGTAACTCATTTAGATCCATTAGCCGCACATTATCCAAATAATCAACTGTATCAAGACCTTCAATTTCAGGAATACGAGCGCGTGTGCCGACGTTTAAATAGACGCGCTCAGCTTCGATGATACTGTCGCCCACGCGCACTTGATGCATGTCATCCTGTGTGCCAACAAACTGTGCAAATGTGCGATAGATGTCCAGATTGTCAATGCTTTCTAACCAGTTTGTCAATCCATCGCGAGATTGCGTCACAATCTGATCTTTTCTCGCCATAACTTTTGCGAAATCAATCGTGATGGAGCCGGTGAGCACACCATAATCAGCCCCCCGTTTCGCTTGATGTGCTACGCGCGCGCTAGCCCGCATCGTCTTAGTGGGTGTACAACCATAGTTCACGCACGAACCACCCATCGCGCCACCCTCAGCTAAAGCCACACGCTGACCTTCATTCGCAAAAAATGCGGCTAGTGATGGCCCCGCTTGTCCTGCCCCGATAACTATCGCGTCATATCGCATCTGTCACACTCCTTTGAGTTTTTGAGGATTTGTTGTTACGCTCTACCAATATGGAAGTAAAGGAGGCTTTTGGTCTTACACCATTCTAAACTTTCGTAATGTATTCGCAAGATTTTCCCAAATGATAGCATGTAAGATTTGATTGATAAGCTCGTCTGTTATAATAGATAGGGAATGTGTTTCATTCCTAATTTTTATAGTGATTTATGGATGGTTAAGATGGTTGGAACTCGCGACATGGTACGGCAACGCACACAGCGTCAACTGGCGCCACCTCGGTGTATGTTGCTCGCTCATTATGGCACGTGGTCTTCATCTACAGCATAATCACTAGTTGTTTTATCAAGATGTTTAGAAGGAGATACTGCATAATGAGTAATGATACAGGGCATACTTCCCCGCTTTCACGTCGCAACTTTCTTAAAATTTTTGCGGCAGGTGCGGCAGGAACTGTTGGATCGATTGCTTTAGGCCCATTAGCTGGCATCACTCGGGCTCAGCAGACAGGTACATTGCGTGTTGCCTGGCTTACCCCCGCTACTTTAGATCCGCGCTCAGCATCCGGCGATAGTGAAATTGCCTTCCTGAACGCCGTTTATGATTATTTGATCAATACGGATTCTGAATCCAGCCTTATCCCCGCACTTGCATCATCATGGGATGTAAGTGAAGATGGCTTGCAATATACACTGCAAATCCGCGAAGATGTCACCTTTCACGATGGCACACCGCTAACCGTAGAGGATGTTCTGTGGACATTAGATTGGCAACGCTCCGCAGAAGGAACGGTGACCGGTCTGCTGGAAAACGCCACGTTTAGCGTAGGCGATAACAACACCTTGATCATCGACTTAACCGAGACCAACCCCGACTTTCTTTATAACCTCACCGATAATAAACTCGTGATGCTCAAAGCAGAAGCTGAAGATATTGGTGAACAGTTTGTCGGTACAGGGCCGTTTGTGCTGGAAGAATACTTGCCCGGCGATCGTGCGATATTCATTGCAAACGAAAATTACTGGGAGGGCGTTCCCAGCATTTCGCGCCTTGAGTTCATCTATTTCGACGATCAACAAGCTGGCATTTCTGCCGTACAAGGTGGCTTAGCCGATGCGATTCTGCGTTTAGATAACTCGAGCTTCTTAGGTTTTACCGGTGATACAAATTTCACCACAACAGATGTTCCCACGAGCGGGCATCATCTAGTGCGTATCCGTGCTGATCAAGAACCCGGCAATGATGTGCGCGTGCGTCGTGCTTTCAAACTGGCTACAGATCGTCAGGCAATCTGGGATCGTATTCAGATTGGTTTTGGCGCACCTGGCAAAGATTCACCCATCGGCCCTGCGTTCGGCTTGTACTTCCACGAAGATCTCGAAGTCCCTGCCCGTGATCCAGAAGCTGCCGCCGCATTGCTAACGGAAGCTGGCTACGAAGATGGACTGGACATGACCTTACATGTGCCTAATAGTGGCAACTTCCCTGATCTCGCTTCAACACTAGCTGCACAGTGGGAAGAGGCCGGCATCCGTGTTGAAATCCAACTTGAGGATGAAAACGCCTACTATGTCGAAGATTGGCTTGAGACCAACCTTGGTGTGACCGGATGGGGCGCACGTCCGTTCCCGCAGTTCTACTTTGACGTCGCTTATGAAACAGGCGCAATCTGGAATGAATCGCACTACAGCAATGAGCGCGTCGATGAGTTGATTGCGTTGGCACGCCGTACGGTTGATCTAGAGGAACGTGCGGCGGCTTACCGCGAAATTCAAGAGATCATGCTCGACGAGGGACCGATCATTGTGCCCTACTTCTTCGCACAGTTTATGGTGACCGCCGCAGGTGTCGAAGGGATCGAGTTACAGCCTTTCGCTGGACGCACCCGCTTCAATTCAGCGGTCATCGGTTAGTAACCCTTGCATGTTGCCTGTGCGAGTTTGAACTCGTACAGGCAATTGTTAATTATCCGACCTTGTTGTAGGCTAATTTGTGCGGGCGCTTGTGGCATCATCCTGCATATGTCAACATCCACAGCCAAATACGTGAGACAGTTTCATGAACAATCTACAACGTAACCTGCGCCGGCAGTTGCAAGCAACCTTACAATTTTTGCTAGCGCTTATGCGGCAACCACAATCGGCATTTGGTACGCTGATTGTGATCTTCTTCTTATTTCTGGCACTTTTTGGGGCACAGATTGCTCCTTATCCCAATCCCAATGATCAAAGTCATGATGTACGCGTAGAACCGACCATCAACCTCAGTGCCTTAGAACTGGGCGAGCATCCCTTTGGTACGGATCGTCTAGGACGTGATGTATTTAGTCGGGTCATTCTTGGTACAGCTAGTATTTTTCGCATTGCTGGTTTAGGTACGCTAATTGCAGTGCTAGGCGGTACGGTAGTAGGGTTGTTCATGGGTTATAGTGGCGGCATCATTGATGAGTTGCTAGGGCGTATCATTGATGCAATGTTAGCTCTGCCGGCATTACTGCTGGCACTGGTGCTAGTGGGTATCATCCGTAGTCTTGATTTTGAACCGGGTTCCTGGCAATCTGCACTTGGCAACAATGCAGTCTTGCTGGTCATTGCGATCCTCTATATACCGATTGTGGCGCGTGTGGTGCGCAGTAGCACACTCGATATTAAGACCCGTGAATTTGTCGAAGCTGCAATTATCCGTGGTGAGCGTGCCTTTTACATCATGTTCCGCGAAATTCTGCCATCGGTTATCCCTGCCTTAGTTGTAGAAGCCTCTTTGCGCTTTTCGTATGCGATCTTTCTTGTTGCCTCGCTCGGCTTTTTAGGCTTTGGTGCGCGTCCTCCATCACCTGATTGGGGCTTGATGGTCAGCGAAAATCGCGGAGGACTCTATACCTTAACTCCCTGGGCACTGGAATACCCTGCATTGGCGATTGCCATACTGGTCATTGGCGTGAACTTGATGTCTGATGGGATCAAACGCATTGTACAAAGAGGAACGTGAGATCATGCAACCTGAGCAATCCCCCTTACTAACAGTCGATCAACTCAACATCAGTTACCGTGTCAACGGACGTTGGATTCGTGCAGTCAGTGACTTTTGTATGACCCTAAAACCCGGTCAAATTTACGGTTTAGTCGGTGAATCAGGTTCTGGTAAATCAACCATTGCACAAGCATTGATGCGCTTCCTCAGTAGCAATGGACGCATCGAACAGGGCAGTACGCTCAATTTCATGGAGGAAGATCTCGTTAATGCGAAATCTGCTACGATGCGTGCACTCTGGACACAGAAAATTAAATTAGTCCCTCAAAATGCCAGCGCCGCACTCAATCCCTCTATCACAATTGGTAAACAAATGATCGAAGTTGTGCGTCATGCCAATCAGGTCGATGAGCAGACCGCGAAACGTCTTGTGCTTGAGATGTTCAACAAAGTACAGCTCGTTGACCCTGAAAAAGTTTATGACCGTTACCCGCATGAACTCAGTGGGGGAATGCAACAGCGTGTAGTGATCGCCATGGCGCTCATTACTGATCCCGCATTACTTATTATGGATGAACCCACAACCGGCCTAGATGTGACCACTGAAGCGGTCATACTGGATTTGGTGCGTACCCTCATCGCAGAGCGCGAAACCGGCGTAGTCTATATTACCCATAATCTGGGTGTAGTCGCGCAACTGTGTGAACGTGTGTTGGTACTCTATGCAGGCGAGATCATGGAAGATGCTAGCGTCTCTCAACTCTATGATACCCCCCTTCACCCCTATACAATTGGTTTACTAAACAGCATACCACAACCCGGTTTAACCAAACGAGATACCGCGCTCCAATCGATCAAAGGTAGTCCGCCAGATCTCAAAACACGTCGTGATGCCTGTGTTTTTGTTGATCGATGTCCTTTTGCCGTGGATCAGTGCCATACACAAAAACCTTTACTGGAGCATCTGCCCGATGATCGTATGGTGCGCTGTCATCGCTGGCAGGAAGTCGAATCAGGCACGCTCGTTTATCAGAACGAAGAGTATCTTAACATCACCACTACGCTGGATGATGATAGTGACGTGATTATGCGCGTCTCTGATATTGCGAAACATTTTCCAGTGACACGCTCATTGCAAGAATCATTCAAGAATATACAACCTGATCCCATTCGTGCAGTGGATGGTGTCAATCTCAGCATTCGGCGGGGTCATACACTCGGTTTAGTAGGGGAGAGCGGCAGTGGTAAAACTACACTGTCGCGGGTCATCATCGGTTTACAAGAACGTACAGGTGGTAAAATTGAATTACTCGGTATGGATATTCGCAATACTGTCCGCGAACGTAGCCCGGATGTGCTCGCTAAAATCCAGATGGTCTTCCAGAATCCTCAAAACTCACTTAATCCATACCTTTCTGTGCGCCAATGTATTCGCCGCCCTCTAATGAAACTGCGCGGATTATCTCGCCCCGAAGCTGAAACTGAAGTGCTTGAGCTGCTCAAAGCCGTTAACCTGCGTGAAGACTACGCAGATCGCTTCCCCGGTGAGTTAAGTGGTGGCGAAAAACAACGTGTGGTGATTGCCCGTGCTTTTGCCTCTGATCCTGATTTGATTATTTGTGATGAACCTGTCTCTGCATTAGATGTCTCTGTGCAATCGGCGGTTCTCAACTTGCTCGCTCGCCTACAAAATGAGAATGGCACGTCGTATTTGTTCATCTCACATGATCTCGCGGTAGTTGGATACTTGGCTGATTACCTGGCCGTTATGTATCTGGGACAGTTGTTTGAAGTCGGCACATCAAAAGAGTTGTTCAATCCACCGTATCACCCTTATACAGAAGCCTTAGTTTCAGCAATACCTATCGCTAGCCCTGAACGTGAAGAGAATCGTATTTTGCTCGAAGGCTCGGTACCCAGCGCACAATCAGTGCCGTCAGGATGTCGTTTCCATACCCGTTGTCCGCGTAAGATTGGCGCTATCTGCGAAGAACAGGAACCCCCATGGTTGAGCGACGGCGAAGGGCATCACATTCGCTGTCACATTCCTATAGAAGAACTCAACGAGCTACAAAATAACCTAGTGCCAACAGAAACGGATCAACCCTGATGCTCAGATTCTTTCGTCGTCGTGCCAGCTTCTTTATCTTCACTTACATTCTCACATCACTGATGATCTTCTTCATGTTACGCATCTTACCCGGAGATCCAGCGCGAGTTATCGCAGGTGGACGAGAAGCTAGCGAGAGCCAGATACAAGCCATTCGTGAAGAACTCAGTCTCGATCAACCGATTCCACTACAATATGTGACGTGGATCACGTCTTTCTTACGAGGCGACTGGGGCGATTCACTCACATTCCGCGGTGCAGATAACCGCGATCTGATCCTACAGCGCACGCGCAATTCGATGCGCTTAGCAGTGGTTGCTATCTTGATTTCAGTACCCTTGTCATTAGCTCTGGGAATCATCTCTGGTTTGACTGAGAATAAACTACCGGATACAATCATCTCTATTCTGACACTATCTGTGGTCAGCTTGCCGGAATTTGTGACAGGCTTATTTCTGGTGAACTATGTGGCATTGCGTTGGGCAGATAACCCGCTTGCTGAGGCAATGGGGTGGTGGTTCCCGTCATCATCGTCAGTGCCAGCTAATGCTAGTCTACAAGAAGCCTTACCAGCACTCTGGTTGCCGGCAATCGCCGCCACGCTCGTTTTGTTAGCGTATATCTCGCGCCTTGTGCGGGCGGGTGTCATCGAAGAACTCAAGCGTGATTATGTTCGAACTGCTATATTAAAAGGCATTCCATACCCTGTGGTGATTATCAGACATGTGCTACGCAATGCTCTGCTACCCACCATCACTGTGATTGCTATCAGCATTACCTGGCTCATCAGTGGCTTGGTAGTGATTGAAGTTGTCTTTGGCTATCCCGGGTTGGGGAGTTTATTGATTACAGCCATCGAACGCCGCGATTTACCCCTAACACAAGCCATAATAATGGTGACTGTTAGCATCATCCTCGTGGCAAACCTCACAGCTGATTTACTCTATGCCGTGCTCAATCCACGGATCAAACTGAATTGAATGCTTAGTGGCGCCTATTTCACTCACTTTCAGGCACACGGACTGCTACCCGTGCCGCCCGCAATGCCGCCCGCAATCCTCGTCGCCGTGGAATGGGTTCCGGTTGTATATCGGGCACAATCGGTGTGCGATCCATAAATGCCTTGCGCGATGCTTGCTCGTTTGTCGTTTCGCTAGGTTCTTCAATACGCGCACGCTCAGCAGTGATGAGCTTCTCTTCAATTTGGCTTGGTTTTTCAATACCGAATAGGTCAAACACACTGACTGTCGCGGTATCGAGCTTGCTAATATCCTGTTGTACAGGCGCAGGTGGCTCTGCCTCAGCGAGAGGCTTGCTCACGTCAAAGCTTGAAATTTCTGATTGCTCTCCCTGAGTTTCTGGCTTAATCTCCACTTCGCTTGCTGAGTCCTTAATGGGGCTTACCGGTTCAGCATCTGCTTCGTTCATTGCAACCGATGAATCTTGCTCAGTTGCAACAGTCGGTGGTTTAAAGGGTTCATGTTCAGGTATAGCTTGTAAGAAATCGGGTTCGGAGAGAGCTTCTGTTTCAACAGGTTGAACGCTCGGATTAGGACGTGTATCCTCTTCAGAGACAGGAGGTTCATCGATGACAATAGGAGCCGGTTCTGCACTTGCTGGTGGTTGATAGCGTTCGTCAGGATCTGTTTCAGCGTCCATTTTCACCGGTTTGATCTCTTGACTGGTCACCTTCGATGGATAACGCGGTTGATAACTGGCGCGCTCTTCAACATTGGGCGCTTCTTTCAGATAGGCTTTTGATTGCTCAGGGTCTAAGATTTCATCTGTCTTGGTCTCTTTAATCAGAGTATATATGTTACGCAAACCTTGAATGATCTCTTTATCCGCTTGTCCCTTCATCGACAGGCGGTTGCGTAAATTTGATAGAAAACCGTCTGCATCATAAGAGAAAGTCCATTGTACCACTGTGCCTTCTGGTGATTCTTGCAAGCGTATACGTCCGCGATTATTCGCATACGAACTACCATCGACAATGCGGTATTCATATCCCAAACCTTCATACCATGCGGTGATCTCTAACACCTGTTCTTTATTGCTTAAGGTAGTGTTACGCCAGCGCATCCCGCGCCCTGATCGCATGGTCGTCAAGTGTTGCACACGCTGGCTATCCGGATGCCATGTCGGGTTATTAGAGATGTCGCTCAATATTGCCCATACATTAGCAGGACGGGTTGGAATCGCAATTGCATGGTCGATAACCGTTGTCATCGGTCTTTTAACTCGTTTCTATACCTGATTTATGCTACACTCTACAGACGAATTGTAACGGTGAGAACGTTGATTGGCAAGCGAAGATGCCTGGTCCTGTATTCGTATTTGCATTTGTAGTCGCAACGCTGATAGGTGCGTGCTTCCATCTGATCTTTGGTGGAAATGCGCGTCGTCTGGCACTCTTTTTGCTGGCGGCGTGGGTCGGCTTCGCGCTTGGGCACGCCGCTGGTGTGTCATTTGCTGTTGCCCTGTTTCCAATAGGTGAATTGCGTATCGTAGCAGCAGTTGCTGGCGCATTGTTTACCTTATTTTCTGTGTTAATATTCACTGCTGGTCGCAGATAATGCTGACCATTTGCATCCATCATGTACTAAAGAGGGCGTATGTCTGACGCATCATCAGCACCATCCACCCCAACCACTGAACCCGCTGAACAGCGCACGCTGACCAAGCGTTTAAAGGACTTTGTTATGGGGACAACGCTAGTTGGCTTTATTATTCGCGGTACGATGATCCCCCTATTGCTTTTCTTACTGATCTTCTTATTCGGGTTCTGGCGTGCATGGGTCGACCCAATCGGTTCTGCGGATTATTTTGAATACTTGCGCGGACTCTTTGAGATTGTAGTGTCAATTGCATCAATTGTAATCATCATTGCGATTGGCGTGCTAATTGTACAGATTGCACGTTTCGTCAACCTATTGCGCAGTGAGGTCAAGCCAATTACCGAAGATACCAAACAAGCACTCAAAAATGTGCGCGTCACTTCTGAATTTGTACAGAAGAATGCTGTCAAACCTGTGATGCGCACGCAATCTTTCATTGCTGGCTTGTTAACCTTCCTGCGTGAAATCTCGCGCATCTCGAAGATCCTCCAAAGGCGTAAAGATCGAACGGAACAGGCAAACACCGATGAGTGATGAACGCCGCCACCTTAATTTACACGATGCCACAGTTTTTTGGGGGACACTTGTCGGATTTTTTGTCGGGGCGATTGTTTGGTTATTGCGTGTGCCCAAACGCGGTGAAGAAACCCGCGAGGAGATTGTTGAAACCGGGCGCACTCTCATCGAACATGATCCAGTTAAAGAGAGTTTAGAAGAAGGTAAGGCGCTCGCGCACCGTTATCATCAGCGCGAGCTAGAACCTTGACCGCGCTCAATCATCAAGCTCCTGGAATACCTCACCAATCTGCCAGAACAAATCACCGGCGATGATGCTACGGCTACTGGTTCGTTTGCCTAATGCCTGACCGCTCTTCGCGTGTATAAATGTCCCAACACACGCCGCATCCCATGCTGATAAGCCTTGCGCTCGTAACCCAACAATCAGACCCGCTAAAATATCACCTGTACCCGCAGTTGCCAGCGCATCAATAGCAAATGGCAGTACGGCAAGTTTACTTGTTGAATGAGCGATTACTGTATAGGCCCCTTTGAGTACCACGACTACACCCCATTCTTGTGCTTTCTCGCGCGCTAATTGCCAGCGATTGGCTTGAACATCACCTGTTTCTAAATTACACAGACGTGCCATCTCACCCGGATGAGGTGTGATGATCGTATCATCGGGCAATAGGGTGTGCCAGTCAGGGATTTCCGTCAGCAAGTTCAATCCATCTGCATCAATGACAAGAGGTGGTAAGGGAATGGTTTTACTCGTATTATCCTTAGTATTGTCTATCACTTTCCCGAAACCGATAGAGCGCTTTTTGCCACTATGCTGACCATCGCGTGATGCATTCAGCAGAGCGTTTAAGAAGTTGCGGGTAGTCTTTTCTGTGCCCATCCCCGGCCCGATCAACATCGCTTGCACGCGCTCTAAATTTTTCAGGATGATGGCATTTGCATCGGTAGCAATTACACCCATATCATGGGGTAGCATGAGCCATGTCACTTCGCGCAATGTGCCTGCTACCGCCGTGATCACATTCGCTGGAGCCGCTACCGAGACCAAGCCTGCCCCCACCCGATAAGCCGCCTCAGCAGAGAGTGCAGGTGCACCAATGTAGTTGATTGATCCTCCTACAATTAGCGCTTGCCCGTAAGTGCCTTTGTGGCTATTCGATGTGCGGTCTGGCAATAAGTCTCGTACTAAGTTGGCATCAATTACAAGCGTATCAAGCGCCTTCAAAGCCTCAACTGTGTTCGGTATCCCGATAGGGGCGACAAACAGCTGCCCAACACCCGCTGCTGCGGGATACAAGAATAAGCCGGGTTTCGCCGTGATGAAAGTTACCGTCTCATCTGCCGCAATCATCCATTGATCGCTTGCGCCTGTGTCACAATTCATGCCGCTGGGGCAATCAACAGCTAACACGCGAATCTGTGGAGCTCGGGGATGTGGATCGTTACCCGTTAAGGCTATACTGCTTGTAGGTGATATGTGTTGTTGGCGGCGCATACGAATCTCTTGTCCTGCATGGCGTAAAATTTGCTGTGCCTCGCCGCTGATCGGTAACCGTACCCCGATTCCGAACAATGCATCTAACACGAGATCCGCACTAGCAACCATGTTGCGTAATACACGCTTGTCATGATCATCACTAGCTTTAGCAATGAATAATCCTGCTTCTTGTGCTGTTGTGATGAAGGTATCATCCCGGTCTGTGAGCAAGTAAAAGCGCACGTCGGCGTTCGGCATATCCTGTGCCAGATATAAACCTGCCACCAGCCCGTCACCGCCGTTATTCCCACCACCGATCAGTACCGTCACACGGGGTGCGTCGATACCATCCAACATCGCTACCGCTCGATCTGCCACTGCACGCCCGGCTCGATCCATCATCTCATCATAACTGTGTCCCGCCGCATCAGCTTCTGCTTCGATGACACGTACTTGCTCAATTGTTGCTATTTGTATCAAGGTGTCTCTCTTTCGTTTAAACGTTTTAGTGTGAGTATGCTTTCACTATACGTCATGTGTATCAGAAACAAAAAAGACGTGACTGAAATCGTCACGCCTTGCGGGCAATACTGTCCAACGGCTTTCTCTAATGATCGCGGTTGATGACTTGGTTGGCTAGATCAACCAGTTGTTCCTTAGCGTAGGTGTTTGGTAACACATCCAGCAATGCAATCGCCATGTGTATCAGACCTTCGGCCTGTTCGCGAGCTTCTTGCAAGCGGTTTCCACTCATCAGCTTGCGTTTGACGGATTCCATTACATCTTCACCACCATCATCTGATGTTGTAGCGCCGTTTCCGTTGGTTTTCCCTCCGACTGCCGCAAAACCACGACCCTGTTCGAGGTCGATACCGGCTGTCTTGCCAAGCTTTTCTTCATCGCCTACGATGTCAAGGATGTCATCTATAATCTGGAAAGCTAGCCCAACATTATAGGCATAATTTGCCAGTGCGTCAGTCGTCTCTTCGTTCGCGCCGGCTAACTTCGCGCCCATCACTCCCCCTGCACGGAATAATGCTGCTGTCTTCAGCGCGATAATGCGTGTGTAGTTCTCTCGTGTGAACTCGTTGTTTTTGACTGTCCACGCCTGTAAGGTTTCGCCTTCAACCAGAGCAGTAGCGGCGGCAGCAAGGTCACCATTCAGTTCACCGTAGGGTGCCATCAATTCATAAACTGCCGTGAACAAAAAGTCGCCAGTCAGCAATGCGAAAGTGCGTCCCCACTTCGCATTGACCGAAGCTCGTCCGCGGCGCACTACACCGTGATCGTTAATATCATCATGAACAACGCTTGCCGTATGCATCAGCTCAACTGCCGCACCGGGTGCACTTGCATATTCGACGTCGGTTCCACCGGCGGCTAAATATGCAAGTAGTAAGAGGCGTGGACGAACACGCTTCCCTCCTGCTTGCAAAATGTGTCTGCTGGCATCGCGCAGGACAGTCACATCACTGTTGACGACCTTTAGCATTGCATCCTCAACAGATTGCAAGCCTTCTTCTAATAACCGTTCGTATTCAGCATTGACCGTTGCTGATTGTATCTCTTGGATGGTCATGAGGCTCCGCTTCTGTTGTGTTAGAATTTGTTACTTTCAGAACTATCTAAATATATTTTACACAAAATCGCAAACACGTCAACGTAATTAAGGCAAATATTCACCGAGTTCTCACTGCTGTGAAATTTTTCACAAATTTGGGTCAATCTCTACCAACAATTGCCAGACTCCCCACAGTATGATTAACCCACGTATAGACCAAATGATTGTACGTATCCAGTTGGTTTGTACGAGCGCTCGATGAGTGTTGACATCGAACGCTTGTGCCAATTGACCATGCTGTGGGGCATTGATAAAAATTGTAACTAACCAGATCAAGATTGCCAGTCCCAATGCAACCCACATAGTATTTCGTTGAATTGGTGGGGGTGTTTGTAAGGCTAGTACGACGCCTGTCCCAAGCTCAAACACCATCAACGGGAGTAGCAGTTGCGTGATGCGTCCCATGTGGTCACGTTGGTAATTGACAAAGGTTTCCACCCCGACTTGCTCAAACAGTGGATAATGTACTACTTGTATTGTCCAGATTAGCCCGACAAGCATCCATGTCAACGCTACATGGACTAAGAATATCAATTTTATCACTGCTCCATCAGTTCCTTAACTCAAATCATCGATGTTGATATAAGGTAACTTGAACCAGAAAGTACTACCCTCATTGAGTGTGCTGTTGACATGAATTTGCACCTGATGGTTTTCCAGGATCAGTTTCACCAATGCTAGCCCAACACCTGCGCCACCATATGGACGTGTGGATGTGTCGTCAACCTGATAGAACGTTTCAAAAATGTCTTGCAATTCTTCCTGAGCAATCCCAATACCATGATCACGCACTGCAATATAAATGCGATCATCTATCTTACGCCCGATTATCTCCACTGCTTTATCGTTGCCAAATTTGAGTGCATTATCCATTAGCAATTGTAAGACTGTGCTCAAACCCTGCTTATCAGCCAGTACAGGGGGTAAATTCGGTTCTAGATTGATATGTATGCGTTCAGCGTCAGCGCGTCTCGTCCAGATGCGCGTCAGATTACGTTTAGCATATTCTACTGCATCACGCAGTATGATCGGGTTCACGCTAATATCAAGGCTATGTCCCAGCATGGTTATATTTTTCACATAGATTTCTAGGCGAGCGACAGCATTTTGGGCGTAATTGACCAACTTTTTGTCATCTGGATCTTCGTGGATCAACGCTACCGCAGATTTGACCTGTAAGAGTGGGGTGCGTAGCTCATGCGATACATTGCGCACAATCGCATTTTTGAGTAATTCGATTTCACTCGTTTTTCGCCGTTGCGACGAAATCTCTTTTTCGAGCAGTATAATCTTCGCTTGTAATTGCTGGTTCTGATGATGTTGCTGTACCAGATGCGCGATTTGACGTGTTAGGTGGGGGAGCTGAGGGGACAAAATTGCACTGATGTGAGTGACCATATCGTTTTCTAGCGCATCATGATTAGTTTGTACCATTAGCATCAATATCTGCTGGTGCTGTGTACCACTGACTAACTCTACCAACGAGCGTATCGGAAATTCCGCTGTGATCACTAGTGCATCAATAGGCTGTTGAGTTTCAATATGTTGTATGAGCGCTTCGACATGATCGAATGCTATCACATGAAAATTGTAAGGCATCAAACTGGCAATGAATTCTTCAGAATGCAATGCTTGCTCAACTGCGATAGTGATGCGCTCTCCAGCGGAGTTGTCTCGTACCGACACTATCTTTGCCACCTCAAGTTTGTCTATATAATTCCATCATAACACAGGCATAAAGGGCTATGAAAGCAACATGCACCCGTGTTTTAAAAATCGAACTAATGAAAGGCTTTTGTAAGCTCTCATTCACATCGCCCAATGGTATGGCACAATTGGTTGAGATGTAATCGATCATGTTGTGCTGTGAAATAGGACATTTCTAACATCGTTGTCAAACCGAATATACTATGGCGGGCTGGTCGTCGCCAATCCGTATCATTGAAGGTTTCAATCAACGAGATAGTCTCTTGCCGGGCACGCATAAAAGCTTCTGCAAGTGCATAACCATCTTCGTTATACACCTTCAAATCTGGGCCTGGTTGTTCGGATTGCGTGAGAAAAGGATTGTCTTCTTGTAAGATGGTCAGTAATCGCTGACGCTCATGCTGTTCTTCTGATTCGATTAAATGCGATAGAATTTGTAAGATCGACCACTCCTCTGGATCAGGGCGTTGTTGCCAGAAGTTAGGCTGTACTGTTTCTATGAAACCATACACTGCCCCAATATTTCCCCGTAATTGAGGTTCAATCATGTGTGGACGTAAGCGAATCGCAGGGATTGTTGACAGCTTTTCAGGATTGAACTGCTTGACGAAAGGTTTCAACCCCGCTTCGCCAATCTGGAATGTATGAATACCGATAGCCTGTGCTGGGTTAATATCGTTTTGTAGACCATCACCAATCATCAGGGCTTCATCGGGTTCAACCCCTACACGCCCGAGTATCTCCGCATAGTAAGCAGGATCAGGTTTGGCGAAGTGCATATTCTCTGCTGACGTGATCAGCGCATACCGTTCATCATCCGACGGCAAACCCGCCCATGCCATCCGTTGACGAATAGCATCATCAGGATAGATAGGATTAGTGGCAATCACGAGTGCCCAATCGGTTGCAGTCTGTATCTGCTCGATGAGGTCAACGGCACCTGCCATCGCTGAAATACACCCCTTTAACGCCGGGTACACATCCCTGTAAAACTGCGCTAATGTGTTGTTGACCTGTTCAGTATCATCACCTAACGCCTCAATGATGATTTGTTGGTTAGTACGATTCCCTGCCTGATTACTGCTGAGTTGTTTGAGAGCTTGCCGCAACTTATGCCCAGCATTAGCCATACCAGCCTCAGCCCAATAGGCCTCAAATAACGTCAGAAAAGCCTGTGCAAAACGCCGATCAGGGTTGACCAGCAAAGTATTATCTAAATCGAGCAGAATCGCTTTAATCATCGTCTTTGTCTTCTTCTAGTGCTTGCCGGAAAATATCCAGCCCGGGGTTTGGCTTATTGAGGTTACCGACATAAGGATCTTCGATCGCCGTCCCGTCTGATAAGCTCTTCGCAGTAACTTCTAACTTGCGCCCAAATCCCATAAAGCCTTTGCTGATAGTCAGTGTAAGTTCCATGTCGGGGTCAGCATTAGCACGCAAAATATCCGGTACAGGACACTTGCTACAGTCCTTGGGATGCCACCGCTCAGAATCCGGATTTTGCTTAACCAGACGGCACTCTTGAATGTTGCGTCCACGGTGAAAGTCTTGATAGTAATGTTTACATTCCTGCCCCGCTGGTGTTTTCATTGTTGATTTACTCCTGCTTCAACCACTTGGTTGCTGTTGATCCTATATCACTCATTTTGCCATATTCTAGTGTCACATCCGGTAACGATTCAAGAAATTTCATACCATAGGATTTATGAATCACGCGACTGTCGAAAATTGCCACAATCCCACGGTCTGTTTTCGTGCGGATCAAACGCCCGAAACCCTGCCGAAAACGTAGAATCGCATCCGGAACAGCATAATCATTGAATGCGTTCGCGTAGGTGTTCGAGCGCGAGGCAAAGATCGGATCATTAGGCACAGCAAACGGCAAACGCACGATCACTAATGCTACCAAATCATCACCGGGAATATCAACACCCTCCCAGAAACTCCTTGTGCCCAGTAAAACGGCTTTTTCCGTCGAACGAAAGCTATCGAGTAGTGCTTCACGGCTGCCACCCGTTGCTTGATCGTAAACCGCAATGTTACCTAGCGCCAGGCGCGGTGAGATACGTGAGGCTGTCTCGCGCAATTGCGAATAACTGGTGAATAGCGCCAGCACCCGACCGTTGAGTTCAGCAGCGAGTTCCACAATACCACGCTCAACCATACTCTGATACCCGCGATCATTGGGTTGTGGAATGTCATCAGGCACATAGACCAGTGTGGATTTCTTATAGTCAAATGGTGATCCTAGTGCAAGTTCATGTGCGCTTTCAGCATACAGGCGTTCACGGATATATTGGAAACTGCCGGCTGTCTGAAGTGTCGCGCTGGTCAAGACCACCGAGTTTTTGGCGTTCCAAATATATTCTTCAACGAGTGGCCCAACGTGCAATGGGGCAGATTGCAACGATAACCACTCTGGCGCACTCGCATTGTTGATCCAATAAACGCGGTTTGCATCCGGTGAATGCACAAAAGCTTGCAGTTCATTATGGATATCATTCAAATTACGCGCTGATGCCATCGTCGCGTTGAGATGATCCTCAAAACTAGGAATATTGTACTTTTCTAGTTTTTGCATCGCTCCTGCTAATTGCCCCATCGCATCGATCACCACATCAAAATACTCTGATAAGGTTTCCCAGTCATGCCCAATCATCTGAAATGCACTATGATCGCGGCGTTTACCCTCCATGCGAATTCGGTAGATATTCTCCGCACGAGTATCCTTGATGAATTGATAGATTGTCTCAAAGAATTTTTTGACCACAACTTGCATCGCTTTTGATGCTTGCCCAATATCCTGCACGAATGCTTCTAAACGTAGCGCGTATTTATCCGGTGCAGTCGTTTTAACATTGTTCAACAAGTCACCTAATAATCCGCTCGTCACATCACCTAGATCACTCAAACGACGTACTAAGCCGCGCTGATCAATACGCACACTCAAACCATTAGTGACAGCATCCTCTAACTGATGCGCCTCATCCACAATTAGATACTTATACTCCGGCAACACCGAATTTTCCGAGACAGCATCACTCACTAATAAGGCATGATTAGAGATTACAACATGTGCAGCTTCAGCTTCTTTACGCGCTTTATAATAAGGACATGTGCCGGCCATTTGTGCCTGGCAACGTTGCAAACCACAGTCTTCATCTTCAGCACTCAGGCGGCTCCAGACAAAATATTCGCCACTACGCAGAGAAATCTCGCCCTTATCACCCGTTGGACTCTCCTGTAACCAGACCAGTATCTTCGCCAGAGTTTTGAGTTCATCGAGATTGGTGGGTAAACGTCGGCGCATTGCTGCCAGTCTGCGTGGGCAAAGATAATTTCCGCGCCCTTTCATCACGGCTACGCGCAGATCCCCCTCAACTAATTCTTGTAACAGCGGCACATCATGGTTGATGAGTTGTTGTTGCAAGTTGATAGTGTTCGTCGAGATCACGATGCGCTGATTATTCTTGAGCGCCCAAAGCGCCGCTGGAACTAAATATGCCAGCGATTTACCGGTTCCTGTGCCGGCTTCTACCATTAAGTTACTGCCCTGGTTGAACGTCTCAGCTATAGATTGCGCCATCATCAACTGTTCTTGCCGATGCTCATAGTGCATCAACTGCTTCTCAAGTGCGCCACCATTATTGAGGATCTCATCTACTTCTTGCATTGCCATAAGATCCAATGCCGGGTTAACTTTTAAGGGCTTTACATTAGCATCGAGTGCTGTAAATACTGCATTAACACTTTGAATGCCCTCGATATCATCGGCACGTTTGATCTCGTCATATGCAGCTTTGAAAACTTCACCTGTTTCCCAATGTAAGTTTTGTATCCCTCGTGTGATCTCAAATAAGATCGGGGTCGGGAGGGCGATTAGTTTTTCCCATAGATGCCAATATAAGATCGCTGTGGCGCGTGCATCGTCAAGGGCACGATGTGCGTTCTCTAAGTCAATCGCGAACAATTTTGATAGGCTCGATAAGCTATAACGGGGCACACGTGGTAATAAAATTGAAGCCAGATCAAAGGTATCAATCGACAAGTTACTCTTGAGCACACCAAAGCGCCGCATAAAACCAATATCGAATGAAACGTTGTGTGCGATAACTGGTGCATTGCCCACGAAAGCACTCACATCCGATAAAACGGCTGTCAATAAGGGAGCGTTGCGCAGATCATCTTGGTGAATGCCAGTGATGTGTGTGGTCTCTGCAGGAATCACAAATCCGGGATTAACTAAGGTCGAATATTCTTCGATTACTTGCCCCTCACGCATCCGTACAGCACCAATTTCAATAATCGCGTCATTCTCTATATCAAGACCGGTTGTTTCCAAATCGAGCGCGATCAGTTCTCCGCGCATAAAGTTCTCCAATCTAAAACGAGTTCGTTCAAGTACCTATAAAGACGGAATCTATGCAGGGGCAAAGTGTGCCTGACTACATCTGCTGAGCTTGTTCTTTGCTCTGTTGTGAGCAGCAAACAGACGAGCGAATCAGTCCATCACACAGTATAGCACAGCGATTAAAAAAGACCCCCACTGATTAGTGAGGGTCTGATAGTCATCAAGCGCAGTTGCTACTCGTCCGTGCTTGCTTCTTCGGTTGCTTCGGTTGTTTCGGTTGCTTCAGCTTCAGGTGTGACTTCAGGCGCCGCCAGCGCAATCCGTTCTGCCTCTTCAAACTGTGCAAGTAAGTTTGTGCGGAATTCCGCCAAATCCCCTGACTGGAACCCACCAACAAACTCAAATGTGCTGAAGATACCTGAGGCATTTTCCGAGAAGATTGTCCACACTAATGCCTGTGCTTCTGGTGTAGCCAGTGACGATTGTTTCACCAAAAGTTGTGCTGAGCGCGTGAGCGGGTAAGTGCCATCGCTGATGGTGCTATCGCTTGGCTCGATACAACCATTGCCCGTGTCAATTGCTACTAACTGAACATTTTCTTGATCACTAGCATCAACATCCAGATAATCAGCCCAGCTCATGTAAGTCAGCGCACCGGATACATTGGCAACAGCTGCTGCACGATATGCCGCGTTGCGGTTGCGTTCAGCAACATCATCACGCACCGGCAAAGGCACACCATCACTCACCGTACCCATCAGAATTTCGGTCAATACGTTACCAGCTGGTAAGCCAACTAAGGTCAAGGTGTCTTCTGGCGCAGCATCTGATACTTGTGACCATTGTGTGATCGTGTTCGCTGAAAGCGCACTCCAGATTGTCCCCAGTTGATCAAGCGTTAAGCAGGTAGCGTAACTATCGCCGGCATTACGCACCAATACCGCCGCTTGCTGACCGAGATCATAGCTCAAGACTGATACATCCGTCTCGCACAGAGGATCATCGTAGTTATTGACAAACAATAGATCGGCGTCGCCTTCACAAAAATCGCTGATCCCCGCCGATTGTCCTCTAAAATCATTGTTGATTGTGAGAGCTTCTTGTGTGCTCGTTAGGATACTGGCGCTATCTCGTGCGATTGCAAATCCGGAGGATGCCCCGACCACAGTCACCGTTCCGGTGAGGTTGGGTTGAATCTCGTAAGTGATCTCTTCGGCTGTGTTCGTACGTCCGTCTACTTCACCACTTATGATGGCTAAATTCAGTTCAGATGCTTCAACTGAAACAGGTGTATAGCCTGTATCAATAATAGCTTGTGCGCTACGGGTGATATAACTCAGAAAATCACTCAGTGTCTCTTGTGCACTACTTGCCACATAGACATAAAACGGCTGTGCAGCAGGATATAAACCACTCTCAACGCTGGATATAGACGGTTGTTCACAACCGCTATTGTTCACATTAAGGCTGACTGTATAAACATCGGCTGTTAACGCAGATTCTAATGAGACAGCACCAAGTGCGCCAGATGTGCTGGCAACTGTATCAAGAATGCTCTGCTCATCCAGCGATTGTGCATCTGCACGGAATCCAAAACCACTCACGACTTCATCGAGCAAGGTATAGCTCAAGGTGTTATCTTCTGGTAATAAAACGGTCATATCCGGTAAATCGGATTCTGTATCTGCTTCAGGTGTAGCTTCTGGCGCCCCCTCTGCTGGTTGTGCCTCATCATCCAGATTAACATCCGCCCAATTGATGCTTGTCGCGCTTGGCGCGAAGATTGTATTCAGCGCCTCATTGCTTAAACAGGCGAGAAAATCGTCTTCAAGATTAGAGACAACCACCATCACATCATAGGCAATCAATAGTTCAAAATAGTCCACCATGTTATCTCGGCAGAGCGTATCTTCTTCAACCGTGATCGGACGAATGGCTGTTGTAATGTCGGCATTTCCCGCACAAAATTCTTCAAAACCAGTTGCTGAACCAGTTGTTTGCACATCGAAAGTAACATCAGTTTCACTGGTGCTGATAAGCGTCTCCAGCAGTGGGTTCACCACACCAGAGCCGACCACTTGCACACCTTCAGTGTCATTTTCTTCTTGTGCAAACGTCGTTGAACTCATCAATATTAAAAGCGTCATCAGAGTGATGACTCCAATGTTACGCTGTAAAAATGTCATTGGATTAACTCCTAAGCAAGGTCGTATAAGATTGATTATCTAAACTATAACACCTGATATGATTGTAGCGTTCAGGCTAAGGTGTGCGTCAATGACTCTGCCACACGGCCAATATTCTCTGGTACAATGCGATCATATATCCGGCGATGCGCTTGACGGCACATGGCACGGTTTAGGATTGTAACGATGTGTGCTTAATTGTAAAGCCAAATTTTGGAGAAGCCCGAATTATGAGCGAAAATCAAATCTCCGTTTATGAACGCATCGGCGGTGATCAAACAATTCGCCAACTCGTTGATATTTTCTACGCCAAAGTAGAAGCTGATGCAACCCTACGCACTATTTTCCCCGAAGACCTTGAGCCCGGTAAACGCTGGCAATACCTCTTTCTCGTTCAGTATTGGGGCGGGCCACAAACCTATGCTGCCGAACGTGGACATCCACGCTTGCGGATGCGCCATTCACCATACCCCATCACCACAGACTTAAGAGATCGTTGGGTGCAGTACATGCACGAAGCTATCGACGAAGTTGGCATCGAAGACCCCATGCGAACAATCATGCGCGAATACTTCGAACGTGCTGGCTCAGTGATGATTAACCGTTATCAGGCTGAGTGATGCTCAACCTGTATTGCTCGAAGGCTTCCGCTGTCCACGGTAGGGCAGGTTTGAAAAACTGTTCATAGATCACGTCGGCAAAAATACGAATTTCATACTGTGCATCACTTGCCATTCGTAAGCGCAAGAAATTCATCAAGTTATGTGCATCGACTTTGGTCACCCATGTGTAATACACGCTGAACCCCGGCAAGAACAAGCGAGCCATCTCACGCGATACACCCGCTTGTAATGCTTCTTCATAAAGTTGAAAGCTCGTCTCATAGTGAGCAAGTAAGGATTCCGTCAGCGCGTTATTGTCGGCATCGGTAACCAAGCCGTCACTCGCCTGTTTGTTATCACGGGCTTGACGTCGCCACACATCCGGTACATAAAAATCGTTCTCCTCAAAGGGCGTATAGCGACCACTCTGTGCGTTGAAATTCCATGTGCGATGTCTTACCCATTGCCACCATGTGACCAGTGGCGCACGGACTCTGAACTTGAATTCAACCATCTCAAACGGGCTGGTGTGGTAATGGCGCATAAGATAAAACAATAACTTTTTATCCCGTTCTTCACCTTTGCTCTCTCCCAGAAAGCTCACACGCGCCGCATTGACAATCGCCAGATCCCCGGTTACCTCAGCATCAGGATGAGGCATCAGGTCAACGAGTTCAATCCAACCTTTGTCTAACACATCAACCCGCTTGCCGATCAATTCTTTCATTGAAACTGTCATATCATCTCTTTCAGTTATTCAGGTAACCGAGTGCCAGCACGGTGCGAGCTTCTACATTGTCGGGTGCATCAGGGGGCAAAGATTGCACTGCGCTCTGTGCCTCCACCACGCTGTAACCCAGTGCCACCAGCGCATCCATCACATCAGCGTTAACATCATCAAACACTGATCCCGGCACCGCATCTAAGCCCATCGGTAACTTGTCTTTGAGTTCCAGCATGATCTTCTGTGCTGTTTTTTTGCCGATGCCCGGCACACGGGTTAGGATTTCGACACGCTCGCTCATGATCGCATTGCGTAGGTTATCGATGCTCAACGTGCTAACAATCGTCATGCCGAGTTTGGGCCCTACACCACTGATTTTAATCAGTACATCGAACAGATCACGCTCGGAATGAGCGCTAAATCCATACAAGGTCAAAGAATCCTCACGCACGATGAGGCGCGTCACTAACGAGACCTCTTGCCCTATGGTGCATTCATCCAGTGCGGTGCGTGATGCTTGTACATCCAAGCCAACACCCCCGACGACTACCACCACTGCTTCTTGGCTTTTGTCGAGTACTTTACCGCTGATACTGGCAATCATCGCTGTTTATCATCCTGTGTCATAAGTCATTAAAAAGCCCGATATTGATATCAGTGATGCACACGGCTAGTGCATCTGCTGCATCATCCGGACGTGGGATTGTATCAAGATTGAGTAACATCCGCACCATCTCTTGTACCTGTGGTTTATCGGCACCCCCATATCCCGATACAGACTGCTTGATCATATTGGGTTTATACTCATTGATTGGTAAATGTGCCCGTTGTAATGCCAGCAAGATCACCCCTCGCGCCTGTGAAACAGTGATTGCCGTCGTTACATTCTTGGCGAAGAATAACTCCTCTACTGCCGCGCGATCTGGTTTAAATTCAGCGACAATATCTGTCAACGTGTCATAAATGATATTGAGGCGTTCCGGCATTGGAGTTTTCGCAGAAGTGCGAATCACACCGTACTCAATGGCTTGGAGCGCACCATCCTGATGTTCTTTGACCAAGCCATAACCAACCGTTGCGGTGCCCGGGTCAATTCCCAGCACCAGCATCATTCGGACTCGTATGCAGCAATGATGTCATCGGTGATGGTCAAGTTAGATGATACACTTTGAACATCGTCTAATTCTTCCAACTTCTCCATGATGCGCATATTCTGTACCGCCGCTTTCAATGCGACTTCCATTTCCTGTTGCGGGAACCAGCGCAACTCAGCATCAGTGCTTTTATAGCCGTTGTCTGCTAAGGCTTGCTCCACTGCGCCGAATGCATCACGTGGCGTATACACCACCACCTGTTCACCTTCATCGACAACATCATCAGCGCCGGCTTCCGCCGCTACCATGAACACATCCTCGAAGTCGATGCTCTGATTCTCATTGCGTTGCAACGTGATATAACCTTTCTGGTCGAACTGATAAGCCACTGCACCACTGTTAGCAAACTTACCACTATTCTTGTTGAAGATCGCTTTAACACCTGCTAACGCACGATTTTTGTTATCAGTCAAAACTTCGATCATAAAAGCGATACCATCAATACCATAGCCTTCATAGGTGTATTCTTCAACCTCGCCACCATCGAGTTCACCGGTGCCGCGTTTGATCGCTCGCTCGATATTGTCATTGGGCATGTTGGCATCTTTAGCCTTAGAGACTGCCAATTTGAGAGCAGGGTTCATGCCCTCATCGCCGCCACCTTCACGTGCTGCTACCATAATATCGCGTGCTAACCGTGTGAAAATCTTGGCACGCTTGGCATCTTCTGCGCCTTTTTTGCGCTTAATATTCGCCCATTTACTATGACCTGCCATAGGAAAACTACTCCATTCTGCTCTAAATTATCACATATCGCCTGCTATTATAGCGCATCACGGGATGCGAGAAAATCCTGCACATCGGTATATCAACCCAACCAACAACCTGACTACACCTCTCATGTATTGAAATATCCCCTGTGGTGTGTGCTATAATCGCGTGGCATCATCGTGAAATTGTTAGACTGTGCTAGGATATTAAGCTTTTGTCTTCATCCGAAAACATAACATCGAATAAATCAACCACTCAGATTCAACGGCTCGCATGGATTATTATGCTGGTCTCATTCAGCATGTTCTGCTCTCTGTCAATTGCGTTGACCGGTAGCGTCTATTTCTTTCTCTTTCGTTCAACCGTATCAATGGAAGTCAATATGCAGGTCGGACGCGGTTCAGTAGGTATTGCAACGGTAGACGACCAAGGTTTAATCCGCAGTGGCCCTATTCTAACTCGCTTATCTGATCGCCCTGCGGTTATTAGTACCGGCACACTCGATCAAGCCACGATTACCTTTGATTTACCGGATTCCATCACGGCTTCGGACGCTGTTTTAGGGACACTCACACTCAAGAATAGCTCATCAGTTACCCTACAAACAGCCCGTCATCCCCGTTTTTCATGGAGCCAGGGTGCCTATACAATTGATTTCAATAACTTCGTCGGTGAAGCCGAAATCTTCATCACTGAAATCGGTGAACGTCCTTTGCAACTCCGTGTGAGTACTCGTCAGGGCGGGGCAGTCTTTGTTTTTGATACTGAAGGACGCTATGAAATTAGCGCCAACGATAACACCATCCGTGTGATTACTTATGCAGGACGTGCGCTCTTAGTATCTCCCGATGGACGTAATAACCGCTTTGCCATTGCGGGCGAACAAGCGACATTGTTGACCGGTTCAAATTTGCCGGTTGTCACATCCGCACCGGTCGATCTAGTGAATAATGGCTTATTCGCTTTTGACATCATCCCCAATGCTGAAGGACAACTACAGATTCCACCTCAGTGGGGATGCTTTAACGCTTTTGAACAACCACCAAGCGGATCATGGTTTTCTGATCATTGGCAAGGGCGTTCATCCATCCGCCTATTGCGAGAAGTGGGCGATGCCACCAGCCGAACGGGATGCAGTCGCTGGTTGGATGTGCCTGTTGATAACTATTCTTTCCTCGAATTACAGGCGACGTTTACCCTCAACTACCAATCCTTGATCAACTGTGGTTTTACCGGTTCTGAATGCCCGCTAATGATTTTTATCGATTATTTAGATACGAACGGCAATCGGCATTCGTGGTATCAGAGCTTCTTTTACAATTATGATCCTCAAAACCCTGCGCCACTGGTTTGTCAGGAATGTGCGCGTCCCTATGAGCATCGTCCGATTGCTGAACAAGTTTGGTATACTTATGAATCAGGTAATTTGTTCTCGCGTCTACCTGATGAAGAACGTCCTGCACGTATTCTAGAATTGCGCTTCTACGCATCCGGTCACCGTTACGATGTGTTTGTCAGTGAGATGTCGCTCTTTGCTGGCACACAGCGTGCCATTGTGCCAACCGATAATGTGCCACAGGATTAAATGCTCGCTGTTTTGTACAACTAGCAAGCTCTGCTATACTTCAAAGCAGATAAGCCCTTTGTGTGTTGCTCGCCTGTTATGTAATGGAGAACTTTGTGATGGCGTTTGATAATAACCTGCTGTTAACTGTTGTGGTATATAGTGGCGTGATTGTGGCGGTGTTCTGGGTGGCGATGGTCATCTGGGCTTACCGTGACATGCGCTCACGCTCGCGAGATGGACTCGCACAAATTTTTGCAGCAGCGGTGGTGGCAATCCTCAATATTCCTGGGCTATTCATTTATATTCTCATGCGCCCGCGTGAAACCTTATCAGAAGCTTATGAACGCTCGCTCGAAGAAGAAGCGTTATTACAAGAAATCGAAGAAAAACCAACTTGCCCCGGTTGCGGTAATCGTGTCAAAGAAGATTGGCAAGCCTGCCCATATTGCCAGACACGCCTCAAGAAACCCTGCCGCAACTGCCACGAATTGCTCGAACTCTCCTGGAATTTATGCCCATACTGTGCGGTTGATCAATCACTCTATGAACCCTCAGAGAAAGCCTCGCGCCGAGCAGGTCACGTCGAACCGGCATCTTACCAATATAAACCAGAACCACCACCTAGCTTCGATGATAAGTGGCTCGCATCCAATAATAATCCACCCGCATCAGACTATCCGCAGTATGTCGATGATTGATAAATAAATTTATTGACAGATGGATGATGATAATGATGACAGTCAACGAGGATATCAATTATACCCTCGTCTTTTGTCAATTAGTGCAATTAAATTTCACCAGCTTCCCCAACACGGTGTACTTTCATCAGGTTAGTTTGTCCCTGAATCCCGAAAGGTACACCTGCAATCATCACCACTACATCCCCACGATGCAACAGATTCGCATCATGTGCCGCCCGAATCGTCACCGTAATCATATCATCGATACTATCAAACTCGCTGACATGCAAGGGGAGTACACCCCATACCAATGCCATTCGGCGTAGTGTGACTTCATTGGGTGTCATACACAAGATCGGTGTCTGTGGGCGTTCTTTAGCAACACGCCGTGTCGTATAACCTGAGATTGTTGTTGTGATAATTGCCGCTGGTTTCAACGCTTCTGAAACGTGGAATGTCGCCTCGCCGATCACGTTTGAGATGCCATCTGTACTGTTCGATTGTGCGTCGAAACCCCGCCCAGAAATACGGTTATCCCAGATGTGTTGTTCGGCGGTGCGGGCGATATTTGTCATGACTTCAACCGCCCTTACTGGATAATCCCCGCTTGCACTTTCCGCACTGAGCATGACCGCATCCGTCCCATCGATGATCGCATTGTATACATCGCTCGCTTCAGCGCGGGTGGGGCGCGGGTTCTTCGTCATCGATTCCAGCATTTGCGTTGCTGTGATCACCGGTTTACCGGCTTTGTTACAGAGCTTGATGATCTTCTTCTGCTCGAAAGGCACTTTTTCAGCAGGCGTTTCCACACCAAGATCCCCACGGGCTACCATCACGCCTTCAACAACCTCGATAATTTCCTCGATGTTGTCCAGCGCTTCTTTCATCTCAATTTTAGCGATGATAGCTGCGTCTCCGCCGAAGAAATTGATCATCCAACGCAATTGACGTATATCATCAGCAGTCCGTACAAAAGACATGGCGATGTAATCCGTTTTCATCTTCAGCGCAAACTCAATATCGGGTTTGTCTTTATCCGTGATTGCTGAAAGCGTGAGCTTTGTGTTGGGTGCACTCACCCCTTTGCGGGATTTGAGTGGGCCACCGATCACTACTTCGCAAACTAGATTGCGAGCAGTGGTCTCCTTCACATGGAATTGTAAGTTGCCATCATCTAGCAAAAGGTCGGTGTTAGGTGCGATATCTTGCACGAATTCTGGATGGGGCAAAGAGATCAGGTTGTTTTCGCCCTGCACATCATCTAATGTTAAGGTGACGATATCTCCTTCTTCGAGCATTAGTGGCTCATCAGCCACTGTGCCGAGTCGGATTTTAGGGCCTTGAATATCACACAAAATTGCGACTGTCGCATTTTCCTCGTTGGCGATACGCCGCACCATCTCAATTGCCTCACCATGGGTGGTATGGTCACCATGAGAGAAATTAATGCGCGCTACATCCATGCCAGCGTGGATCATCTGTCGGATCGTTTCTTCATTGGCGGATGATGGCCCGATTGTTGCCACAATCTTTGTGTGCTTGCTGTGTAAATTCCGTAATGTCGGTTGTTTTGCCATAGGCAGTCTCTTACTATCCTAAACGTCCATCTTCAAGTTGGTGAATGCGGCACGTCCAGCATAGACCGCGGCATCGCCGAGTTGTTCTTCGATACGGATCAATTGATTGTATTTCGCCACACGATCTGTGCGCGCTGGTGCGCCAGTTTTAATCTGTCCAGCATTGAGTGCCACAGCTAGATCACTGATGGTCGTATCTTCAGTCTCACCACTGCGATGACTGGTGACAACAGTCATATTATGGCGCTGTGCAAGTTGTGCTGCCGCAAAGGCTTCCGTCAGTGTGCCGATCTGATTGACCTTGAATAATAGCGAATTCGCCGCCTTCTCTTTGATAGCACGCTTGACCTTCTCTGTATTAGTTACCAGCAAATCATCACCAACAATCTGCACTGTGTCGCCGACTGTCGCCACGAGTTTTGACCAGTTTTCCCAGTCATTTTCATCCAAACCATCTTCAAGGCTAATGATAGGATAGCGCGAACACCAATCTGCCCAAAAATCAACCATCTCCGCGCCGGTCAATTCCGTACCTTCAATTTCTAGCATGTATTTGCCATCTTCATAAATTTCTGAGGTTGCCGGATCTAGCGCAATCATAATTTGCTCGCCAGGAGTATAACCCGCTTTTTCTATCGCTTCCATGATGACATCCAACGCGGCTTGATTACTGCCAAGGCTCGGCGCGAACCCACCTTCATCTCCTACTGAAGTCGAGTGCCCGCGATCATGAATGACCTTCTTCAAAGCCTGATAAATCTCAGCCCCCCAGCGTACTGCCTCGCGGAAAGTAGGTGCGCCCACTGGCATCACCATGAATTCTTGAAAATCAGTACTGCCTACGGCATGTTTGCCACCATTCATGATGTTCATCATAGGCACAGGTAAAACGTGTGCGTGCGCGCCACCCATGTAAGCATAAAGCGGCAAACCACTGCTCTCTGCTGCGGCTTTTGCCACCGCCATTGAAATCCCCAGCAGGGCATTTGCACCTAATTTACCTTTATTTGGCGTACCATCAAGTTCAAGCATGTAGTCGTCAATCAATTTTTGATCGAGGGCTGACATGCCAATCAGTTCATCGGCTAGTACCTCATTTACGGATTCAACCGCTTGTAACACACCCTTACCACCATAACGCGCCTTATCCCCATCGCGCAGTTCAACCGCTTCGTGTTCACCTGTTGATGCGCCACTCGGTACAATTGCCCGCCCGAATGCTCCGTCGGTGAGCATCACATCGACTTCAATTGTCGGGTTCCCACGAGAATCTAATACCTCACGTGCATAAATATTATCGATTATTGACATCAGGTCATTCCTCCATAGTGTGTTCAACAGCAATGTGTATTGTCATTGCAGGTCAATATCATTTCAAGCCACTATAGTCTACAAAATTCGTACGAAATCTACCACTAAAACAAGTTAAATCATGACATACTGCTCAACTTTCGTTAAAATCATAATTCCGAATATTTTGTTTTGGAGCTTTTGCATGAGTCACAAGCGCACAGTATACCTCGATTACTCGGCATCTACCCCAACTGACCCTCGCGTGGTTGAGGCGATGTTGCCATACTTTACCGATACCTTCGGCAATGCATCATCAGCGCACGCTTTCGGACGTAAGGCAGAAGATGCAATCGAACGTGCCCGTGAGCGTATCGCATGTCATTTTAACTGTAAACCGACAGAAATTGTCTTTACTAGTGGGGGGTCGGAGAGTGATAACCTCGCTTTACGGGGTGGCGCGTGGTCTCAATATCCACATAAAATGCATCTCATTACCACGCCAATTGAACATAGTGCAGTAGAGAACACCATCACACAACTTGCTGATTATATGGGTTTTACAATGGACTACATTCCTGTTGATCATCAGGGTAGAGTCAATGCTGATGTATTCCATACAATCATCACAGATCAGACCGCAATTGCCAGTGTGATCTATGTCAATAATGAGGTCGGAACCGTGCAACCGCTCGCTGAATTAGGTGCAATTGCCCGTGAACACGGCGTTCTCTTTCACAGTGATGCTGTACAAGCCGCAGGACAATTGTCATTAGATGTGCAGGCGCTAAATTTAGATATGATGAGCGTCTCCGCCCACAAATTCTATGGTCCTAAAGGTGTAGGGGCGCTTTATGTGCGCGAAGGCGTTGATCTGTTGCCCAGTCAATCCGGCGGTAGCCATGAACGCGGACGACGTGCTGGAACACATAATACTCCCTTCATTGTGGGCATGGCAGAGGCGCTCGATTTAGCCTATGCTGAGCGCAAAACCCGCCTTGAACAGTTGCGTGCCCGTCGCGATCAGTTGATTGACGGGGTATTGTCGCGTTTGTCACAAGCTGAGTTGACAGGACACCCTGAATTCCGCCTGCCTTCTCACGCTAGTTTTGTCTTGGATGGACTAGATGCTAACCGCCTTTTGATGCATATGGATATGCGCGGTGTTGCCGCTAGCAGTGCCTCCGCTTGTAAGACTGGCAATCCAGAACCATCTAACGTTCTGCTAGCCTTAGGCTATTCTGAAAGTCAAGCATCGGGTAGCTTGCGCTGTACAGTCAGTCATCTCACGACAGAACAAGACATCGCCTACGCTCTCGATATGATCGTAGAATCGTGTGAGACTTTATACAAATTGCAGAAAACGCTGGCAAAATAATAGATCGTTAACGTGGATGTACTATATTGAAGGCATACACGATGCTGTATGCCTTTTTGTTTCCGCTATAGTAAATTGGTAAGTTATGAATGAGGATTATGCTGTGAGTAATGCAGATAAGCGGGTTGTAGTAGCCATGTCCGGCGGAGTAGATAGCTCCGTTGCCGCGGCATTGCTAGTTGAGCAGGGATATGAAGTCATCGGTATGATGATGCGTTTGTGGTCTGATGAAGCGATGGGTGGAGCTGAACATAATCGCTGTTGTACGCCCGAACAGATGGCAGATGCCCGTCGTATTGCCGATCATCTTGGTATACCGTTTTATGTACTCGATACCAAAGATGTGTTCCGTTCAACTGTTGTGCAGTTTTTCATCGATGCCCACCGTGATGGCTTCACACCAAACCCCTGTATGGAGTGTAACCGTCATATCCGTTTTGAGTTCCTTCAGCAAAACGCGCTGGCACTCGGTGCCGATTATCTCGCGACAGGACATTATGCGCGTATCCATCAACAAGATGGACAGTTTATCTTGCGTACAGGAGTTGATGCCAACAAAGATCAAAGTTACGTGCTCAGCGTGATGGGGCAATATGAACTCGGTCATGCGATGTTCCCTGTGGGAGAATATCCCAAGCTAGAAGTGCGCCAACTTGCTGAGAAATTCGGCTTGCAAGTCGAAAGTAAAAAAGATAGTCAAGATTTATGTTTTCTCGGTGACAACGATTACCGTGAGTTCTTGCAAGTTCACGCACCAGAGATGATGGTTGAAGGGCCTATCGTGCTGGTCAATGGCGAACAGATTGGCACACATAATGGGTTGGTCAACTACACCATCGGTCAGCGTAAAGGGCTTGGTGTCAGTTACAATGAACCCTTGTATGTGATTGCTAAAAATCCTTACCGTAATGCACTCATCGTAGGTAAACGCGAACTGCTTGGACGCGATGAACTCACCGCAAATCGTGTCAATTGGGTGAGTGGTCAAGCACCCGCTGTCCCTTTCCGCGCACAGGTCAAAATTCGCTACAAATCGCGTGCCGAAGATGCCCTGATCACACCGCTTGCTGAGGATCGTTTTGCAGTCAAGTTCGATCAGCCCCTGCGCGATATCACACCCGGGCAGGGAGCAGTCGTCTATGATGGAGATCGTTGTCTTGGTGGCGGGCAAATCGAAAAATTTGCTGAACGTACACCAGCCCTGTTACGGACTGAATAACGCATCTAGCCTACCGAGTTCAATTAATCCATCGGGCAGGCTTTCTTCCTGATAACGTACAGACAGGTTTTCAGGTCCCGGAAATACGTACATACCAACCCGCACCCTGTAAGCATCTAAGTTATCAAGATCACTGAAATTAAAGCGGTGATCTGTCCTGACGATCTCGCCTTCATCCCAGATAAACGTGGGGTATTGTCCATTGTGTGGGCGGTTATCACTCTGTGCCACAATTTGCCCGCTTTCATCGACAATATGTACGAAAATTGTCGCGTCTACATCCGGACGTTGCACGAGTCCACGCCAGTAAATTTGTCCCAATAATTGCCCATCCATATTTGTAAATTCGATGTGCGTCATTGTGAACAAATCCCCAATAGTTGCACCGACAGGTTCTGTAGACTCTGGTATAGTTGGTTCGCTTTGGGGGACTTTTAACCAACCCACCGTGACACGATTGTTCAGCACAGATAAGGTTTCACTTCGTGCGTCAATCAAAGGATAACTGGCGTAAAATAACCCTGTTGTCAATCGATATGCGCCTGCTGATAAATCGTCCGGTAGCATGATTGTCTGTGTGTTATAGACTGTTGCGCCCTGTGACCAGATTGTTGTCGGATACAACCAGCGCAAGATATAGGCATCTATACTTCCCACGCGCTCATAATCCTGTGTTTGAACTTGTAGGCTGGATAGGTACTCATGCCCGATACGCTGTTCGGCTTGCCATGCCAGCGTCACGGATAAAGTGTTACTATCCAGCGTATCAGATCCTCCCCAACCGACTAAACGCATGTCTCCTTCGCCGAAGACCGCATCAACCACTCTTACAGGCTCAAAATTGAGCGTGATGTCAGCTACTGATTGTGTAGAACCAAGAAAATCAATCTGACCAATCCGTGTGATTGCAGTGCCAGCGTCAACATCAGCGAGTAATTGCTGGTGGCTATCAGCCGTTATTGGTGGCAAGAGCGTGATGATGCCCTCATCGAGTAACGCAAAGTGGCGTGTATCGCGATAGAGATCACCCTGCTCTAATGACCAGGGCATCACCAGTTGCGTGCTATCAGGGAGAATAAATTCACGATCAGCGACTCGCACAGTAGGGTAAGCATTCATCAACCAACTCCGCGTGCTTTGTTGTGTCAGTTCATCGCGTGGGATGAGTATCGGTTTTTCTTGTTCGGTGACCCAATTTGCAAAATCTTGCCGATCTATACGGAAGAACCATTCATTGTGATTGAGTTGCATCTCATGGACATCCCACAAACGTCCGCGTTCTGTTTGATCGAAGAACTCCGTATACCGTGTCCACGTATATGTCCCGTTTATACCCCCGATACTGATACATAGAGCTAGCGTGATCGTACGCACGACAACAGGGCGCGTAATCACGCGCATCATGCTCCAAATCAATAAACCTGCCCCCAGACCGATGATGATCGGGACAACCGCATATTCTCCCGCGATACGTAAACCATGTGTGAGTTCATCACTGAGCATGGCAGGTAATGCCAGCAAGATCAACAGTGCCAATAAGAACCACGTCCGTGCCTGACGGATACGTATTAGCATTGCAACCAGACCGATGTAAAACATCCATCTCATTATCTCCGGCACAATCGGCGCAAAATCGACGTTATACTGCGGGTTCTCATCACCAGCTAGCAGAAATTGATCGATCATCACGCGAGTAGCACGCCACCAGTTAATGGCTTCCGGTGTTAAGGCTTCGGCACGTCCCAGCACTGCCCGCGGATACGTGATGAGCAAGTACAGCACAGGCGACGCAATCACCAGTGCCACCATGCCCAACAATGCTAGCTTCGGCACCCATGTCCGCCAGGTGCGCCAATGCCGTGTTAATAGCGCACCACCCAGCACGAGGAATGCTGGTGGAAAGAACCATGAAGCCGTATAGGTGTATAAGGTTAACCCACCAAATAAACCGGATAGCGCGTAATCTTGCCACTGATCACGCCGTAACCCGCGCAACACAAAACCGATAGATAAGCCCATCGTTAATAATTGTAACACGCCCCGATACAGGGTACGGCTCAGTGTGACATGCCCCGCCATTGTTGCCAGCGCAACCCCCGCAAACAAACTCGCCAACCAGCGCACCTCTGTCGGATAATCGTGTAAGTATTCCCGTGTAATCCACATCACGATGGCAATCAGAGGCACGCTCAACAACACAGAGACCATTCGTAACGCCCAGATTGATCGTCCAAACGCCAGCATACCCAGCGCCTCTATCATCCTGAATAGCGGTTCAGCACGTCCTTCATCTTCTTCATACATCGGGAAATTGCCCGTGCGGGCAATGTGTAACGTATCCACCGCGTTGATTGCTTCATCGTTGCTTAGCCCGCGTGGATACTGATCCAGTGCAGTCCCACGTAGCCAGAAACCACCGAGTAAGATCATCACACAGGTTGAGAGTCGGATTATATGAGACAATCGGGATGCCATCATGTGTCATGCACTTTCACGCTTTAGCCCACAAAGAAACGATATACGTCATTGCCCCAAAACATCATGATGATCGTCGCAATCACAATATAAGGGCCGTATGGGATAGCAGTCATGCTGGCGTTCGTTCGGCTGATAATGGCTTTGGTGATCAAGTACAGCAAAGCACCCAGCGCTCCTAATAATGTCGTTACGGCGATAGCAACCAGAGTGTACAGTGTACCGACTAAAACCCCTGTCAGTGTTAGCATCATCACATCGCCATAGCCAAATGCCACCGTTGTAATATTGCGTCCCGCAAAAGTGTTCAACACCCAACGAAAAACGAATCCCAGCAAATATAAGCTATAAAATACGCCAAAACCCAAGACACCACCGATCAATGCATCCTCTAGATTAGGCAAGGGCGGGCTTATCAACCACGCATCAATCACTGCCAATACAATTGCCGGAATCATCACTACAAATAAGATCAGCTTGTGTTCCATGTCAATCGCGATAATGAGTGCGAAGATCGCCATATACACGAAATTGAGATAATACTGGGCGCTGTTCATGTCGGGGATAGTGCCCGAAGCATATACAGCGATACCAAATAAGATCGCCGTCATGATCTCAGTCAACGGATGCCGCCATGATAGTGTCCATCCTGCCGCTTCACGGTGCCCGCGTGAGCGCACTTCATCCGGTTGTGGATGCTCTGGCAAGCGCTTGCCCAGTGCAAATGCCAACACCCCCATCCACGCGCTAGGTGGGCGGGGTGTCCCATCTGGATATACCGGATAGTAACCGCGCCGATTGCGTTGCGCGAGCAGCGCGTTAAATTTGGCGTATTCAGCGAGTTCATCTTTTGTAGCATCCGATGGGGGTTGGATCGATTGAGTGAAGAATGTGCGGTAGGGTAGTTCGTCCGCTAAGATGTTGACGATCATGCCCACAAATAAACCGATGATACTTGCAATGAATATGTCTAGTAGCATGAATTGCTCCCAATAATGATCAGTTGCGCATTGATCCTGCGAATAAACAATTTTGATCTAAGGCACATATAATGGACGTTGTTACGGTAACGGCAGTTCAGGTGACGGCGGTAGTAAACTCAACGCAATCAAGAATAAGATCGTCACACCAATTATAGTAGCAATCACTACCGCTTGAATTTGAGAGCGTGGTAAGGGTTTGATGGGTTTCCCTCGCTGATTTCCCACCAATAGTTGTACCTCATCCACCTGTCCATCGTGGATATGCCATGCTTGCAGGCGCACCTGCTGGTCTTTCATCCCAATAATCAAATGGATGAGGTTGGGCGTGTGTCGCTCTGCATGAGCAATATCTGTTGGCGAAGGTATTGGCTTGCCCTGTGGATGTGAATGATAAACTCCGATCCATGTTAAACCCTGCGCCTCGAAAGCCTTTAGTACCTTGAGTTGTTCATTAGCACCCAATTCATAGCGTGTACACGGTTCTGATGCGACGTTGTCCATCAACACAATTTGCTCCACACATCCCGCATATCCGCCGATCACCCCACAGGCTTCCTCCGGATGCACGCCCACCGCATGATCAACCATATTTTGCATATGTTCAGGGCTTAAACGTAAGCTCTGCATCGTTCACTCTTGAGTTTCTGTCGGAATCACAAATGTGCAATGGGCGCTATCCTGTGGTGGACGACGTGTCTCATAGAATAATTCGGCGTCGATCGTGTATGTACCTGCCGGATCATCCATTCCGCGCATATGCATTGTAAAATCCATCACTGCGTGCATCGTCGCGATGATATTCAGCTCATTGATGATCTGGCCACTGGCATCTTTCATCACCAACAACAAATTCGGACGTTCCTGAAATGCTGTTACTTCGATGTCAATTCGCACGCGGAAACGATCTGGATAAACCTGTGCAGTCAACGATTCAATCTTGATCTCATCTTTAGGTTGGGGCACTTTATTCGGATCATCGAAGATATTGATTTCCATACGATTATCTCTCAACTTATGGACGTTTTAGATTGTTGAGGACAGTTAAAGCACGCTCAAAATCAGCATCAGTGACTAAGATATGGTCGCGACTATAGGCGGCAAAGGGCATCAGGCTAATTTGATGTGCTGCCAATGCGCTACTGATATGCGCCATAAACCCGACTAAGCTCGGTTCTAACACCACATCAAAAGTGATGAGGCGGTAACGAATCGTGCCGACTTCATGACCAAGCAGGCGTTTCTTGAACTGCTCAAAGTCCTCTTCTTCGAGTACTAGCGTAATCTCGTCTTTATCTAATAGCAATGCAGAAAATGGATTGCCGGCTTCAGCAATCACGCCCGCTGCCGCAGTCACACCCTTTGTGGATAACTTCACCAGACAATACAGGTGGTCATCGCTGTAAAATGTTGCATCCCGTAAGGCTTGTTCGATTGTTTGTGCCATTTATTTTGCCTCATTCATCAAATTGATAGGTACTCTCGGCATAATAACGTACGGATCGCATTGCTAGCTTCTTGCGAATCCATGTTTGCAACTGCTCATTTTTTTGCTCAAGCGTGATATGTGTATCGCGCAAAGCTTCTAGCGGATAGTTCAGACGTAATGCTCGCCCCTGAATAATATGTCGGCTAACTCCTGGTGGCAAAAATGCTTGTTGTTGTGCAGCAGCGATGATGTCTTCAGCTTTATAAGGTGGAAATAGCACCAGAGCAATTGCTTCAGGATACAAACGCCAGATGATCGTCGGATCTGTGACTGCAGTTCGGTTGACAGTGGCTTCATGGCGATAGACATCGGCAACTTTGCTCAGTGTGCGGTTGCGTTCGGTCAATGTCTCATTCGAGCCATGTACTGATAATACCGCACCATCATGCATCAAGATTTGCGCCACTGACGTATAATCCCAACCTCGATTGATGGTTACACCGGGCACTTGATACAACATCGCATGAAATTCTGCCTCTGACCAATCACTGACAATGTGTTGCCAGATACCTAAATCAACATACCCGCTATCATATGGCGCAACTTGTACCAGCAGATGCTGATAACCGAGTTCTTTGAAGCAATATGTGCGATTTGCGCCATCCATCACAACATAATGCCCCTTATCGCCCATCGGTGCAACAATCGGCGGATTTGTCAAATATTCGGCTTCATGTAAACGCTCAATCAACGGCATCGCCCGCTGTGGATCATGCTCCTCGTGCGGGTGTATATGATCAATCGCCACAATCCGTAAATCAGGTGGCGGAGCATCTTTACTGGGTGTAATCATCAACAATATCTTTCTATGAAATGTGTAATCGCCTATACACTTTATTGGCAGATTCTCAGTAAATATTATTACAATTAGCCTAGCATGTGCCGTGAGATTTGCTAGACTCAACCTCAATCTATGGCTAGAAAGAGGTTAAACATGGGTGCAGAACAACAGGGCGCAACCGCTACCGAAGGGCGCTGGTTGACAATTCCTCGTACATTGTGCTTTGTCACCAATGATGATGATGTGTTATTGATGAAACGCGCCTCACACAAGCGCGTTTTCCCCAACCAGTACAACGGTCTAGGCGGTCATATCGAGCGTGATGAAGATCCGCTCACTGGCGCACGACGTGAGATCAAAGAGGAATCTGGCTTGGATGTGCATAATGTTCGCTTGCGTGCCGTGCATAATATTGATGCGGGTGCGCAGACGGGAATCATCCTTTTTGTGTACACGGCTGTGAGTCATCATCGCCAATTTGTATCAGATGGACGTGAAGGTACATTAGAATGGGTTTCAATTCATGCACTGGATCAGTATGATCTCGTTGAAGATTTACCGATTATCTTGCCAAAAATCCTGACGATGTCTGCAAGCACACCTCCTTATTCCGTACACGTCAGTTATGATACCAATAACGAAATTCAGATGCGTTTTATCGTCGATGGAGAATCAGCATGAGTCAACAACCTGACCAACAACCATCAGATATGGATGAATATTATCAACGCACGCGCAAACCATTATTCACTATACCCACTAGCAGGGTAGGGCGCTTCGGGTGTGGTCTAGTGCTGATGATCTGGTTCGTGGTATTGTTATTGCCCATCACCATGTTATGGCTAGCTGTTGGGAACACAATCTCCATACCGCACTTCAATATACCTGAACCAGAATTACACCCGCGTTTTGAGGTGCAATTGGTGATGGAAATCGGCAATCGTGGATTGAAACTCACCACCACACATATCAGTGAACAGGCTGATACCGCGATTTGTCTTGAAAACCGTGTCAATTATTGGCTGTGGCAGAGTGATTTAACCGCTACCCCAGCAACCTATTGTCAGTGCTATCAGCGTGACAATAGCGCATCACCATGGGTCTTTACCGAACAAATAGAAGCTACCTGCACTCCTTAGGAGGTGTAATATGACCATTGTATTTTCTGATGTGGGCGGTACGCTCTTTGAAGGCGCACCCTGGCGGCATCTGCGTAAACATCCTGCATGGCATCGCACACGCGGACAAATCGAATTCATAAAGTTCTTGCCAATCTTTTTGGCAAGTCGGGTGCGCCTTGCCAGTGAAACGCAGATGCGATCATACTGGTTGCGGGGGATGGCTGCTGTTTTTGCGGGTATGTCGCGTGTCCAGCTAGAGCAAATGTATCAGGATACCATCAACCAGCGTTTGCAATATCTATTTCGGCAAGATGTCGCCAAACGCCTACAAGCGCACAAAGCACAGGGCGATACCGTGGTCTTAGTATCCGGCATCTTCACTGAACTGATTCAAGCTATTGCGGATCATCTGGGTTTGGATGGTGCAATTGGTACACAGATGCAATTCGATAAAAACGATATTGCGACGGGGACTCTGCACAGCCAACCTTGCGTTGGACAACACAAAATCATGTACATGCAAAACTATCTGAGCGATCATCATCCAGATATTGCTTTGTCTGATTGTTTTGGTTACGCTGATAGTTACTCGGATCGTGCGCTCTTATCGGCTGTTGGTCAAGGTGTCGCCACCTATCCCGATTCCCGCACGCGAGAACTCGCCGTTCAACATGGGTGGGAAATCATATCAAACTGATATTCACAGGCGTCATGCTTTTAACCATGATATACCCTGAAAGGAGGAGCACATGACAGCAATTACCACTACATCACAATCGGCGCCCATCTCAGCAGGTGTTGATCAAAATTCGTTCTGGCTTCGTAACAAAAAATGGGATCTGATGTTCCTGACATTCAGCGTCATCGTCACACCTTTGCCCTATTTGATTTATCTGCTAGGGCGTGATCTATTCGGTATTGATGATAATTTGATTCGGAATCTAGTTAATGGTTTCGTGGCAATTGCCATTGGTGGTCCTCATATGATGTCCACGTTCTTACGTACAGGCTTAGATAATAACTTCCGCCAGAAGTATCCCATGCTGATCCGTTCTTCAATTCTAATTCCCATTGTGGTGATCTCACTGGCATTTCTCAATTTAGAGTTGCTACTGACCGTGTTTTTCGCATGGGCAGCCTTACATGTCTTGCATCAAGTGACCTATATTGCTGAACTCTATAACTACAAAGAGCATCATTACGTCCGCAAAAACAGTCGTATGCGTATGACATCCCGCATGATTGACTATGCACTGATTCTCACCTGTTTATTTCCCGTTGCCGCCTATAAAGTGTGGCATGGTACATTCCAAATCGGCACGAATGACCTCGGTCAAGTGATTCCTAGTTTTTTTGAACAACGCTGGTTTTTTGTCACGCTCAGTGCCATCTTCACGATTGCACTCGTTGCTTATTTCATCAAAACATTCAACGAATGGCGTACAGGGCAAATGAACATACCCAAGACCGCATTTATCGTAATTACAGTATTTGTTGCCTTCTTCACACCATTTTTGCCTAATCTTGATACCGCTTTTCAAGGCTTGAATACTTGGCACTCGTTCCAGTACTTGGCGATTACATTCTACATCATCAAAATTCGGCAGATGTATGGCGATCTTGCTCAGGATGCACCGCTTGTTGCCCGCTTCAGCGCACAGACAAAAGATAGCAAAGGCTTATACTTGCTCAGTGCTGGCTTGCTGATAGGCTCTGTGGTCATCTTCGTGTTGGTATATGTTCTTGCAGGGATTGTGCGCCCGGATATGAGCCAGAATCAACACTTTGATACCGCCTATTACACATCAATACTCGCGTTTCTATGGATTCACTACTTCCACGATCATTTCCTATTTACGGATTTTGAAACACTTGATGGTGCGTATCAACAAGCAAGTGTTGCCGTCGGTGATTGACGCGCCATAAACAAAACCCCCGTTCCGATATCGTCAGAACGGGGTAGGGCGATTATGCCTTAAACTTCACTTCCTTGAAGTCCGCCTTTACTGTGATGACCGTCATATCATCCACGGTCTTGATGTTGAAGTGTGCCATACCATCGACATCAATTTGTGTGATCGCGCTACGTGCCCCTACCAGTTGTAATTCGATCTGTTGATAAGGGGCGTTGTAGTCACCTACCACCGAGCGCGTTAACGTCAGGCTGTCTGCATGTTCCTCCGCCTGATAGGTCACCCAGCGATAATCACCATCCCGATACGCCAGGCCTTCACCCGCATCCTCATAAATCACCGTCTTGCCGGAATCGGTGTACACGCGCAATTTGAGCGTGTCAATCGTGAGCTTACTCAATGATAAGCGTGTATCCCACATGGGTAACACCGTCCCAGAGCGCACAAAAATCGGTGTGTAAGCTAATGGTGCATCGACACTGACCAGTGTGCCGCCATGATAACGGCGGTTTGTGTGTAGTTCGTACCAATCACCATCCGGCAGATAAACGCTTCGTCGGATGCTCTGTGGTTTCAAAATCGGCGCAACCAGCATGTTATCACCCAGCATGAAACAGTCGTCAATATCTCGGATGTTCGGGTTATCTGGCTCAGCCATGAAGACCGGACGAATGATCGGCAAACCATAATGGGCATGTTGGGCAAATGCGGTATACAAATACGGCATCAGGCGATAACGTAATTGAATCGCATCACGGATTGCCACCTCATAGCGTTCTCCGAAGCACCATGGCTCCTGCTGAATCACATCAACCGCGCTATGATTGCGGAAAAAAGGCATCATCGCGCCAGCCTGTATCCATCGTGTGAGCAATTCACCATCTACATCGCGCATAAAACCGCCCACATCGGAACCTGTGAACGCGATACCTGATAAGCCCATCTGTAGGCATGTGGTGATCGCAATGTGCAGATCATCCCATGTGGAATGATTATCGCCTGTCCATGAACTCGCATAGCGTTGTGTGCCAGCAGTACAAGCGCGGGTAAACGTAAACTGACGTTTATCGGGGCGATGTTGTTGCAATGCCATCAAAGAAGCGCGTGCCATCAGTGTGCCATAAACATTATGAATTTCTTCATGGGTCGCGCCTAGACCTTCTTTGTCATGTTGCACGAAGTCCGGTAGATCAACCGGTCCTGTCTCGTCGTCAAAGACCAGTGGCTCGTTCATATCATTCCAGATACCATCGATGCCTGTTTCCAGCAGATTGTTTAACTGCTCAACCCACCAACCACGCACAGCAGGTGCTGAAAAATCAGGGAAATGACATAAGCCCGGCCATACTACGCCTGATGAATACGTGTCATCCGGATATTTGACGAAAACATCTTGCTCAATACCGCTATCATAACCTGCGTAACCTGCATCGACTTTCACACCGGGGTCTAAGATCGGCACAACCTTAATACCCATATCGTGTAACTGATCGATCATCGCTTTCATATCAGGGAAATTCTCACGATCCCATGTGAAAACGCGGTTACCATCCATATAGTGGATATCCAGATAGATCGCATCGCACGGGATTTGGCGCTCATGTAGTTTACGGGCTGTCGCCAGAACTTCATCGGCATTCATGTAACTATAGCGTGATTGATGATAACCTATTGCCCACAATGGAGGCAGCGCCATGCGTCCCGTGATATTAGTGTAAGCGTTCAGTACATCATCCGCACCCTGACCCGTGAAGAAATAACAGGATAATCCATCACCACTTCCAGAGATGCGTAGGCGTGCTGTATCGCTCGATCCAATGTCGAAATGCGTGCGGGATGTGCTATCCCACAATACGCCATAACTACCTCCCTGATGCACCCCCAGATAGAACGGCACACAGGCGTTAATGGGGTCATCTCCGCGCTGATATCCACCCGGATCTGTGTTCCAGATTGGCAAATCACGACCGCGCAAATTAAGGTCGAAAGCGCGCTCACCTGTACCATAGCTAGCTTCATCCTTCTGCAAAGCAATATCAACGGCGATCTGCTTATTCTGGGCTTGCCACTCAAATTGTGCGTGTTCCCACATAATGGTTTCATCGCGTAGACAGCGTAACGTGAAAGTGTTTTGCTCAATCTCATAAGTGAATGCGCCAATCTCTACTGTGATAAGCTCATCAATTATGTGTAAACGGGGCAACGTTTCATCATACGTCACCTGATCTTGCACGATATACGAAAAGTGCGGGTGTTCTGCTTCGTCTTGACGCATAATACGCACATGCAAAGTTGACGGTGTAATCCATGTCAAATGTGCGATGCCACCTTCTAAAGTGAGTTTAATAGTGCGTCCATCTTGTTCGATATGCGTCACCGATGCAAATGCTTGCCACGCTTCTGTAGCATCTAATTTTTGCTGATACTTTGCCCGATAGGCTTGCATCACTGCCTTATTGTCGACAATCTGTTGCTTAAAATCATCCACTGTCTTGACTACAAAATCCTGCTCGTATTGCGTATTATCATCTGCCATCAGATTCCCTCTCAATGAAAAAAGCGCAGAAAACTCTACGCTCATTTGTTGCTAATCATCGCAAAGCTTATCACGGAAAAATTTGTTGTGTCCACGTCAATGGATTGACTGGCACGCCGTTGACCCATATTTCCCAGTGTAAATGAGGGCCTGTCACTCGTCCGGTTGAGCCGGCTGTGCCGATCATCTGTCCGGTGACTACCTCATCACCCAGCGTGACGTTTAAAGTAGTTTGGTGAGCATAAGCAGTATAAATCCCCCATCCATGATCAATCACAATAGTATTCCCACGAATGTTCAAGGCATCGGCTAGCACGACCACACCACCCGCTGCTGCATAGATTGGTGTGCCGGGTGCTGAGGCAAAATCTGCACCGCTATGATATGCTGAAATCTCACCACCATTATAAGACCGTGCTGTACCAAATGGAGCATTCATCGCCGCCGCCGCAGGGATACTAAAAGGTCCCTCCCAGCGACGTGTTAAAGTTATTGCTCGCGTCAGGTTGGTCAGTAGGTTTAATTCATTCTCTTGTACGGCAGGTGCCGTCAGATTAGCATCAGTCACGTTTAGGTTCTGTGTGCCATAAGCGCCACCAGCGACCCGCACGTTAAAGGCAAACTGCGTTTGTGTACCATCGGCACTCATCAGATTGAGATCAACTGTGTAAATTCCACCCTCAGTGAACACCGGAATGCCAACAAATGCCACATGGACGTTGTTATTATCTTGCGTGATGAATGCCAGATCACGTCCTAAAAATGTGCCAGATACCGTTGTACTCGGCGCCGTTGTTAACCGAATGACGCCAGTTTCACCTTCAACTAGGATCAAAGGCTCTACTGTTAATGCTCTGATGGGTGCAGGCAAATCAGCTGTTGTTAATTGGGATTCTGGCAAATTAGGGATGATCAACTGCTGTCCGGAGTAGATCACGGTTGGATCGATTATTCCGTTAGCTTGCGCTAATTCTTGAGTGGTCAAACCATACCCTACCGCAATACGGAACAATGTTTCGCCGGATTGAACCACATGAATATTTCCGCTAATCATCGGTAAATCATTGGCCGTTACTTCTGCTACAGTCGGTGCTTCCGTCGGTATGATATTCTCCGCTGTCGGAACGTCACTTGTGGAGGTGATCGTCAGGACTTGCCCCGCATAAATGGCATTTGTGTTGCTGATCTCATTCTGTTCTACGAGTACATCTACACTGATCTGATACAGGCTGGCAATCGTTGATAAGGTTTCACCCGGTTGTACAATGTGCGTCTGTGGAAGTGGTGTTTGGGTGTTATCTGGTACGAGCAAACGTTGCCCGACAAAGATACGTGTCGCATCGCTCAAACCATTGCGTTCTACCAGTTCCGAAACTGTTGTATTGTAGGCTAGTGCAATCCTGAATAAATTTTCCCCACGCTGTACCACATGGATGGTTAGACCGTTCGGTACATCAGTTTCTTGTGTGCGCTCTTGTGCGGTGATTGTTAGCGGTAGCAGGTACATTATGCCCACTAGAACGACCCATATCCAACGAATACTCACGTGATAACCTCATCAAACAACAAGACCTCACCGACTTCAACCCGGTCTAACAACGAAGGATTCGCCTCAATGAAATATTGAGCCGGTTGCGATGGCGCATAAAACGGACGCCAGGGCTTTGCCAGTGTTTTATCAACTACTTTACCAGATGAATCAAGCCAGACAACGGCAATTTCAAAGAATACGAAAAACATATGAATCGCCGTATTCGTGATGTTCTCCTTAGGATACACAAACAGAATCCCATTTGTATCATCTAATGGTGATGCAAACTGAAGCCCTTTGAAGTGGCACCAGCTACTCTGGCACCACTTCGCACGTTGCAGGACAACCACACCCTGCTGATTCCTAATGGTTCGATACTCAGACATTAGGGTATTGTCAAAGTCTGACCAACAAAGATCAGGTTAAAATTGGTGATATTGTTGACTTCTGCCAGCTCGCTCAAAACCGCACCATTCCGCAAGGCGATGCGATACAGGTTATCGCCCGGTTGCACCACATAGGTTGTCACGGCAGGCGGTTGATTGCTCGGCGGGATGATCCCATCGTTGGTATCCGTGGTCGGTGGGGTAGTTGGTACTGTGGGTATTGTCGGGCCACCTGTGCCCGGTAGCGATAGTGTTTGTCCAACCAAAATGCGGTTCGGATTAGTGATGCCGTTCAACTGTACCAGCGTGCCCACAGTGGTATTAAAGCGTCGCCCAATCGATGAGAGTGTATCACCGGGCTGTACGACATATGATGTCGCCGATGCTTCTCCGGCGGGGACAGGTGTCGCTGTGGCAAGCACAACAACTGGTGTCGGTGAAGGTGTTTCAGTCGCTGGTACAATCTGTACCGGAATGATAAGACCTTGTCCCACTGAGATGAACGCACTGCTATTCAAACCATTCACGTCAATGATTGCCTGAATCGAACTGCCGTAACGCACCGCTAACTGACCAACCGTATCCCCTTGGCGCACAGTATGAATGATGCGTCCCGGAAATTGGTCAGTGATTGGGGAGACCGTCGGTTGCTCAGTCGGTTCTTCGGTTTCGGTGGGTTCTTCAGTTTCGACTACGCCCTCACGGGTGGGAGTGGGTTCGTCAGTTTCAGTCGGTTCTTCAGTGGGTTCGTCGGTTTCAGTCGGTTCTTCGGTGGGTTCGTCAGTTTCAGTCGGTTCTTCGGTGGGTTCGTCAGTTTCAGTCGGTTCTTCGGTGGGTTCGTCAGTTTCAGTCGGGGCTTCGGTGGGTTCGTCAGTTTCAGTCGGTTCTTCAGTCTCATCCTGCTCGACTGATTCTGGTGTGACATTCAAAACCGCATCATCGAAGAATACAATAGTATTTTGTACTGGTTCAGTCACAGTACTGCGTACAAACACCGTGACGGTATCGCTCTCAGCCGTAGCGATCACGCTATACTGTACAAACGTATCATAAGTGATAAAAGGCTCTGTGTAGACAATATCGCTAGAGAAAGGATCCGTCCCACCATTGGGATCAATACCGACGCGGACTGTCACCCCACCGGGGTTCTCACTCTGATCCACATCCGCTAAATTGTTGGAAAAGACATGCGCGTAAATGCTGAAGCGTAATTCGGCACCTTCAGTCACATCACTCACTTGTTGATAGATGCCCGCGTCGTGTGTGGCGAAGAATGAGAACATCGCTTGCGCGTTACTGCCACTGCGTACCTGCGGGATCAGTCCGTTATCACTCGCGGATATCGCCTGTAGATAGGTTGGAGCTTCTTGAAAACCCGGCGCATTCGCATCATCAGATACCCACGAGTTCCAGCTGCTCGCTACCTGTGAAGCAGAGAAACTTGCCTCAAACCCGGGATTGTCCAATAAATTGTCTTCTTGTGCGTGGATGATCCCGATACTGACGAGCAACAAAATCGCTGTCAGCAAGATCAACCGCGAACGATGTAAAAATGTCATAGCATACTCCTACTTGTGCCGTGCCTGATACACGATCCAGAATAAATTGAAAGCGAACCTGACGCAGACTTCGCCATTGTCATGTGATAGTACATGCTATACAGTATATCGCGTTGACGAACCCACGCAATCCGATAATGGGTGACTGGTGACATTATCGCGCTAAAAACACTTAAATAGCCAGTGATAAATCATGTCTGATGCAAAAATTGGCTTCTGCGAAATCGAATTATACCTGCCCGGTGTGTTATCGCTCAAAGAAAAACGCGGTATCCTCAAATCGATGCTGACTAAGATGCGCAATAAATTCAACGTTGCGAATGCTGAAGTTGGCAATAACGATACCTGGCAATCAGCCCTCATCGCCGTGACCACCGTCAGCAATTCGGCGCGTCACCTCAACCAGACCATTCAAGAAGTGCTCAAGTGGATTGAAGCGAACTATCCTGATGCCCATATCATCAAGCATCAGATCGAAATTCTCTAGCGCTATGAATCAACGGAGCATATTGTATAATCAACGTCGTTCAAAATTACTCACATTCATTTTTGGGAGGTAACACTTTGAAGTTACACGAATATCAATCGAAGTTTCGCTTCGCCGAGTTCGGGATCCCCATCCCTAAAGGCAAAGTTGCCGAAACACCCGATGAGGCACTGGCAATCGCTGAAGAACTCGGTACGCCTGTTGTGGTGGTTAAAGCACAGGTGCACGTTGGTGGGCGCGGTAAAGCCGGCGGTGTCAAAATCGCCAAATCACCGGCAGAAGCCAGAGAACACGCCACTGCGATTCTCGGCATGGATATCAAAGGTTTAACCGTCGAAAAAGTATTGATTGATCCTGGTGCAGATATTCAGGATGAAATCTACCTCGCTATCACTAATGATCGTGCCGCTGGTAAACCGCTCATCATCGCGTCTGCCGAAGGGGGCATGGACATCGAAGAACTCGCTAAAACAGATCCTGATAAAATCGTGCGCGAACATATTGATCCAATCTGGGGCTTAAAATCTTATCAGGCAAACAGTGTCGCTAGCCGCATGAACCTTAAACCCGAACAATGGCGACCTTTCGTCAAAATCCTGATGGCACTCTATGATTGTTTTGCCAGCAGTGATGCTGAACTCGCCGAGATTAACCCGCTCGTGGTGCAGGGTGATGGCAGTTTGATTGCTGTCGATGGTAAGATGATCATCGATGATAGTGCTTTGCCCCGCCAGAAGAAACTCGCCGCTATGCGCGATTCTGCCGAAGAAACGCCAGAAGAAATCGAAGCCCGCGAAGCCGGCATCAGCTATGTTAAACTCGATGGTACAATCGGTTGTATGGTCAATGGTGCAGGGTTAGCGATGACCACCATGGACATGACGAAACTTTACGGTGGTGAAGAATTTGGCCCCGCAAACTTCCTCGATATTGGCGGTGGCGCTCAACCCGAAACTGTCGCAACAGCGCTCAAAATCATCCTCTCTGATCCCAATGTGAAATCAGTCTTGATCAATATCTTTGGAGGTATTACCCGCGGTGATGATGTGGCGAATGGCTTCATTAGAGCCTATGAGATGGTCAAACCCAATGTACCAATTGTGATGCGCTTACAGGGCACTAATGCCGCAGAAGGACGCGCTATCATCGAACAAGCCAAAATCCCCAACTTACAAACCGCAGAGACATTGACTGATGCCGCACAAAAAGCAGTAGCCGCCGCCAAAGGAGGAAACTGAGCATGGCAATTCTTGGAAATAAAGATACCAAAGTAATCGTTCAGGGTATTACCGGTGGGCAGGGGAGCTTCCACACCCGCCTCATGATGGAATATGGCACACAGGTTGTTGGTGGCGTTGTCCCCGGCAAAGGTGGGCAATGGTTTGATGAAAAAGTACCAGTCTTTGATACCGTACAAGCTGCCGTTGAAGCGACCGGCGCAACAGCATCGATGGTCATCGTACCAGCGCCATTTGCCCCTGATGGCATCATCGAAGCTGTTGACGCGGGCATTGAACTGATCGTTTGCTTGACCGAACACATCCCTGTTGCGGATATGATGAAAGCAACCGCGCACGTCAAAGCCAATGGAGCGCGTTTGATCGGCCCTAATTGCCCCGGTTTTCTCGTCCCCAACCAGATGAAGATCGGTATTATCCCCACTATGATTGCTCAGCCAGGTAACGTTGGTGTGGTCTCCAAATCCGGCACACTGACCTATGAAGTCGGTTTTGCACTGATGAACAAAGGCATGGGACAATCGACTATTGTCGGAATTGGGGGTGATCCTGTCATCGGCACGAGCTTCGTGGATGTGCTGGAAATGTTCGAGAACGATCCTGAAACAGAGAAAGTTGTATTGCTCGGTGAGATCGGCGGTAATGCAGAAATCGTTGCTGCCGAATACATCAAGAAGCACATGACCAAGCCTGTTGCCGCATTCATCGCCGGTCAGACAGCCCCTCCCGGGAAACGCATGGGTCACGCTGGAGCAATCGTTGAAGGTGGCGAAGGTACAGCCGAAGAGAAAAACAAGGCCCTTGCTGAGGCTGGTGTGCTTGTTGCCAAAAATCCGGAAGAAATCCCGGACTTGCTTAGTTAAATTCACTGGATAAAGGGCAGTGCCAATAGGCTTCTGCTCTTTGTCTCACTTAGCATCGAGTAAATCGATGCGTACAACATCTGCCTCTTGTACCCATCCCTGTCGTTGATCCGGTAAGACAATCCGCACCCAACTCTCACGGCTTTCGAGTATACGCACTTCATTCGCTTCGTATAGTGAATCGATAGTGAGATATTGTGTGCCAGGCCCACTTCTTGTTGTGATCTCGTCCGCAGTCACCACCGCTAACGGCAAATGGTCATTCACATAAAGACGTATTACGAATATGCCTACAATTATTAACATGAGCGATCCCGTAATTAGCAAAGTTAACTGCCAGGTACGCTTACCAATCCCAAATGCCAACAGACCAAAAAAACCTGACCAGCTCAATAAAGCAATCCAACCTAGCTCAAAAACGGTTAGGTATTCTGCGGATAGATCATGCAACACAATCAGCCAATTACGCTCAACCTGAATACCTCCCTGACGGCTACGTTCCACCCGCATAATCTGTCGTTGCAAATCACTCTGACGGGGTAGAGTTGTCTCAGCACGTCGATAATGAACCAAAGCTCGTCCGCGTTGCCCCAATTGATAATAGGTGTTGCCTAAATTGTAGTGTACCGAACCACCATCAATCCCTTCAGCAAGCAAGCCTTGATAATGAGCGACTGCTTCCTCATAATCACCTGCAAGATAAGACTGCTCAGCGTCGTTCATTAGGTCTTGCGCTTGGGCAAAGGTCAAGATAAACAAACTCAGCAATGCGATGAGCCATAATCCATGTCGATGCATCATCAACGTTTACCTTCTGCCTCAAGTATCTGACAAATCCGAAACATACGCCGGCTCAAATCTCGCACATCTTGTCTGCTAATAGGCGCATATTGTCCTGCGAGTGCTTCGTCTAAGCATGTGCGCAAGGCATCGCGTTGTGTCGGGGCAACTTGCGCTAGCGCACTATCAAATTGTGCCACATCGACTGCCTGCCCACTTTTAGCTTCTACATAATGTAAGATGATAGTAACTAGTTCTTGATAAGCCTGTTGCGGTTCTTGATCTTGTATTGTAGCTAAATCGCGTTTGATCTCGCGCAATAACTTACTCCCACGAGCAGTGTGCCGTCGCTGTGTGCGTTGTGTCTTGCCTGTACTATGTCTGCTGATGAACAACCACACTGCGGTTAATAATGGGGGGATAGCCCACATACGCCAGAACCATACCGATAATGTGCCTGTTTGCTTATCTTCAATTGATAGTAGAGGAGGGGGTGGGGTGCTGTCACGATTGTGGTTAGGGCGCGGTAGGTTCGTGTTTATCGTATCTGCATCAGTCGGGATTACTGTAACGGTGATTGGTGCACTCATGCGCGTTTCATATTGCTCGCTTTGTGGGTTAAAATAACTGAATGCGATCGTCGGCATGGTGATCGCTCCGTTTCCCTCAACCAATATTGACCATGTGAACGTCTTGCTACCGAAACGTAGGGTCTCTTGTTGATATTGACTACGCGCATCGAATGTACGCCAATTATCGGGTAAAGGTAGTTCGGGTGCCAGCAGTTGCTCGAAATTACCCGTGCCAGAGATTGTCAGCGATAACGTTAACGCCTCACCTGCGTTGAGTGTTGTCGGCTCTGCACTAGCTTGTATGTCAAATTGTCCGATTGCATTCACAAAACTATCCGGTGCAGGTTGCGGATAAGCCTGAACCTGAACATCAACCACGTTGCTATAAATCGTGCTTGCTGACCGAAAAGGTGTTTCTGGTAGGTCAATCTCAAAAGGTTCGATACGCAGATCGCCCGCCCTTATTGGATAGATGATGTAATTCTGCTCAATTACGTTATAAGTGATGCCGTCGATTGTCTCAACGCTAGCGCTTGTATCAAGCATAATCTGTGAGCGCCCAAAGCCGGTGAATGGCGGTTCCGTGATGGTGCTGTTGTCGATTGTATCCTGTGCATAAATGCGTAAGGTATAGATAAGTGGTTGTCCCACGTAGGGCGCATCCAAATCTATCGATCCTTCAGCAAAAGGGCGTGTTTGTGCCAAGACTTGCAATACCAGCAAGACTCCGATTAATCCTATAACAATCCAGCGTATCACCAATCTTGATCCGTTCCCTGTTCACCTGTTTCGTTGTTATTCTCACGAAATGTGCTGATATTTTCCTGAAATGCCTCAATCGGTTGTAAGATATTAGCCGCATCTTCTACGTCCATTTCCCCATCAGAGAACGGTTCCGGTGTTGATGGAAATTGACTTTCCTCCCCACTCTCTTCCTCACCGATGCTTTCCGGCGACGGCCCCGGTGGCGGTGGCTCATTCTGTAGTGTCGGTGTGGGTGTCGGTTGAATTTGCCCGGCAGGATTAGGTGTGGGTGTGGCTTGCTGATCGACATTCTCTTCGTCGATTTCGCTTTGCATCTCAATTGCTGTGGGTGTGGGTTCGATTTGCATCAAATTCGCCAGTTCGAGATTATAGCGCGCGTCATCATGATTTGGATCGACACGTAAAGCCTCACGGTAAGAGTTGATCGCTTGTTCCAGCTCATCTTGTTGATAGTACACGTTGCCGAGTATATACCATGCTTCCGCCACCAGATCTGGTTCACCGTTTTCGATCACCAGATCAAGAGTCATCTGTGCGTCTGCCACGCGCTCGGCACCTGTCAAAGCCTGCGCTGAGTTGAGATAAACAACCCAGTTATCCGGTTCCACAACTTGCGCTGCCTGATATGCCATAACCGCCTCATCATAGTCCCCATCTGCTGTAAGGCGATTGCCGGTGTTATTACGCTCTGCTGGATTAACGGTACACGCCCCCAATACCAACGCGATCATCACCCACCTAAACCGCATCATTGCCCCCATGTTTGGTTTCGTACAATAGAATTTCTATAGACAAGGCCAGCAATGCCAGCGCCACGAAGATTGGAAAACGCTCAATCGGGCGAGTCACAATCTGCTCACCGATGTTGTCTGTATCAAAGCGCTCTATATCTTCGATCAAGGTGCTGAGATCACTCCCCCCCGCGAGATAAAACCCACCAGTTTCATCTGCGACACCTTGTAACAGGCTTGCGTTGAGTGCTGTCAGCGCGAGTGTGCCATCATTGCTCTCGCCGATAGTATGATAGCCGATGAAGTCGCCATTGCTGTTGTACAGTGGGATATTGCTCCCCGCTTCTGTACCATAGCCGATCGTATAGATCACGGCATCTTGTTCAACCGCTAGTTGTGCCGCCGCAATCGCATCGCCTTCGTGGCTTTCGCCGTCCGTGATGAGCACAATCACCTTTTGAGCCGGACTGCGCGATTCAAACGAACCCAATGCCCGCTCGATTGCTGCCGGAATGTTTGTGCCCTGTCGGGTCAGCATGTCAGTGTGCACGCCATCGAGAAAGACCTCCGCCACAGTCAGATCATAACTGAGTGGCATGTAAGTGAAGGCTTCACGGGCGAAAATCACCATACCGATATCATTACCGGATAGCGACCCCATCATCTCGCGTATATCCAGACGTGCTCGTGCTAATCGGCTCGGTGAAATGTCTGTTGCCTCCATACTACGACTCACGTCAATTGCAAAAATTACCTGTATACCCTGTGTGCGGATGATCTCTTCATCTGTGCCCCAGGTTGGGCGTGCTAGCGCTACAATAACGAATGCTAGCGCTATCAACCACCATAGCGCCTTCAACCACCGTTTGAACGGGCTAATTTGCGTGATGAGCGTTTCTATCAACTCCTGCTCACCAATCTTACGCAAAATCGCGGCGCGTGCCATCCCTCGCCAGATGAAGAAGGCGATGAACAGGGGGATTAAGATCAGCAGGTAAAGATAAAATGCTTGCTCAAACATAATAACCTGTTATCAAGGAATCGTCTGAAAGATAGTCTGACGTAAGATGCGCTCAAGCATCAGCAGGACAAGAGCCAGTAAAAGCAATACGCCTGCTTGATCTTGCCAACGAATCGTCACCTCACGCGGTAGCGGCGCACGTTCGAGCTGATCGATCTGGTCATAGATGTTTTGTAGATCATTGAGCGAAAGTGCATTGAAATAGCGCCCATCTGTGATGCGTGCAATCTGGCTCAGCGTTGCTTCATCGAATGCATCCCCGATGTCATCACTGCCCATACCGATGGTATACACCCGTATTCCGAACGCTGCCGCCGCTTCTGCTGCTGAAATCGGATCAATCTCTCCGGCGTTATTCGCGCCGTCGGTCACCAGTATAATAACTTGGCTGGGTGCATCGCTACGCCGTAACATATTCGCCGACGAAGCAATCCCCAACCCGATAGCGGTACGGTTACTCAGCCCAATATCGCCGGCTAATGGCACATCTTCGATCAGGTTTGTCAGGATGTTGTAATCTGTTGTGGGCGGTGCTTGATAAAAAGCATCTTCTGCGAATACTACTAAGCCGATTCGGTCGAAATTTCGCCCCTTGATGAACTCTATAATGACATCTTTCGCAGCATCGAAGCGCGTCAGCCCGTTAAAATCCGCCGTTGCCATACTATCGCTGATGTCTAGGCTCATCACCATATCAATGCCTGCACCTTGTACGATCACATCTCCCACACCGAACTGTGGACGTGCCAGCGCAATCACCAATACTAACCAGGTTAGCAACCGTAAGACATTCGGCAATTGACGCAACCGCACCCGCACACCCGATGATAACCCTGCCAGCAAGCGCGTATCCGAATAGCGCAGAACAGCCGGCGCTTGATTGTCACGCCCGAGCCACCAGCGCACCAGTACAATCAGCGCAGGTAACAATAGGAAAAATGCCGGTGCAAAAGCAAAACGAAACTCAGACATCATCTGTCAGCCGTTCTATCTCTTTCATCCACCGTATCGCGTAGTTAATCAAGCGCATGCTGTTGGTGGCATCCGGTTGAAACTGTGCGAACTTTACCAAGTCAGCCTGTTCAAGCACTGCCTGTAATTGTTGCCGATTGACTTTCGGTAAGCGTCGCTCTTGCCTTAGTAGATCAATCAGTTCAAGTGTGGTCATCTCGACCGCCTCAATGCCAAATCGTATCTGCACATATTGCCTTAGATAATTAGCAACCTGTTCGTAAATCACCGATGCGGGTAGCTTTTGCAATTTCAAGTCTTCTAATTCTGCGATAGCGCGTTCGGCAGGTGAGGCATTGACAATCCGACTCATACCTCGCCGACTGAGCTGAATCACTCGTGCTAAGAGCATCACGATCAACATGCCGACTAAGCCGATTGCTCCATAGATCAATGGTGATGTGTAGGGTAAGTCAATCGGTGCGCTCGGCGGGCGTAAAGTTGCCTCCTCCGGATTGTTAATTTGTACTGGCACTTGTACGTAAAACGAACGGATCGGCACAGCTTGTTCAGTGCCTTCCCGCCGATAGAGTATCAACAAATCCTCTGAGAGATAATCGCCTACATCCCATAATACCAACTCGTAATCACGCTGATATTGTTGATCGCCATCGGGCAAACTCTCAACGATGATCTCACCCTCATTTATTACCTCAAGCGGTTCATCGAAGGTTACCCATTCGATGATCTCAATATCTGCCGCCGCAGTTACCGTCAAAGTGACAACGAAGGGTTCACCTAATAATGGCGCTTCATTATCGACACTGAATTGTGCCTCAATAGGTGCGTTGATATCCGGTAGGGGAGCTGGCGTGTTCTCCTCCTCTTGAGCACTCAGAGGCAACGCCAGTATCCCACACAGCAACAACATGCCGAGCAATCCTTTCATCGCGTTCGCATCCTTGCCTGGTGCTGAAAAAATTGCGTCAACGCCCTAACATAATCGCCATCAGCCGGCAAATCAATGTGATCAACCCCTGCTTGATTGAACGCCTGTTGTCGCTCTCCGAGAAATTCACTTCGGCTTGCCCTAAAAGACTCTTGCCACGCCTGCGAACTCGTATCTACCCATTGCACTGCACCGGTCTCGCTATCGCGCATCCCCATCAAGCCCACATCCGGTAGATGATCTTCCAGCGGATCGCTCAAGATGATATTCACTAGCTCATGACGCTGACTGATCTGCACCAACTCGCGCCGATAGTGCTCTGCCGGCATCAAAAAATCGGATAGCAAGAAGATGATCGCCCCTGATCCCACCAGACGATTCACAGTTTGCAGTGCCAGCGCCAGATCTGTGCCTCGCCCACTGGTCTTGATTGTGAGTAGATCGCGAATCAGGTGCAATAAGTGTTTGCGTCCCTTTGCAGGTGGGATGTAATGCTCGATATGATCGCTGAACACCAGTAATCCGGCTTTGTCGTTGTTGTTGTTTGCCGCATAAGCTAATACTGCACCTAACTCTGCGGCAAAATCACGCTTTTGACGATCTTGCGTGCCGAACAGCACAGATGCACTGCCATCAACCACAATCATCAGCGTGAGTTCACGCTCTTCCACATATTGCTTGATGAACGGTTCACCGGTACGAGCCGTCACTTTCCAGTCAATATTTCGAATATCATCGCCGGGTTGATAGGGGCGTACTGCGGTAAACGATAAGCCTCGCCCTTTATATATCGAGTGATATGCACCAGCAAAGGCGTTATGTACCAATCGTTTGCTCTTGAGTTCGATCCGGCGAATTCGGCGCATGAGGTGTGGACTGAGCATCACGGCACTTCGACCCGTTTCAGGATTTGTTGGACAATTTGCTCGGTGCTGATGCCTTCTGCCTGTGCTTCGAAGCTAATCACCAATCGGTGTCTCATGATATCTGGCGCGATCAGTTTCACATCATCAGGGGTAACATACCCGCGCCCATGCAAAAATGCGTTGGCTTTTGCCCCCTTAATCAAGAATATCGTCGCGCGTGGTGATACGCCGAACTCAATCAAAGGAGATAGCTTCTTCATGCCATATTCGGCCGGGTAGCGCGTCGCGAAGATAATATCGAGCACATAATCTTTGATCTTTTCATCAACATAAATATCATCGACAACTGCTCGCGCACTGATAATGGTCTGAGGATCGACAATTGGACTCACGGGGTCTAACGATGCGCCTGCCATGCGGTTGATGATCTCACGTTCCTCATCACGGCTTGGATAACCGATAATGACTTTCATCATGAAGCGGTCAAGCTGGGCTTCGGGTAGCGGATATGTGCCTTCTTGCTCAATCGGGTTTTGTGTCGCTAGCACCAGATAGAGGGGATCAAGCAAGTGTGACGTATCACCAAGCGTTATCTGACGCTCCTCCATCGCTTCCAATAGGGCAGATTGTACCTTCGCCGGTGCACGATTGATCTCATCAGCTAAGACAATGTTCGTGAATACAGGCCCCAACTTAGGCACGAATTCATGTGTCCCGGGATTATAAATTTGTGTCCCGACGAGATCCGATGGTAAAAGATCTGGCGTGAATTGAATCCGTTGAAAATTAGCACTCAATGTTGAGGTGAGTGTGCGAACAGCTAGCGTTTTAGCAAGTCCAGGCACACCCTCAATCAGCATATGCCCATCCGAAAGTAAGGCAATCAACATGCGCCGGATTAGACGATCCTGCCCCACGATGATGCGACTTGTCTCGGCTAGTATGTCATTGATGAATGCCGCTTCTTGCTGAACCCGTTGGTTCATCTCACGTATTGATAAAGCCATACATGCTCATTTGTGATAACGTCATTTAGCCTGATTGTACTGCAATTTGATTGGATTCAAACTTCAACTTTTTCACGGTGGGGCACAATGTGATGCTCGCGACAGCGTGGCTCATAGCTCTCCTGCGCACCGACCAAGATCACAGGATCGTTATAATACGCCGGCTCACCATTGACAAGGCGTTGTGTGCGCGTCGCTTGATGCCCGCATACCACGCAGATAGCGCGTAATTTGGTCACTTCTTCGGCACGCGCCATGAGTTCCGGCATCTGGCCGAAGGCTTCACCACGAAAATCAGTATCCAGACCAGCGATCAACACCCGTATACCACTATTTGCTAATTGCTCAACCACATCCACAATCACTTCATCGAAGAACTGTACCTCATCAATTGCCACAACAGTGGTGTCATGATGTAAATGATCGAGGATGTGAGCTGCTTTCGTAAGGGGCATCGCTTTCACGTTTTGTCCGTTGTGGCTAGTGACTTCGTCAATACCATACCGATCATCAACATGGGGTTTAAATACTTGTATTTTCTGCTTGGCGATGATCGCCCGCCGCACACGACGAATTAATTCTTCCGTTTTACCGGAAAACATACTACCACAAACAACTTCGATTTGCCCTTTATAAAGCTGCATCGTCCTACTCCTATATCTTATATAGCCCCACCGAGCAACAAAAAGATAAGCCCACCACATCCCCAAGCAAAACAAGATGAGGGCATCTCATTGCTATGTTGCCCGCAGGCAATTCTTTATCTTAAGACTGTCTATTATTTTATCGGTACTTCTAGGTCATCGCTACCGAATAAAAGTCAGAATTCCGTTATGGATTCTGCTATCCTGACAACAAAAAAGGGCAGAGCGCCTTCGTCTCTACCCTCTTTTTGGTATCGTTTATGTTGCAAATAGCTTAGGCTTCGCTCACTGGCAGGTCATGCCCGTGACGACGTAAACCCTTCTTAATTTCAAGCAAGGTTTGCTGACCGATGCCCGAAATGTTGAGTAAGCCCTCATCACCTTGCTCATTGAATAGAGCAAGTAAATCGCTGAATGATGTGAGACCTGCTTCAACGAGGATATCCTCGAAACGTGAACTCAAATCCAGCTCTGAGATGTGCATATCAGCAGGTGCATCGCTGGCTTCTTGGCGTGTCTGTTCGACCTGCTCGCGTATACTATCACGCTGTTGCAGACGTTTCATGAACTTGTCAACGCGCCCTTCAGTGTCAACAATGCGTTGTTCACCGGTGAAGAACGGATGACACGCGGAACAAATTTCTGTACGAATTTCTTCCACAGTTGCGCCCGTTTGCCACGTATTGCCACATTGGCAAGTGACCGTCGCCTGCGGGAACCATGTTGGATGAATAGATGCTTTCATGTGTTTCTCAATCTCCTCTGTATAACGGCTCAACATCGTGTTGAGTAGCGTTACACCAGTGTATATTGGGTTTTGATTGATATGTTAGTCGATAGATTATTGTATGCGTTCAGGAACAATGTTGATTTCCTTCTGTCCGTCACGCCCGCGGATACGTTTGAACTCCACGTAGCCTTCCACAGTTGCGAAGATCGTGTGATCTTTGCCGATGCTCACGCCTTCACCAGGGCGGAATTTGGTACCACGCTGGCGCACAATAATGTTGCCAGGAATTACCAGCTCACCACCGAACTTTTTCACACCAAGGCGTTTACTATTACTATCGCGCCCGTTCTTAGTAGAACCGCCACCTTTTTTATGTGCCATAATGATGTAACCCCTTTATATGCTTATGCGTTGATAGCGTTAATGCGTAAACGTGTATGATATTGGCGATGACCTTGTTTACGACGGTACGATGTACGCTGACGGTACTTGTACACGATCAGTTTCTCGCCACGGAATTGTTGCTCAATAGTTGCACTCACTGAAGCACCACTTACAAGTGGTGTCCCTACAGTGGTGTTCTCACCATCAGACAACAACAGAACATCCTCAATCGTGATCTCTTCGCCTTCTTCATACGGCAGTTTGTCAACGTCAATATACTGTCCGGCAATAGCGCGGTATTGACGACCACCTACTTTGATAATTGCATACATAGATTGGACTCCAACCTTCTCTTAATTTCCACTGCCGAAAACCTGATTATTGGGTCAACAAGCGGGGAAAATTGGCTAACAGACAACAAAATATCCCACACGCAACCGTGTAGAGTAAAGCATTATAGTGCCAGAGCCTTTCAATCGTCAACGTGCAATTATTCTTCTTTCAACGAATGAACATGCTATCCCCGAACGAGAAGAATCGATAAGATTTCTGTTTGGCAATCTCATAAGCATTCAACAGTGATTCTCGCCCGCAGAATGCACTCAGCATCATCAGCAAGGTAGATTTCGGCAGATGAAAGTTGGTGATCATCGCATCGACTACACGCCATTGATACCCTGGATAGATAAACAAATTGGTATCCTGTGTGAAGGCGATCACTGGTCGCCACGGGCACATTCCCGCCACAGATTCCGGATGAGCCGGATCACCACCGGCACTCAAGATGCCGGCTGTCTCCAGAGTGCGTGCCGAAGTCGTCCCAACGGCAATCACACGCTTACCAGCAAGTTTTGCCTCGTTGATAATTTTGGCACTCTCTGCCGATAATGTCGCCCACTCACTATGAATCTTGTGATCTTCCACGCGAGCTACTTTCACCGGTTGAAAGGTATCTAAACCGATGTGTAAGGTCACATAAACTAGTTTCACGCCCTTATCACGCAGCGCAAATAATAATTCAGGTGTGAAGTGTAAACCTGCTGTCGGAGCTGCCGCCGAGCCTTTGTGCTGGCTATAAATCGTCTGATAGCGTTCGTCATCTTCCAAACGATGATGAATGTAAGGGGGTAGGGGCATCTCACCTAACTCTTGCAACAGATCATTTACTGGTTGGCTAAAACGTACTACCCGTTGGCTCTCGTGTAATACCTCTAGCACGCTAGCAGTGATAGCACTGTCACCAAACCCTAGTTCTGTACTTTGCACGACGCCCTTACCACCGATGATCACACGCCAATCTGTTTCATTCAATTGACGCAAGAGCAACACTTCAGCCTTGCCACCGGTGGCGATCTTGTACGCTACCAGACGAGCCGGTATCACGCGGGTGTTATTCATCACCAGCACATCTCCGGCATTTAAGAAACCCTCAATTTCACTGAAGATATGATGGCTTATATCACCGGTTTGCCTGTCCAGAACCATCAATTTAGACGCATCGCGGGGTTCGATCGGTTCCTGCGCGATGAAATGTTCGGGCAAATCATAGTCGAAATCAGTTACTTTCACTGCTTAAATCCTTAAAGTTGACTACACACTGACCGTGAGGGCGGAGCAATAGCGTACCGTATGCAACAGAACATAATAGATCAGCTCAGTTTAAAACATCTTACGTTGTGAGCCGTTCTCGTCAGCACTGTCATAGGGTATATTCAGGTGTTCATAAGCACGTTTCGTCGCGATGCGTCCGCGTGGCGTGCGGTCAATGAAACCCAATTGAATCAAATACGGTTCATACACATCCATGATGGTTGAGCTATCCTCGCTGATGGCTGCCCCAATGGTGTCCAATCCCACCGGGCCACCATCAAATTTAGCAATGATCGTGTGCAAGATACGATGATCAATCTCATCCAACCCTAGATGATCGATGTTCATCAACTCTAATGCACGTGCTGTCACATCTTCCGTGATGATGCCATCAGCTCGCGTCTGAGCATAATCGCGCACACGCCGTAACAAGCGCAACCCGATGCGCGGCGTACCACGCGAACGCCGTGCAATCGCTTCTGCGCCAGTCGGCTCAATCTCGATCTGTAACATGCCCGCTGCATGGGTGATGATCTGCTCCATCGCATCCTGTTCATAAAAGTTCAGGCGAAAACGTGCCCCAAAGCGATCTCTTAGAGGCCCTGCTAATAGAGCAAGCTGCGTGGTTGCACCGACCACAGTAAAATGTGGCAGATTCAAGCGTACGGTCTTTGCGGCAGGCCCTTTGCCAATCACAATATCCAGCTTAAAATCTTCCATTGCTGGATACAAAATTTCCTCAACCGCTTTCCCTAAGCGATGCACCTCGTCAATGAACAAAATATCGCCTTTTTTCATATGGGTTAAGATTGCAGCCAGATCGCCGGCACGTTCAATTGAAGGGCCTGCCGTCACGCGGATCTTAGCGTGCATTTCGTTGGCAATCACATGGGCAAGTGATGTTTTCCCTAATCCAGGTGGCCCATAAAACAGCACATGGTCAATTGGCTCTTCGCGCATTTGTGCTGCTTCAATGATGATCTTGAGATTGTCGCGCACGCTATCCTGCCCGATCATCTCATCAAGCCGTTGCGGACGCAACGCAACGTTGTCGCGATCATCATTGTTATCTTGCCCGCTCACCATGCGTGCCTTATCAGACATATCATTAACTCCAAATGTCGGTCACTTGTTCTAGCTAAGTATAGAGCCTGCATCCATAGGTGGCAATGCTCGCACCAGTCATTTTTAACTTTGACAATCGCACCACTGCCTCGTAAACTAAGGCGAGTTTGAACCCAATTAAAGGTTATGAGATGACACAACTTTTTGTTTCGGAACACCCGCTAGTAAAACATAAATTGACTTTACTCCGCGATGTCCATACCGATCATCGGCAATTCCGTGAACTAGTGCGCGAATTGACGCTTCTACTCACCTACGAAGCGACTCAGGATATGGGAAGAACACCCAAGACCGTCCAGACCCCGATGGGCACTGCCACTGGGACTGAAGTCAGTGAGACAATTGGCTTGATTCCCATCATGCGTGCTGGCATGGGTATGGTGGATGGTATCATGGAACTGTTACCCAGCGTACAAGTCTGGCATATTGGCTTATTCCGTGACGAACAAACACTGCGTCCCGTTGAGTATTACAACAAACTGCCCGATGAACCAACAGTGCAAATCTGTCTCGTGTTAGATCCGATGCTCGCGACAGGGGGATCAGCGATTGCAACTATCGATATTTTGAAAAAATGGGGCGCTAAACGGATCAAATATATTGGTTTGCTCGGTGCTCCTGAAGGTGTGAAAGCCTTATCCGATAAGCACCCGGATGTGCCGATCTATCTTGCACAGCTTGATGAAAAACTCAATGATGTCGGTTATATTGTACCCGGCCTCGGTGATGCGGGTGATCGCATGTACGGAACTGCTTGATGACCAACCTCGCGTTCTTATTGGTTTTTTTGCTGAGCTTCAGCGTGTCATTGGCGACTATCCCCTTTGCACGCTGGTTGAGCTTCAAAATCGGTGCGGTTTCTACCCCTGGCGGTCGCCGTCATGAAACACAACCGATGCCACGCCTCGGTGGATTAGCGATCTTTTTAGGATTTGTCACCGCTATCATTGCCGCACAGTTTTTGCCTGTACCCCGTCAGGATCCTAATGAGATCATTCGTTTCACAGGGCTTGTACTAGGTTCTATCTTCGTGTTTGTGGTCTGGTTCCTCGATGATATGTTTACCTTCAACTGGTTTGTTCAGGCAGTTGCCCAGATCTTTGCCGCCGCAATTGCCATCGTATTTCTGATCTTCATCGAATTCTTCAACAATCCCCTCACCGGTCAACAAACAGATCCCTGGGCATTTTGGGTGACGGTTCTGCTGACTATGTTCTGGATCGGTTTGATGATGAACACAGTGAACTTCCTTGATGGATTGGATGGGCTGGCAGCAGGGGTTGCCACGATTGCTGGTGTCATCCTCTTTTTGAATAGCGCCTTCCGTGTAACACCGGCACAGACCAGCGTGGCACTCTTACCACTGGCGATGATCGGGACATGCCTCGGCTTTCTGATGTATAATTTTCATCCGGCTAAAATTTATCTTGGTGGGGGTGCGCCTTTGTTGGGGTTTTGGCTCGCTACATTGAGCATTATTGGTGGTGCGAAGATGGCAACCATTCTACTGGTGATGGGCTTACCCTTGATGGACTCAGCATGGCAGGCGTTCAGTCGCCTCCTACGGGGGGAGAATCCCATGCGTGGTGATCGTGGTCACTTGCACTTTCGTTTGCTAGATACCGGGATGCTCAGTCATCGGCAAATCGTGATCTTCTATTACTTATTCTGCGCCTCTTTCGGCACGCTGACCCTTATCTTAGAAAGTCAGGTTTTTAAGCTGATCGCCTTTGCCGTGATGCTGGCACTGATCATCATTGGCTTAGCGGTCATCGTGCGGATTCCGACTCAGTCTACATCATCATCGACGTAATCATCGTACTCATAATACTCTTCGTCATCGTCGTAGTATAAATCTGCATCATCGATGTCTTCATAGACTAATTCGTCATCGGGGATAGTATCTTCATCCGTGTCTTCAACCGATGTGAGTTCAGATTGATTGAAGCGAGACCGAATCTCTGATGGGCGCTTGAATCGCTTGTCTACCGCTTGGGTTGTGTCGTCCTCACTCTTTTGATTCTCTTGCGCTGGCGGGGCAGGAGAGGGTGGACGCGCCTGTCCAAAACGTGATCCTGTAGTGCCAAATCGCTTGAAGCGTGTCTCGTCAGTATCATTCGTACTGGATAACGTTCCGAAACGGCTACCGAACCGTCCGCGCTCAGAAGGGATGTCGGGTGTTTCAGGTTCTTCCGCACCTTCTGCATCCGAACGTAACTGAGCGAATAGGCTCGATACATCATCATCCCCGCGTGATCGTCGCATGATGTCTGCGACGGTTTCTTCCTCCTCTGGTTCTTCCTCATCCGTATCATCTGCGATAGCTGGCGCTAGCTCTTCCTCTACGGGTTTACTGACTGTTTCCCGTGCTTCTGGCTCTGGAGTTGACTCAAGAGCTTCCACAACTTCGGGTGATTCTGCCACCGCTTCAGATTTTTCGACAGGTTTAGGACTAGTTTTTTCTTCGATTGTTGCAGGGCGTGTCGGTAAGTTGATGCGCGAAGCGATCTTTTCCCGTTGGGCTTGTTCCTCATCGCTGATAGTCTCTTCTACCTTTTGCTCTTCAGCAAGACCGCCAAAGATCGGCATATTCTGCGGGCGCTCTGGCGGTGGTGGAGGTGTTTTTTCTTCGATGACAGGTGGTTCTGGCAAAGGTTCAAGCTCAGTCACGGTTTCTTCGTTAGGTGCGCCCGGTATAGCAAAGGTTAGGGCGTAAATTGATGTGATACCGTTATCCGCTTCACGTCGTCGTTGGGCGCGTTCCTGACGTTTGCGCTCACGCTCGCGCTCTTTTTCACGTTCTTCAATCGCTTCGTCCCGCGTCATTGTATACATACGGTTACCACGGAAAGTGGCGCTATGTCCTGTCACGCGCTCAATGCTGTATTCAATCAGACCTAATGCAAGCACCATCAGCAGATCAATGCAAATGATGAGGATGAATGTCTGTGTTAGAACTAAGATGATATTGCCTAGAGGCGCTTGTAGTACCTCGAAGATTTCACTGCCAATGCCAACTAAGAACATTGCTACACCGACTATTGCTAGCCCGATTAGCACTGAACGCCAACCCCGCAGATCTTTCGGTGCAGTCGGGAACATTGTATTGGCAATCGTGAAGATGATGTATATCCACAGCCAGAATAGTGGCGCACTGATCAGCATATTGAACGCCGCACCAATATCGACCAACTCCCCGGTACTCATGCGTTCGACGACAGCTGTGATATCGAAGATTTCGCTCGCAATCAACCAGATACAAATCAAGCCCACTAAGAGTGGGCTACTGCTGATTATTGCTTTGCGTAGGGGGCTAGTGCGTGGCGCGAGTTTCACGAAATTCAGCTTTAACTCACCGATCTCCTGCTCGCTTGGCCATTTGATCTCACGTTCAACGCGCACGTTGAACACGCCGGCGGCGAGATAATAGACCACCTCATGCAACAGCACTCCCGGTAAGAAAAATGTGTAATACAGAATCGTTGTTGTCTGATAATTATGCGTGCTTAACCAACCCACTTTAAAGACGTGCTGATGCAACCAACGCTCAATTCGGCGCAGTAGTATGAACAAGCCTGCCAGCAGCAGGATGGATGCGATCAGACCAACAGGACTCAGGGCTTACACTCCTTTTGCTTCTGCCGCCAATCGCACTAATTCGGTGAAGTCATCGACCTTCAGCGATGCCCCGCCGACTAGCGCACCGTCGATATCCGGTTGCGACATATACTCCAGCATGTTGTTGGGTTTTACACTACCACCATATTGGATTTGTACCGCATCTGCAACCACATCACCATATAAACTGCGTACTGTCCCGCGTACTGTTCCGCCAATGATGGCATTTGCTTGTTCAGCACTCGCGCTTTTGCCCGTTCCAATCGCCCATATCGGCTCATAGGCAATCACAATCTCAGCCATCTGCTCGGCAGTGATGCCTGCCAGTGCTGCCCGCACCTGACCACCCACAAAGGCTTCGGTTTCGCCGGCTTCATTCTGTGATAGGCTTTCACCCACAGCGATAATCGGGCGAATCCCCTGCGCTAGCAGTGCTTTTGCCTTCTTGTTAACATTCTCGTCTGTCTCGCCCAGATACGCACGACATTCCGAGTGCCCGATAATCGCATACTGCACCAACCCACGTAACATCGTTGCAGAAACTTCGGATGTGTATGCTCCTTGATTGTCCCAGTGTGCATCCTGTGCAGATACACGAATATCAGTATCGCGCAGCGCATCTGCCACTGATGCCAGAGCTAAAAATGTCGGTGCGACCACGCGCTCTACGCCTGTAAACTCCGCCAGATGAGGCGCAAGTTCAGTCACAAACGCGGCTGATTCGGCGATTGTTTTGTGCATTTTCCAGTTGCCCGCAATAATCGGGGTTCTCATAAAAGTGTATATCCTCTCATTCGAGTTCTTGTAAAGTAAGCGCACGATCACGCACCCATTGAGGCGAATCGTTATCATCGAGTATAACATTCAGTAGCGACTCTGCCTCATCAAGGTTATTAGATTGTAAAGCCAATTCGGCTCTCAATAAATTGAATTCGGGGTCAATCGGTGTACCATCGTCACTACGGATTAACAGTGTACGTGCTAGGCGCAGATTGCCACTTGCGATCAAGTTACGCGCTGTTGCGAAGCGTGTGATCGTCGAGTCGGTCAGTAGCGTTCTTAACTCACTATCGTCGCTAGCGAACATAGCAATCGCATCACTTAAGCTGAGCATACGTGTTGTGCCAACTCCCTCATAAATTGTTGCTAGGGTAAGAGGACGGATCGTATTAAACAGGCGCGGTGTTGCTAACGATTGCTCTGTAGCGATAATAGCATAAACCGTTGCCCCCTCGATATCATCATTTTCTTGTGCGATGCGGCTTGCGCTGATCAAATACAGCACCAGCATTTCAGTGTTGCTTGGGGCATGGTTCATGATCTCTTGTCGTGCTTCACGGACTGTTGCTTCCTCATACAGGCTCTGTGCCCGTAATAGTGACATGATTGTGTTATTGCTAGTCTCCGGTAAATTTTCAAGTGCCGTATAAGGGACATTCAACACAGGGATATTGTCTACGCTATCAATCGTGATACCGTAGCTTTCATAATCCTCTGCCATTGAGCGTAATTCCTCGAGTGTCGAAAAGTCGAGGCGGTTACGCTCGCCGGAGAAGTTGCCTGCTGTCAACGCACCGAGTTCCTGTAAGTTGCCCGCCATCCCCAAAAATACCACGAGACTTAAGAACGTGACCACTAGCAAAGACCCGCAACCACTGATGAACCAGAACCGCTCTTGATCATAAAATGGTTTTTGCTTGGGATAGAGCGTTGCTTGTCGCACACTGCTTCCACTTCCCATTGGTGATTCAACACCGATACGTGGCGGGGTTATCGTCGCTTGATTTTCATACTCAGCGCGAATTTTCGCCAAAGAGGCTTCCGCAATGATCGCGCGTTGCGGGTCTAACTCGGTCAAGTCACTCTGGCGCACAGCATAATTGAGGTCATTGAGCATCGTATGAACGCTTTCATAGCGATCATCAGGTGCTTTTGCTAGTGTCCGATATAAAACTCGCTCAACCTCTGAGGGTAATTCAGGATTAACTTGTGTTGGTGCGGGTAGGGGAGTATAGATATGATCGTGAATGATCGAAAACGCACTATCACCGGTGAATGGTACTCTACCCACGAGCAACTCATATAACACCACACCTAGCGAATATATGTCTGTGCGACGATCTAGCTTTTTAGCTCCACGTGCTTGTTCGGGTGAGATATAGTGAGGTGTGCCGAGCAACATATCAGCGCTCATTGTCGATTCACCCGCCGAAGCCATACGCGCCAGACCAAAATCAGTCAGGTACGGTTTACCCTCATGATCAATCACTATGTTTGAAGGCTTGATATCCCGATGCAATATACCTTGTTCATGTGCGTAATGCAAAGCATCGCCAATCTTCGTGATGATCATCAGCACACCGTCCAGATTGGGTGGGTCTTTGATGAGTTGTTTTTTGAGTGTCCATCCCTGCACATATTTCATGACGAGGTAAGGTTGTCCCTCGTGCTCGTTGAAGTCGTATACGGGTACGATGTGCGGATGAGATAACTGTGCGACGATCTGTGCTTCGCGCTTGAAGCGAGCCACAAATCCTTCATCATCGAGGAAGTTCTGATGCATCACCTTGATGGCGACTTGTCGCTTTAGCTCAGGATGGCGTCCCAGATAGACAGTTGCCATACCGCCCTGTCCAATCTGACCTTCTAAGATATAGCCACCGACGCGCTCGCCTTCAGTCCATGTCATGCAATACTATCCCTGATAATCATGGTGATGATAATGTAAGATATAGTTATGCCGAGTGCAAAAAACGAATGTGCACAATTTGTCATGCATATACGTAAATCAGCACGCAAAGTTGTATCAGTTTAGTTCAAATCAGCAGGCATGCTGCTTACGCACACCTACTCGATATATGTGCGTGTTATGTTTTGTCTGTCAGCGCCGCCAGGCCCGGTAAAATTTTGCCCTCCAGCAATTCGAGGCTTGCACCCCCGCCGGTTGAAATGTGTGTCATCTGATCAGCTAATCCAGATTGTTCAGTAGCTGAAGCAGAATCTCCACCACCGATGATGCTGACAACGCCCTTCTCACGGGTCGCTTTTGCTAGAGCTTCCGCTAAACCAAACGTTCCCTTGGCAAAATTAGGCATCTCAAACACCCCCATCGGCCCGTTCCAGACAACCGTCTTAGCACCCGCGATAATCTCGCTGTACTGTGCCAGTGTTTCAGGACCAATATCTAGGACTTCCCAATTTTCCGGCACATCAGCACTGGTTGGAATGATTTGTACATTGGCATCATTGTCGAAATCATCGGCAATGCGGTTATCAACCGGCAAGACCAGCTTATCCTCGCTTTTTTCGAGCAATTCGCGTGCCACATCGAGTGAATCCCGATCGACCAGCGATTTTGCCATCTCGCGCCCCTTTGCCGCGAAGAATGTATTTGCCATCCCACCACCAACCAGCAATTTATCAACCTTGCTTAGTAGCGCCTCAATGACATCAATTTTGCCGGCAACCTTCGCGCCACCTAAAATAGCAACAAAGGGTTTGTGAGGATTTTCGACCGCGTTATCGAGATAATCAATTTCTTTCTCTAGCAAAAATCCTGCCACTGCTTCCAGCTTGCTTGCTACCCCAACGTTTGAAGCATGTGCACGATGTGCCGTGCCGAAAGCATCGTTGACGAAGATATCCCCATGTTCAGCGAGTGCCGCCGCGAACTCCGGCTCATTTTTCTTCTCAGCTTTGTGATAGCGCGTGTTTTCCAACAAGATCACGCCACCGTCAGGTAATTTTGCAATCGCATCACTCGCCACATCACCGATACAATCCTCGGCAAATGCTACATCCACATCTAATTGCTTTGCTAGCACAGGTACAATCGGTTTTAACGACATATCCGGTTTACGCTCACCATCCGGTCTTCCCAGATGCGATGTGAGGATGATGGCTTTTGGCTTTTGCTCTAAGATGTACTTCAATGTCGGGATAGCGGCACGAATACGTGTATCATCAGTGATGATTTCGCCATCTAGTGGCACATTAAAATCCACGCGCACCAGTACCCGCTTACCACTCAGTTCCACGTCGCGTATTGTCTTTTTATTCATCTTTTCTCCTTGTTTTGGTCGTGTGCGATCGTATCAAAAAAGGCGAGGAAATCCTTCCCCGCCCGTTCTGTTTCAAGCTGTGCTTAGAGCTTGTCGCCCATGAATTTCACGAGGTCAGCGCAACGGCTACTATAACCCCACTCGTTGTCGTACCAGGTGATAACCTTCACTAGATTACCACTCACTGCAAGTGATTCCGCATCGACGATGCTGCTGTACGGGTTGCCGATATAATCCGATGAGACCAGTGGCTCATGTGATACATCGAGGATACCTTTCATCGGGCCACTAGCAGCTTCTTCAAACGCCGCGATCAACGCCTCAACATTGGCAGGTGGGTTTTCAACTTCTGCGACGAAGTCAACCAGCGAGCCGGTGATGGTGGGGACACGTACTGCCATCCCATCAAACTTACCCTTCAGCTCAGGAATAACTAGTGCAACAGCTTTTGCCGCACCTGTTGTCGTCGGGATGATGTTCTGTGCGGCAGCACGCGCACGGCGTAAGTCTTTATGTGGCAGATCAACGATGTTCTGATCCGATGTGTAGCTGTGGATAGTCGTCATGTAGGCATTCTTGATACCATATTTGTCGTTGACCACTTTTGCAGCTGGTGCCAGACAGTTTGTGGTGCAGGATGCGTTTGAAACAATATGGTGATTGGCCGGGTCATACTGATCTTCGTTCACGCCTAGCACAAGCGTCAGGTCTTCGCCCTTTGCCGGCGCACTGATGATCACTTTCTTCGCGCCTGCCTTGATGTGCTTGTATGCACCGTCATAATCACGGAAAACACCTGTCGATTCAATCACAATGTCAACGCCCATTTCACCCCAGGGCAATTCTTCCGGATTGCGTACCGAAAGCGCTTTAATTTCATCACCATTGATGACTAACGCATTTTCTTTAACTTCAACGGTGCCTTCAAACCGTCCATGTGCCGAGTCGTAACGAAACAGGTGAGCCATCGTCTCAAGGTCACCCAGATCATTGAAGGCAACTACGTCAACTTCATTTGGATAGGTATCTTTCAATATTTTGAGAACCTGACGACCGATGCGCCCGAAACCGTTAATGCCGACTTTAATAGCCATAAAGTGTATCTCCTTCTGTTTTGATTATTTATAACGAGTTTTATTTACTCGTACTTTTAATAATAGACGCTAACCCTGTATCTTGTGAAGCAAGTGACAGGATCGCTGTCGCTAATTTATGTGTATCATGTCGCCACGGACGATCATAGTCAGTTAAATCCGTGGTGTAGACATCGTAGCGCTGTAATATTTCATGATTTTTGGGTACTTGTGCCACATAATGCGTGTTTTGCCCCGCATTTTCTTGCGGATAAAAATCGTTGGCAATCACCGCCTGAAATACCCCGCGCCCAATATGCCGTTCTAATGCCATGACATGCTCCGCAACGGTGTAGCCGTCTGTTTCAACAGGTTGTGTGGCTACATTACATATATAGATGATGAACGCATCTGTTGCCCGCAGGGCATCCGCAATGCCACGCACCATCAGATTAGGCAAAATGCTAGTGTATAAACTTCCTGGCCCAATCACCACAATGTTTGCTTCGAGGATGGCTTGTACGCTTGGCTCATAGGCGAGTGCATCGACAGGTTCGATATCTATTGTATCTAACGTGCCATCGACATCGCCAATCTGTGATTCCCCCCGCACTTTGATTATGCGTGAGGACTCACTTAGTTTGACGGAAGCCGTCAGCACGACATCATCCAATGTCGAAGGCAACACCCTCCCGCGAATATTCAGTACACGCTCCACTTCAACCAGTGCTTCTGCCAGACTATTATGCCCATTTCCGCGTTGCTCTGCCACAATATTTGTCAATGCTGCGATGAACAAATTACCGAACGAATGTCCAGCTAAATCACCCTCGATGAACCGATATTGAAATAGTTGCGTCAATAAACTTTGCTCATCTGCTAATGCCACAATGTTATTCCGGATATCTCCCGGTGGTAACACGCCCAGATCACGCCGTAACCGACCGGAACTTCCGCCATCATCTGCCACAGTAACGACTGCTGTGATATTGCTAGTATACTGCTTCATACCACGCAAACTCGCCGGTAAACCCGTGCCTCCACCAATTGCCACAAACTTAAAACCGCGCTGCCGTCGGTTGAAATCCATCACGAAGTCGATTACATCGCCCTGTTGTTGTCGTCGATAAGGTGCCAACAAATTGCTGATGATGCGAGTGACCCCATAACTGACACTGCCAAGGCCCAGCACCAAGATTGCTAGGATGAATGTCGTGTTGCGTGTGAACAACGGCAACGCCTCATCCGGCACATTGAATAACTGAATCAATCCGAGTGCTAGACCTACCGCAATCACTACTACACCCAAAACCGACATCATCACCCAGCGCTTGATGCCAAGATTAGGGATCAACCAGCGTAGAATAGATACTTTGGATTGCGGTTGTTGCATCATTGCCGTTCTATATCGTTATTGTGTAAGCGCGTTGCCACCGCGAGAATTGCTACACTGCCCAACGTAGTCATGATTCCCACAAGAAGTGACGCATCAAACCAGAATTGCTCCGGATAAAGGCGAATCAACGTGTCCGAATAATAGAATTGCCACGTTCCGTCTTCAAAGAATAAGCTATGAAATCCTGTGAAGAACATATCCCACGCTGTAACCGCTAATAGAATAATCGTGATTATTAAGCCAACCGTCAAGAGACCACCTTGCATAAGTGCCAAACGTAAGGCATCAATGCTGACAACCCGCGCCAATATTACTCCACTGAGAACTGTCAGCACACCTCCCCATAGTGCTACCATGAACAAACGCTGTGCTACCATTTGCACATCACGCATATGACTCAGTTCTAGCGGGTTGAATGCTTGACAGGGTGCGTTACGTGGCGGAAAACATAAATTCCCCGGCAACTCTAAATCGGCAAGGTATGACAACGGCTCGTTGTTAGTGATGTAAAGCACACCATATGGCCCATAATTCAAACGGTCTTCTACTGTGAAGCCGTATATATCAGGCGAAAAGTTCGGACGATTGTACTCGAACGCTAAAAAATCTGGACTCATCACTAGACGCGCACTGCCCACAGCTAACAAAAACGGAATCATCACAGTCAGGAGCAGTTGAAGACCTGTTACCGCCACCTGTTGGATCTGGGTGGTGTCTTTTTTGCTCTTGTCCTGTTCAGGTATGTCGCTCATCAACGTAGTTCCTCCGTGCCACCACCTAAGATAAAGTTCAATACCAGCGAATCGGTGATAGTTTCAACCGGCGCTCGATCATCCGTGAATAATACATCGCTGGCACTTGCCTCGACCAAATTGGCGCTGGTATCCTGCAACACCTGCCGTAACAAAGGGTGTGTCTCATCCGGCAGTGCATCGATATTATCGAATAAATTAGTGCTCACACTCTCAACCTGTGTGCCGATTAAGATTGTGTTGAATGATCCGGGCACATCAACTGCATGAATCGTTGGATATACCTGTGATAGCGTGTTGGTCAACGCATCCACTAAACGCCGATCCGTATTGGTTCGTCCAACGTTAATCACCACCACGCCTTCATCCGTCAAATGGTCACGCACTTCCTGAAAGAACTCAACAGTGGTCAGATGCCAGGGGATATAAGGTGGGCGATACGCATCAATCCCAATTACCGTATAATCCCGATCAAGCTGGTTGAGTACATAACGCCCATCTTGTGCATAAGTGGTCAAGCTTGGCATGTGAGTCTCATTCATCTGGAAGAACGTTTCACCGACTGTGATAATCTCAGGATCAATTTCTACACCATCAATTGGTATATCCCCGTAGACGGCGATATGCTGACGGGGTATCGTGCCCGTTGCCAGCCCGATGACCAATAGTGACTCCATCTCAGCGGGTGCAAAATCTGTGTTGAAGTAGGGGGCGGATAAGAAAAAATCCCACGTGCGCCGATAGTAGATATTCTCAGGATGCCACTGGCTGTGAATCCCTTGTCCCTCGTTCAAAAATAAGTAACGATAACCGTTTGCATCTTCCTGTACCTGAATATAATTATAAGCACTCTCACCTTCGTACAGCGACGTGTAACCATCGAGACTGGGACGCAGTGGCGTGTTGACCACGAACACCGCCAATATAGTAATCACGACAGGCATCAGCAGATAGAGCCATGCACGCTCTTTGTCCTCGCGCCACATGCCATAGAATGCCACGGTGAACAAGATGCCACTGAAAAGCAAAAACGTTTGCGTCGTGCCAATCATGGGGATGAAGATGAACGTAGGCAAGAACGTGCCGAGGATACTGCCCACTGTGCTGATCGCGTATAATTGCCCGCTAACACTGCCAGCTTGATCGACATCTGTCACTGCGAGGCGAATTGCAAACGGCGAAACTGTACCGAGCAAGGTCACCGGCACAGAGAATAAGATCAACACCGAGACAAACGACCCTAACGCCAGCGCGGCCTGTAAATCCTGAAAAGCCAACGCCGAAAAAGTGAGGATAGGACGACTAACAAGCGGAACCAGTGCGCTTAAAAAAGCACCCCATAACACAATCTGTATCATCGTCTTTTGCTGAGGAGAACGGTCGGCAATGCGCCCACCGATGAAGTATCCTGCGGTCAAATACAACAACATCAAGCCAATAATATTCGCCCATACTAGATTGCTGTTGCCGAAAACATATCCTAACAACCGCGAAGCAGATAATTCGATTGCAAGGGTAGTCATACCGCTGGTAAAAACAAGTAAATACAGGAAAGCCTTGCTATGAGAGTTTACGACTTTTTCCAACGTGTTTACCTTGTGCCTGTTATCGATGCTTTAACCCTGTTAAGTTTAACAAGGAATGAATTAGATGCGAAAGGGTTGATATGTCGATCACCATTGGTCGCGCCAATGCCACTGATATTCCGGCTATTGTCGAAATAATCCGCTTAGCATTCTCCGAAACAGCTTCATCAACACAGATCAATGCATGTTTACCGAACCATATTGTGTGGGTGGCACGTTCAGTAGGGCAGGTTGTTGGCTTCATCGATGGTTTCACCACAACTGCCCATGACGGCACATCTCGCCTTGAACTAGACTTACTTGCGGTTCATCCGGATTATTACGGTCAGGGTGTCGGCACGCACTTGATCCGCCACTTCACACGAACTGCACAGCCACATGTGCTGATAAGGGCATTAGTAGCAACCGATAATCACGCTATGCAACGCGCAATAGGTCAGGTGAATTATACCCCTTTGCCGGATACGTATCACCTCTATGTCTCATCGCATTCAATACCGTCTGTCAGTGTGCCTGTGCTTGCTCATGGACATCTGTTTCATGTGAACACTTTCATCTATCGTGGCATCTGGTTAGAAGCTAACATTGATCGTGACACAATCACTGCCGCACTCACTGCCCGCCAAACCGAAGGTGACATCGTCGGTTCAGTTGTGCGCGATCAAGAGATCACCGCGCTGAGTGCGTTACAGGCATATGGTTTTACGTTTATCAAAGCATTTCATTGGTGGCGAAGCTCAAAGAGGTCGTTGTGTTAAGGCTAAGCTCAGATCATCACCTTGATTGATGACCAGTGTCGGAACTTTCATCAAGTTCAAGTGTCCACGCACGTCATCTGAGGACGTACCACCAAAGCTGTTCGGGTTGATATACACGCACATCGGACGAATACCACGCCCTGCTAACACGTTCAGTTCAGCAATCCAGCTCTCATCCAATGACGAGGTGACAATAATAACTGTTGCTCCTCGCGTCAAATTGTGTGTTTCCATCGAGAGCATTGTTTTGAGAGTGTCTTCAGTGCGGTTACGTGCCACTGCTAGCGACTCTAAAATGCGTGTTAGCTGATGATGTCCACGCTCAGGCTGATAAAATGTGCGCTGTGGAGTATATCCAATAAACCCTAATGAGCGCTCTTGATCGATGAAATACTCAGCCAATGATGCTGCAACCACCACCGCATATTCTTCTGTGGATGGAGGCACCTGTTTACCATTAGGGATAGCAGCGCCGGTTTCGCTTAGTCGGCGTACATTCGGCGCATCTACCAGCGAATCGCGTGAGAAATCGACCAATAACCAAATATCTACAAGCGGGTCAATCTCAAATTCTTTTACGATGATCTTCCCACGTCTAGCCGTACTTTTCCAGTGAACACGATTGATGCTATCACCCCACACATAATCCCGCACGCCAGCTGCATTGGTGGTAATATTCTGCGTGATATGTCGCTGCGGTTCCCCGCCAGTGATTAAGCCAAGCGGTAACTTAAATTGTGTGATAGGCACACTCAACGGATAGACGATCACACGCTCGCGTGCATCAATTTTGCGGGGTGTCATGAATAAGCCGAAAGGATCGCCACTGATGATGGTCATTGGCCCCAGTGAGAACTCACCACGTACGATGCAACGTGTATCAACACGCCATTCATGCTCGCGCCCCGGTAACAAAGAAGGTACAACGCAACTGGCTCTATGCCCCGGTAAATCCGAGTGATCACGTACTTCTAGCCATAATTTCGGCAAGATAAAGGCATTACGTACAGAAAAATGCTCGGTGAAATTGCGACCTACTTGAGAACGGCGCGTGCGCGTATTGCGCCGAATACGAATTCCGCGTACCGCTAACCAAGACCATAACAGGGATAAGATGATCAACCCGCCAAACAAATAAGCCAGGTTGAAGAATACCGCTTGACCAGTGAAGACACCGATCAATAGCAAGCTAATAATCAATAACCAGATCGTATTGCGTCCGTTTTCCATCATACTTTAGCGCCCATTTGCTCCAGGGACCGGCGTTTGAGCGAGAATGTCCTGTACAATCGAGCGTGACGTGATGTCTTTGATCCGTGCGGACGGCCCTACAATGATGCGGTGTGCTAGCGTGACTTCTGCGAGTGCTTTCACATCATCGGGGATCACATAATCTCGTCCAGCCATTGCCGCCCGCGCTTGTGCCGCCCGAAACAACGCCAGCGACCCACGCGGACTGCTCCCCAGATAGACATCAGAATGACGCCTTGATGCAGTCACGAGATAGATAATGTATTGTTTGACTTCTTCTGCGACATAAACCTGTCGGATGGCATCCTGCGCCGCGATTAATTCATTTAAACTGATGACTTGTTGTAGATTACCAATCGGATGCTGATATTGTTGTGAGGACAAGACCGTCAGCTCTTCTTCTGGTGTAGGATATCCCATCTGTATCCGCATCAAGAACCGATCGAGCTGAGCTTCAGGTAAAGGGAATGTACCCTCATATTCAATCGGGTTCTGTGTGGCAAGGATCATGAATGGGTTGTCCATTGGGTAGGTAACCCCATCGACAGTTAACTGTTTTTCTTCCATTGCTTCCAACAAAGCTGACTGCGTCTTAGGCGTGGCGCGATTGATTTCATCTGCCAGCACAATCTGCGCCATAATGGGTCCTGCACGAAACTCAAATTCGTTGGTGCGCTGATTATAAATCGACACACCTGTCACATCTGAAGGCAACATGTCAGGCGTAAACTGTATACGGCTGAACGAACACCCGATCACCTTTGCCAGTGAGCGTGCCATCATCGTCTTGCCCACGCCAGGGATATCCTCAATCAGAATGTGCCCACGACATAACAGCCCCAGCACCGCTAAACGAATTTCGTTGCGCTTGCCGATAATGACCTGCCCAACCGTTTGAGCGATCCGCTCCGTGATTTCCGCGACAATGCGGATCTCTGGAGCTTGATTGTTACGGCGGGTAATATCTGGATTCTTTGACATAGATTCCCATTTCTAAAAATTGTACAGTGTGTCAGTGCGATCAAAACAATCAACAGGGCAGGCTAAGTCATGCGTCGATCACAGCGCTCCTATCTGTTTTTATCGCTCATCAAGTATGCCCGAAAAACGCCATATTATCCAATACGCCTTTCCTACGGCATCCCCACACAGTATAACTGGATTTACCTAAAATTGAAGTTATACTGTCTCATCCGATGCGTCTACTGGCACAATCCACACAATATCCCGTCAGATGCTTGCCCTTTGTTCAGCAGTCTGTATAATAACCTCTATCTCAATATTGCTTAAAATCAATGTCAAGTGTGATACAATTAATGTACACTTACACCATGACCGATTAATCAGTTACACCTATATATTTTGTGCATGATTGGGCATTCCCCAATATCATAAAATCATATGCTTAACTTGATGCAGTCATCGTTGTACCATACAATAATGACTGAAAACATGTGGTAGTAATTTTTGTTGATGACTATTCTTTAACCCAATTTGATCTGAATAGGGTTACTTTCCTGAGAGGAGTACACTATGGCGAAATCACGGACTGAATTGATGGTAGATCGTCTCCGTGACTTGCAAGGTACCACGCCCGAAGTAGAGGCGTCTGCTGTCGTCAGTGTTGATGGCTTGATTATCGCATCATCTTTGCCTGCTGGTATTGAAGAAGATCGCGTGTCGGCGATGTCTGCTGCCATGCTCTCGCTCGGTGAGCGCATCGCTTCCGAACTCGGTCGTGGGATGCTGGATCAAGTTTATGTGAAAGGCGCGAACGGTTACGTCATTCTAATGTCTGTTGGTGATGAAGCCGTTCTCACAACCCTCGTTCGCAAAGACGCTAAACTCGGTCTGATCTTCCTCGATATGCGTCGCTCCGCAGACGATCTCGAAAAACTCGTCTGAAGAACGCGGACATACCGACGCCCGGCAGGGCTTTTATACACACAATTGATCAGTAGTGATTTCAGGCGGGATGACAGGTATTGTCCCGCTATATCGTTTTATAATAGATCCTACAGGTGACTAACTATATGGCAAAACCGAAGTACATATTCTGCACAGGTGGGGTGGTAAGTTCCGTCGGTAAAGGCATCACTGTTGCCGCTATTGGACGCATCCTCAAAGCGCATGGCTTAAAAGTAGCTATTCAAAAACTGGATCCTTACCTCAATGTAGATCCGGGCACGATGAGTCCCTATCAACATGGCGAAGTCTTTGTCACTGATGATGGCGCCGAGACGGATCTGGATCTTGGACACTATGAACGTTTTGTCGATGAAAGTGTTAGTAAAGATTCTAACGTCACAGCCGGTCAGGTCTATCTCACCACGCTCGAAAAAGAGCGAAAAGGCGATTTTCTCGGTGGTACTATTCAGGTAATTCCACATATCACTAACGAGATTAAACGACGTATTAACCGTATTGCCCAGCAAAATGAAGAACTAGATGTGGTTATTGTTGAAGTGGGTGGTACAGTTGGCGATATCGAAGGTCAACCTTTTATTGAAGCCCTGCGACAGATGCGCACCGGTCTTAAACGCCATGATTCGCTCTACGTACATGTCACTTTTTTGCCCTATATTGGTGCAACGGGTGAACTTAAGACTAAACCCACCCAACACAGCGTACGTGAGTTACGCAGTATGGGTATTCAGCCACAGGTCATCATTGCTCGTACTGATCACGATGTACAGGATGAACTGCTCGAAAAAATTTCTCTGTTCTGTGATGTAGATCCACAAGCTGTCGTGCCACTGGTTACAGCAGATAATATCTACAAAGTGCCGATCTCTCTCGAAGAAGCCAAACTCGGTGACTACATCATGAACTGGTTACATCTTGAGCCGAAACAGCCTAAAGATCTTTCAGACTGGTATCATATTGTTGAAAAAATGAATAATGCCCATCATGAATTGACAGTCGGTGTCGTCGGTAAATATGTTGAATTACATGATGCGTATATGAGCGTCAAAGAAGCTTTGATTCATGCCGCTGCCGCTTACGATCACAAACTCAATATCCAGTGGGTACAATCCGACGATCTCGAAAAAGGCCGTAATATCGACCAACTTTCGATGCTGGATGCCATCGTTGTACCGGGTGGCTTTGGCTATCGAGGTGTCGAAGGCAAGGTGGTTGCAGCGCGCTACGCCCGCGAGCATAAAATCCCCTATTTGGGATTGTGTCTGGGGATGCAGGTAATGTGTATCGAATTTGCACGCGACGTGCTGGATTACGAAGACGCCAACAGTTCGGAGTTCAACGAGAACACGCCGTATCCCGTGATCAGCTTAATGCTTGATCAGCGTGGTATCACTGATATGGGCGGCACAATGCGCCTCGGTGCTTATCCTTGTGATCTCCAACCGAATACGCTCGCCTCGCGCCTCTACAGCAAAGAGCGCGTCCACGAGCGCCACCGCCATCGCTTCGAGTTCAATAACGATTATCGAGAAGCCTTTGAACAAAATGGCATGACCTTGAGTGGGTTGAGTCCAGATAAACAACTGGTTGAAATTGCCGAAATTACCGATCATCCCTTCATGATTGGGAGCCAATTTCATCCAGAATTTCTCAGCCGACCCACACAGGCACACCCGCTTTTCCTGGGCTTAATTAATGCCGCTATCGAATACAAACAGGCAAAAACGGCAAATATTGAAGCCGAATAATTTGCCTGTTAGATCCATCCGTCAGGGCAGTGTGCATCTCGATGTTATCACTGCATCTATTAGTAGTATGGTCGATATGATCAGTGAGGAATGAACTATGTCTGTTGAAACTGCTATTCGTGCATTACCTAAAGTGGATTTGCATGTTCAATTTGAAGGTGCAATCTCTAAAGACTTTGTTTTACTTGTTGTCGAACAGACTGATGTTGCACGCAATTACAAGAAAGCCAAAGATTATCGCAACATCATGGATGATTTCAAAAATCCGAATTTCAATCGTATTGATGAGATCGTGCGCGAAGTCTCGGCATGGGTGAATCACCCGGATGATATTGCACGCGCAGTCTATGATCTGGCTGTCACATACAGCAAACAAAATGTGAAATATGCTGAAGTTGCTGTTAATCCAGCAATCTATACAGATCTAGGCATGTCCTTTCAGACTCTGATGGAAGCTCTCAGTGATGGTGCTGACCGTGCCCAACGTGCCTGGGGTGTCAAACTATCTTGGATTCTCTCCATGCCACGCGAACGACCACGCAAGAGCGATGATATTGCACGCTGGGCGACAAGTGCCACCGCCAGCAAAAATAATGTGGTTGCAATGAGTATTTCCGGACGTGAAGATGCACAGCCCATTGCACAATTCAAAAAAGCCTTCCAAACAGCCGAGAAGCAAGGACTACCTCGTATTACTCATCTATTCAGCTATCCGGATGCAGACTCTTTTAACGGTGTATTGGAAATTGTGATGCCAGATCGTATCACAGATGCATGGGGCTTACTCGACGACGGTGAAGCAATCTCATATTTGGTCGAACACGATATTCCAGTGCTTGTTACTCCATCGCGAGAACTCAAGTTAGGTCGTATCAAACAAATTGCGGATTATCCGATTCAGGAGATGCTCGAACACGGCTTAAACGTCACCATCGGTTCCGGTATGCCCGCTATGTTTGAAACGACCATCACCGATGAATACCTCAAACTAGCTGAAGCCGGTGTAACCTTGCCAGAAATCCAGTTATTGATCCGTAATGGCATTCGTGCTGCTTATCTACCCGATGAAGACCGCACCGATCTCATGGTTGAGTTTGAACAAGCAATCATCGAGTTACAAGATTAACCTGCTCTGCATGTGGAGCAAACAGCCCCGTTTTTTGCGGGGCTTTTCGTTATATCATTCAATTTCAGTGATCGTGATGTCACTGCCTTTTTTCTGACGATCAACTGGAATACGAATAGTTAGTACACCGGTTTTGCTCAATTTCGCTTTGGCTTCGTCTGATTTCACCGGTACTCTAATCTCTACATTGCGGTCAAATACACCGAACTTACGTTCGCGCATCAAGAATATAGCACCCTCCGGCACATCTGGTGCAATTGTCTCACCACGAATTGTCAGTAGATTGCCCTCCATTGAAACTTCAATGCTCTTCGCATCCAGGTTATCAAGCGGATTGGTTTGCACCACGATTTCATCATCGACTTCATATACATCGACACGAACGGGTTGTGCCGCTGTCGCAATCTGTACTGCGCTCTGAACTTCCTTGCTCATCTGGCCAATCACTTTGCCCGTTGCATCACGCAGACGCCCTAATTCCTTCATGATGTCAATATTTTGTTCATCAGCCATAATAGTTTCTCCTTAATGCCTTTTCATATTGTCGTATACGTCTAAGCATAGCACAAAGTCGCAAAAAAAAGCGCCGAACTTGTGTCCGGCGCTCATCAGCTTCCACTTAATCTGATTAGGCTTCCGTATATTCGCCTTCAACTACATCCTCATCATTATTAGGAGTATCGTAGTCGTTGCCTTGGTCACCTGGTTGTTGTTCCTGAGCATATACCTGTTGTGCGAGTGCATGGCTTGCATTTTGCAAGGTCTCGATGTGTGTCCGAATTGCGGCGACATCGTTGCCTTCAAGCGCCTGTCGTAAACCTTGAATTTGCGCTTCGATCTGAGTCCGTTCGCTCTCAGCGACTTTATCACCCAATTCTTTCAGTGATTTTTCAACCGTATAGATCAGGCTATCAGCTTCATTGCGTACCTGTACCAACTCAGCACGCTGTTGATCTTCGGCACGGTTATTCTCTGCTTCGTTGACCATCCGTTCGACTTCTTTTTCATCCAGATTAGTCGATGCGGTGATCGTGATATGCTGTTCCTTGCCAGAAGCCTTATCAACTGCGCTCACATTGATGATGCCGTTAGCATCAATGTCAAATGTGACTTCAATCTGTGGTACACCACGTGGTGCAGATGGAATCCCGGATAACTGGAACTCGCCTAACAACATGTTGTCTGTAGCCATTGAGCGCTCACCCTGGAATACACGGATATCTACTGCAGGCTGATTATCCGCCGCTGTTGAGAAGATTTGCGATTTCTTCACCGGAATCGTTGTGTTGCGTTCGATCAATTTGGTAAACACACCGCCCATTGTCTCCAAACCAAGGCTCAATGGTGTGACATCCAGCAGTAGAATGTCTTGGACATCGCCTGCTAACACGCCAGCTTGTAATGCCGCACCGATAGCAACTACTTCATCGGGATTAACGCTCTTGTTGGGTTGTTTACCCAGTCGTTCGCTGACCAGTTCCTGTACCATCGGCATACGGGTTGATCCACCGACTAATACCACTTCATTGATCGCATTCTGGCTCAATCCAGCATCTTTCAAGGCTTGGTTGACCGGTGTGATTAAGCGTTCTAACAGATCACCGCTCAACTGTTCGAACTTCGCACGGCTCAATGTGATATTCATGTGTTTTGGCCCGCTTGCATCTGCTGTGATGAAAGGCAGATTGATCTCGGTCTGCATTGTGTTCGATAGTTCAATCTTAGTTTTTTCAGCCGCTTCTTTCAGCCGTTGTAGCGCTTGTCGATCTTGGCTGAGATCAATACCCTGATCTTTCCTGAACTCGCTCACAAGCCAATCGACAATCAGCGCATCCCAATCATCACCACCGAGATGTGTATCCCCACTGGTTGCCAGCACTTCCACAATGCCATCACCCACTTCAAGGATTGATACGTCAAACGTACCACCACCCAGATCAAATACTAAGATTTTCTCATTGGCCTTCTTATCTAGCCCATAAGCCAGTGCAGCTGCGGTTGGCTCATTGATGATACGCAATACCTCCAGTCCGGCAATGCGTCCTGCATCTTTTGTTGCTTGTCGTTGACTGTCGTTGAAATAGGCTGGAACAGTAATGACCGCTTGCGTGACATCCTCGCCCAGATAACTCTCAGCATCTTTCTTCAGCTTGCCAAGAATCATCGCGCTAATCTCCTGTGGAGAATATACTTTGTCCATTGCAGGGACTTTGACGCGGGCATCATTGCTACTACCACTGGTTACTTCATAGGGTAGGCGGGTTGCTTCAGTCTTGGCATCGTCATAAGTCATGCCCATCAGGCGTTTGATACTGAAGATCGTATTATCAGCGTTCACAACAGCTTGGCGCTTGGCAGATTGCCCGACAAGCCGTTCTCTATTTTTGTTGAACGCGACGATTGAAGGGGTTGTTCGACTACCCTCAGCGTTTGCGATGACAGTAGGTTCACCACCCTCTAAAATAGCGACAACGGAGTTTGTTGTCCCAAGGTCAATACCGACAATTTTTCCCATGATTTTCCTCGATTGAATACACTATCTTCAATTTATGTATTTAGTATAGATGGACTGTGTTTGAGGAGTATCAGTCAGGTATATGAGGAATATCAGAACTAAATCAAAGATCCATTAGCAAGTGAGCGCTATTCGTGGAGCATATCGTGCAAATGATAAGGGGCATTTTCAGTTACCCCTCTCGGAAATTAAATCAATGCGCTCAACATCTCATGAACAACTTTGCGGACACTCTCTTTTTCTAACGCTGTGCAAGGTAATACGGGTACATTAGGTCCCACACCTGTACCATCACGCACTTCATCAAGGCTGACTGCGTTATCAATATCAATCTTATTAGCCACCACCACAAAGGGTACGGCTTCAAAGCTAGAAAATGTGTTGATCAACTCTGCAGCATCAGGGAACGAAGGCGGATCCGTCGCATCCACCAATACAATGAAACCATTCATATCCTTTGCCAACGTCTCCCACATGAAACTAAAACGTGTTTGCCCCGGTGTGCCGTACAAATGTACTCGCTTATCATCAAAATCTACCCGTCCGAAATCCATCGCAACCGTTGTCAGGGCTTTGATACCCTTATCTTCTGTGGTGATACTGCGCTCGGTCTCAACAATATCAATGTCTGACCCATTCTTGACAAACTCAGTCTTTCCTGAATTAAAAGGCCCTGTTACAACAACTTTATAGACAGCCACATAACCCTCCTTTTAGGGTTAATTTTTGCGTCATTCAATACGATGATATTGTACGTGTAATCCTAAGCCATCGCAAGCGATCAACAGCTTCCCATTTACCCATTTCATCATGAGTGACTCTCGCAATTAAGTCTCATTCTATGTCATAATGATCTATATCTTCTAAACACCATCATACAGGGAGAGTGCAACATGCACCTGCTAGGCATTGATATAGGCGGTTCTGGCATCAAAGGCGCTTTAGTTGATATTCGCAAAGGGCAGTTCGTCGGTGAACGTCATCGCATACCAACGCCACAACCTGCAAAACCTCAACCTGTTGCGGAAGTTGTAGCGGAGATCGCCAGACATTTTGATTACGGTGGCCCCATTGGCGTTACCTTCCCTGCGATCATTCATAACGGTGTCGCGCATAGTGCCGCTAATGTTCATGATGATTTTATCGGCACTGATATTTCGCGTCTCATTCAACGTGAGACTGGCTTACCCGGTGTCACACTCAACGATGCGGATGCCGCAGGTATTGCTGAGATGCACTTCGGCGCTGGTCAAAATCAGCTAGGCACTGTGATCATCCTCACCCTGGGCACAGGCATTGGTAGTGCTATCTTCCGTAAGGGCGTACTGTTCCCCAATACAGAGCTAGGACATATTTTTCTCAAAAATGGACTTGAAACTGAGGATTATGCGTCTGATCGTATCCGCGATCAAGAAGACCTCAGTTGGAAGAAATGGGGTCAACGAGTTAATGAAGTGTTCCAACACATTGATTTCATCTTCTCACCGGATCTGATTGTAGTGGGTGGAGGTGTCAGCAAAAAATACGAGAAGTACTTTTCTTACATTGAAGTCAATGCAAAACTAATACCCGCACAACTGCGTAATGATGCCGGTATCATCGGTGCTGCTCTTGCCGCTGAAGATCTTGCTTGATATCCGTCAACTACACAAAGCCAATCAACTGAGACTGGCTTTGTGCTTGGGTAGGCTGCATTAACCAATGCTATTGTTCGTTGGCGTTGTCTGTGGAATGAGAACGACATCCTCTTCATCATCATCTTCATCATCTAAGAAAGCGCTTACAATTGCATTATTATCTTCTGTTTGCTGAGTAATCTGTTGTTGAACTGACTGGAAGTATTTACCATTCTGGTTAGCGATGATGCCTTCAATCCGTTCGACAAATGTCGTAAATGAATTAGGATTGTTGGCATAGGGGCCGGCGTTCATATCGTAAAAATTTTTCTCCGCCTGTAGCTCTTCAGCCGCAGAACGATAGGAACTCCAATTTTCGCCATATTTATAGAGTGTTTCTAATGCCGCTGAACCGGCAACCATCAGACTGATCAATACTGTGACACTATCCACACCAATTCGCACAATCGTCTCAAATGCTGCGTCACCTTGCGCAATATCCGTGATGAAACGTGCAATGGTCGAGTTCAAGCTCACCAGCGTCGGAATCACTAATGAGCCGATCACCACAATTCGTTGATACCAGAAATAGGTGTTTTTGTTTTGTACTGCCTTCTGATCGTAGTAAGACCATTGGCTGTGCCAACGATACTCTAAATAAAACCGCTCTTTTGGTGTAATACTCTTTTTCACGAAGATTGGCGGTGGCCAACTTGTTTCTGGAGTGAGTACCCACTCTTCGAATTTGCCAGATGACGACTTTGCATTATCTTGCTCCATCGCATTCCCCTGACTGTTTGCGCTTGATAAAGGCTCAGATGTTTTGCTGTGGTTATTCGTTGATTCTGTACTCTTGTTCGATGCTCCGGATTGCGTATTATCTTTGCGTGCCATCTTAAACGCTCTCTAATACAACTTAATGTTATGATTCTTTATGAATGATACCGTAAAACTGATATTTTGACTGTGAAGTTTTGGGTCAAATTGGTAGAACTATCATCATAACTAACTTGTGAGATGCCATCGACCATCAGCTGCTGACTTCATCGATATCATGTCTGCTATGTTTAAACTGGCTTTCGAGATCGCGCATCAGATCAATTCTTTCAACTTCTAACCGTGTTGCTTCGCTGATAGGGCGGGTAGGTTCGCGCATGATAATATCACCGGGCTCGCATTCTAGCGCCTTACATAATTCGTTAATTTTGCGCAGGTCTGGTTGTAGCATATCCCCTGATTTTATCCGATATAAGGCTGCAATCGAAATTCCTGTTTGCTCTGCGAGTGCTTCGTTGGTGAGGCGTTTCCCATGGCGTGCTTGCCATTCAAATAAAGCTTTGTCAATGTTGATATAAGTTGGCATTCAACAACCTTTCTCACTAGGCCAATATGACTGGTAGCTTACCTTATTTATCTTAATAAATCCAAAAATTAAATTGCCAGGCTACTCACCACGGCATCTTAAGAATTGTGTCCACTGATGATGGGACTATGAGGCTAGTTGGTAGCCAATTTAAGTTTCGTCACGGGGTATCCATAACTCATAGGTAAAGCCATTCATCTCTACAGTTTCATCTAGCTGATAATAGGTGTCGATTGCAATGAGGATCGGCACCGGAAATAAATCTGCGCGCCGGATCACCAGTTTAATTTCGTGATTCTCGAGCAAAGCCAGCAGTTCAGTGGGTTCATACAGGTCATTTTCCCACAAATTACGCAGTTGAACAGCATTTGTCACAACGTCTCGATCTGCCTGAATGACAAAACCTGCATCTTCTGATATTACCAGGCCATCGACTGCTTGCACCCGTTCCGTAATGTACCAACCTTGTGCATAATCTTCCTGCGATGGAAAGTGCCCCGTTACTGCATAACCGACAGTCCATCGCGCTGAATCATAGAGAGGATAACGATGACCGGGCTTCGGCGTGATATTCAAAGCATCAGCGATCGGCTCGTAAATACTGTTAGTTGGTAGTTTGATTACTAAGCCGCCATATATAATCAACAGTACTAAACCAGATAGGCTCACTACTGAAGCACCTGTTCCTGAACGGATTGACCAACCTTGGTTGAGACTCCGTGCCACGAAAATTCCTGCTAACACACACGCTCCTGCCAGAGTTGTCGCAAAGTAACTATCCCCTGCACCCCATTTACCTGCACCAATCGTACTGATGAAAGAGACTACAAACCAGACACTATAAACAGATAGGCGCGTCGCATACAGTTCATAGAGCGTCATCAAACCCGCTAGTATGAGTAAAGGAAAATGCAAGCGGACGAAGAGCATCATTAAACCTACAAATTGCTCGGTGATGTATTCGTTTTGGTTTGAGCTGATAATGTTCACCCACCATTGCCCATCCGTGAGGAACATCGCTCCGACGAAAATTGCGCCAGCAACAGTTATCAACCCGATACTATATTGCAAAGCCAAGCGTGGATTACGCAAAAATAACCATCCCGCTACCGCAATACAGGTCGAATAAGCGAGTTGTTTGGTGTAGCCGGCTAGCAATAGCATCGCGAAGGCAGCCACAATACGCCAATTTCGTGCTTTTCCGCTGTTTTCAAAGGCATTAGCTATTAGGACAACCGCAAGCGTCTCAAACAGTACCATCAGCAAATGTTGTCGTAGCAAAGGCCCGATGTGATAGATGAAATTCGATGCTAGAAAAGCCATACCTGCAATCATAGCTACCCATATGCGTTTCTCTGATCGCCAAATCGCATAGGCAATCGCGAGAGCTGTTAACAAAGTGGCACTGAAAATGATCAACCGTCCATACCAAAAACCCGCCCCAAATAGCCATACAAAAGGAACCATCATAATATGAAAGAAAGGCGCATATCCACTCGCATAAAAAGGATATGTGTCATTATCGCAATAGGGGCATCTACCTTCTGCTAGTAGAAGAGCGTTGTTCAATTCGAATCCTTCTGCCTGATCATAATCGAATGGAAAAGGAATCAGCGCCACGCCAAACGAAATATAGATGATGACATGTGCTGTCATCATCACAAAAGCAATTGCAATCAATATTTGTTGGAATTTGTTAGTTCGGATCATGTTAAACTATCAATACACTCATTATGAATAAACGGCCTATCACATCATACTTGATGAGCCGTAAAATACTGCCTAAGATTATAAAAAGCAATAGCAATACATCGGAGAAACTCATATGGATTACGATTTACCAGAATTTGATGTAAAAGAAGCTAGGCAAAAAGCACTCCCATTTGCTAAGAGCATTTTCACTGATTCTTTCGTCAGTTTGACTGTCGCTGATGATGGCGCGTGTCGTATCTTTTTTAAACCGGATTACTTCGCGTTACAAGCGGATCATACTGAACCGACCAAATCGCAATGGAGCACACTGAAGAAGAAGCTCAAGCGTCACAACCGCAATGTCTTTGTTTTCAAACAAACAGGTGAAGCTCCTTGCGATCTGTCCGACACTCCCTGCTTTTATATCGATTTTGGATTTTTCAAGTATTGAGTGTGATTGTAGTAAACAAACGAGTGGCATCATCTAGCCACTCATTGAACTTGATTATCGATTGCAATAGGGCAGGTGCTCTTAATCTTTATCGCGCCGGAAGTTGAAAAAGCGATAGCCGACTCCGCGTTCGGTCAAGATGTACTGCGGGTTGGCTGGGTCTTCTTCGATCTTCTCGCGTAGATAGTTCACGTACAGGCGCACGTAATGTGCTTCATCACGATATTCATATCCCCAAACCTTCGCTAGCAATTGATCATGTGGGACTGTCCAACCCGCATTCTCGATCAGATGGTAGAGCAGGCGATATTCTGTTGGTCGTAATTTCACCCGTTCACCTTCAACGATGACTTCACGCTGGTTAAAATCAACACTCAACCGATCGTCAATTTCTAAGATCGCGTCGGTTGGTGAGGTTGAGGGTGTTTTCCAACGACGCATCACCGCTTTTACGCGACTCGATAATTCACGTGGGCCGAATGGCTTGGTCACATAATCATCTGCACCTAACTCTAGACCATAGACCTTATCGTTCTCGTCACCCTTAGCAGTCAACATAATCACCGGAATGTCTGAGAACTCGCGCAACATGCGTAATGTCTCGAAGCCATCTAACTCTGGCATCATCACATCCAATATCACGATGTCCGGTAATTGGGTGCGCACCGCATCCAGCGCTTCCAGACCGTTGTGCGCTTCGATCACCTGATGTCCCTCTAATTCTAGGTTCATGCGGATAAACCCGATCATCCGCGGTTCATCATCAACAACCAGGATGCGTTTCGTATCGCGTTTGGATGTATTTGGTAAATTTGAAGACATAAAGATTTGTTATCACCTTGCTAATTTGATTAATCGCGGTAGGTCAAAGGGAATTCCAGTGATTCTTCGCCGGTTGGCAACACTTGGATATAATTCAGTCGGTGCATTGGCAGCACAATGGTTTGTACGCCTTCGTCCAGCCATTCTACTTCTTTGTCACTACGTAAGCGCGGATTCTTACCCACAATGCAAGTATCAGTTGGTTTGGGTAACTCTTCAACATCGAGTTTCACGGGTTCCGCATTGGAAATGTGCAGAATAATTGTAAACATGTGATTCGTTAATCCAATCTTATTTGAAGTAAATATGCGCGACTAATTTGCCCAGACGAACTTCGTCACCATCGCGCAGAACACGCGGTTGATTGGGCAATAACCTTTGACCATTCAAGTATGTGCCATTCGAACTGCCCACATCTAGCAACATCAATGTATCTTCGTTTACCTCTAATGCCGCATGTTGACGCGAAACACCTTTTTCTATGGCACCATATGGGGCAAAGTCAACATCTGGTTTAACCGTGCTGTTCTGATCAGAACGCCCAAAGATAACACGTTTTGCTGGTTCAACAGTCACAGGGTTATCAGAATCACGAACATGAATGACAATCGACGATCCCTCTTTGAAGCGCGCTGCACCCCATGTCGCCTTCGCAATCGAGTCTTCTGCTTCATTATCAATACGGCGCGTTGGAATCGTCGCATGACCCTGAATAGCAGCAGTTAAACTGTAGCCACAAATCTCACAGAATAACATGCCTTCTCGATTGGATTCTCCACAGTTCGTACATTTTATCATGGTTGATTTGCTCTTGATTTCTTCTTCACTATTCAGACAGAGAGATAACTCAAAATGACTTAATAGTATCTGTTAATAATGTCTAAATTATACTGGTTATAACGGGCTTTTCCAAGTATTGGCTATTCTGCCAATGGTTGTGAAAGCATCATTCTACGAGTCGTAATCATCATCTAATAACGCCGTCACTGCACGTTGTAAACCGCCCGGCTCAATTAATGCACGTGTCTGGTATTTAATTGTCTTCTTATTACCCTCATTGGAAAATGAGCGTGTTTGTAGCACATGCTGAGCTTCTGCCATTGCTTGTTGACCTAGTGCGTGCTCACCCATGTCAATCAAGCGCGTTGCTAGATATTGCAGATGGCGTGTCGCCTCATCGATATTGCCCTCTTCGAGCGCTTCCTGCGCTTTTTCCTGAAGGCGATACAGGGTTAATTTGCTCAATGCATCAACAATCGATGCTGGTGGTGTGTCGTCAGCTGGGTTCTGGGTTACTGTTAACGCCATGTCGCTTGCTGTATAGAAGGTTTGTGCTTGATGCAACATGATATCACCCTGTGCGACAAAGTGCCCAATATTCAAGAAGTTCCCCTCAATATTAGCTGGTAGCTGAAGCTGAAGCAGTACAGCAACAGGACGCTTAGCCTGTAAACTCGCTAATGGGATCGAACCCTCTTCGATAGTAAGAGGCTGAGGCTGAGGAGAAATTTTGAAGACCATCTCGATCTTCACATTAGGATTCGTCACAATCGACAAACTCATGCGTTCGGCGAATGCGTTGGACAAATTACGCAGTTGTTGCTCCATGAATTCTGAGACCATATTCACAGTCTTGATGTAAGTCGATGTCCCGCCTGTGAGTGCTACTAGCTGATCGAGAAATTTGTCATTCCAATCATTACCTAAACCCATCGCACTAATGCTGATGCCTTCCGCTGCAGCTTCTTTTGCTAGTTGTAGGCAAGCCTCTTCATCACCGTAGGTGCGCCCGTCAGTTAATAGAATAATATGATTGACCATCTGTGGATTCAGATGTTTTCGGTTTTCCTTTACACCCGCTTCTAGTCCACGGAAAATTTCGGTGCCACCTTTAGGCTCAATCATGCCAACCCGCGCCCGTAAAGTCATGATATCTGTTACGTTCGTGGCAGGGATGAACACACTTGCACGGTCATTGAACGCTACAATAGAAATCACATCCTGATGGGTGAGTTCAGTGATGATCGCTTGTGCAGCAGCAATCACGCGCCGCATTCGCCCACCATCGTCCATGGATTTGCTCTGGTCGATCACCAGGGTGAGATTTAGACGTACTTCACGATCCTCCATCATCTCCTCGACACCATGTGGTGCGAACATCTCGGTTAGCACATAGATGACCTGTTCTTCGCCCAACGGCTTAATCTCGCGCTTGCTCGGTGTTAGGCGCAGTGAAAATCGGTTGGACTTCTGTTCTTCTGTATCAAGTGATTCCAGATAATCGTGATATTTAAGACGTTGTCCGGGATCAATTAAGATTTGATAGGCTTCTTCTACCATCGCTAGTTGATTTTGCGATGCACGATTCGAGTTAGCTGAGAGATGACTGACAAGAATATCATACGCATCCTGAACTGCACCTGCGTCTGCTGTGTGCGATAAACCAAGTATGAGATAAGGATCAAATCTAAATGACATAGTATTTTACCATCGATTAACTAGTTGGTGTTTTAATTAAGATGGCTGTGATGTTGTCATTGCCACCATGTGTATTCGCAAGTTTTACTAGGCGTTCACATGCTTCTGTTGGGTCAGGTGTGTTTTTGACAATCTGCAAGATATCCTCATCGTTGACTAAGTTCCATAAACCATCACTGCACAACAATAATGCCGAATTAGCGACCAGTCGCTTTCGATGTATTTCCACTTCAACATCTTCATTTTGTCCAATTGCGCGGTACAATACGTTCCGTTGTTCATGATATTCTGCTTCATCTCGCGTGATCTGTCCTAGCTCAATCAAACGTTCCACCACGGAATGGTCACGGGTGATTCTCTCAATATGTTTCATATCATTGATCCAGTAAGCACGACTATCTCCGACATGCGCAACATGAGCTGCTTCACCCCGGATGACCACTGCCGTCAGTGTCGTACCGCCATCCGCTACCTGATCACGCACCGCACGATTTGCTTTCTGCACCGCATCGACCATAACTTCGACAATCGCCGGTTGATCCGCGCTGTTCATATCAGACCCATTGATGAGTGGCATATAGATGTAATTCAAAATTTCTTGCGCTACTGTGCGTGATGTGATCGCAGAAGCCTTTTCACCCTCTTGATGACCCCCCATGCCATCTGCCACCACGAAGATGCCAAAATCCGGAAAATCATCAACACTCTTACTTGTAAAGAAGAACGAGAATGCTGAATCCTGATTGCTCAGGCGCACTACACCCTGGTCTGAGGCTTGTCCGAAGATCAAGTGCGCTTTTGTATTCTGTGAGAACTGCTCAGCTTCTGGTAACGGACGCGTAACCCCTGGAATCTCATCTAACTGCTTATCACCCAGATCTTTTCTAGGTTGCGTAACCTCGTCCGATTCTTCAGCAATCGGTAAAGTTTGATCAAGATCAGGACCTTGAGAGTCCTCATCTTCTTGCAAAGGTTCTAATTGTTCAGTAGTCGGCAAATCCAAATCACCTGTTTCAATCGGGTCGGGTATGCTCTCTTCCGGTGAATCGTTCATCGCATCGGGCTGATTATCGCTATTTTCGACATCTTGCGATGTGTTGCCTTCTGGCGGGCTATTGAAGAGGCGGCGGAAAAAACTCATATATATACCTATCCGTTCTTAAGTCTCAGTTGAGGTTCATGTTAATTAAAGGTAATGCGTAAACTTTACGATCCAAACAGCCAAAAATGATGAGATTATCTATGATCAGTGGCGTTGATGTAATCTCGCCACCTGCCTCGAAATTCCATAGCTCTTTGCCTGTGCGTGCATCGATTGCATACAGCTTCTTATCCGTCCCGCCGAAGTACAAAATCTCATTATGTAAGCGTGGCGATGATACAATCGGTTTTCCTGTATCGAAATTCCAGCGTTCCTTACCAGTTGCCGTGTTCACACAATATAATTTACCATCTGCCGAGCCAAAGTAAACAAACCCACGTCCCACCACAGGTGTTGAAATGATTGGTGCGCTGGTTCGGTAGCGCCACTGTGTGAATCCATTGTTGCCATCCAACGCATACAAATACCCATCGAATGATCCAACATAAACAAAATTCTCATCATCAACCACTGGGGATGATGTCACAGCACGTTTGGCACTCATTGCCCATTTCTTCGTACCATTTAGCTCCAGCGCGATGATCTCACCTGCTTCATTACCAAAGATAACACGGTCGTTGGTAATGCAAGGCTTGCTACGGATTGGCGCATCGGTCTCATAATCCCACATGTAACGCCCATTGTGGGCGATCAGTGCGTACAACTTACCATCATCACTACCAAAGAATACATGACCATGTGCCACTGTGGCTGAACTACGAATTTTATCACTCGTAGTATACGTCCAATTCAGACGCGAATCTCTATAATCCCATGCGTTGAATGTGTAATCTTCACTACCAAACAGAAGCTGTTTATATTCTAGATCAATTGCCGGTGTAACTGCAATTCCGCCTTCAGTAGCCTTTTTCCATATCATCTCACCATTTTGGATATTGAGAGCCCAGATGTTAGTGTCGTATGAGCCGATATAAACGCGATCGCTGAATGCAATCGGACTACTACGAATTTCATCTTCGGTTGTAAATGTCCAGATCGGTTGAATTCCTGATAGGTCAGGTGTACCATCTTTACCGAAAAATTCTGTGCCTCGCCCGCCATTACTATCTGCCGTAGCGCCTTCAGTGACTATACCCGTATTGCCAACATCGAGATGAGCTGGACGATACTTGAGTATCTCGAATGCTTCTCTCATCTCGGCACAACTTTGATAACGTCTATCAGGCTCAAATTCGAGCGCACGCATTAGCGTTTGCTCTAGCTCTGGCGATGCATCCTCATTAAAACTTGTGATAGGACGTTCACTGAAACTGAATGGAGGCTCTAGGCGTGGATCAGCACGGGTGATGATGTGGTGCAAGGTCGCACCCAGGCTATAGACATCACTCAAAGGGTTTGCTTTGCCTTTATACTGCTCTGGCGCACTATAGCCCTCTGTGCCGATCATTGTCTGTGGCACACCACTGACGAATGCTTTGGCAATGCCGAAGTCAATCAAGCGCACTTTACCAAGGCTATCGATCATAATATTGGCAGGTTTCATATCGCGGAAAATGATCGGTTCCGGTTGATGATTGTGCAAGTATTGCAAGACATCACATAAATCAATCGCCCATTCGATAATCTTATCGATTGGCAGGGTCTTAGTTCGACTCAAAATCGCCTCTAAGTCTCGTCCGTTGATGTATTCCATCACTAAGTAAGCACGATCATTTTTCTCGAAAAAATCATAGATTTTGGGAATTGCTGGATGGTTTAAAGTGGCTAAAATATTAGCTTCCCGCTTGAATGTCTTCATAGTTGATGCCCGCAAATTCGCGTCATTCGTCGTGACATGCATCTCTTTGATAGCCACTAAACGCCGTGAATCTGGAAAATTTAAGTCACGTGCCTGATAGACAGCACCTTGACCACCTCCCCCTAACTGACCTTCAATTTTGTACCGCGCCAGTAAGATAGTATTGGTCTCTAATGCGCTACCAGATGCGCCATCATCTTGGAATCCGCCAAATTGTGTGGTTTCAGGCATTATATTCTACTCATTCTCTTATGATTGCTACTGTTGTTTAGGTATGAGTTATGCAACTATTATATTGAACCTGTGTTCATATCGCAATTTTATCAGAGTTTTAATATTGAGACTGTATGGATGCTCAAACACTTTCAATCTACTTACACATCCCGTTCTGTCGCACAATGTGTACATATTGTGCATTCAACACTTATATTGACCTAGAACATATCATACCAGATTTTGTTGATGCGCTTGCTGAAGAAATTCGCTATGTAGGGCGTAGCAACCCATATTACGCTGTAGGTACGATCTTCTTTGGCGGCGGTACGCCCAGCTTGCTAAGCCACGAACACTATCAAATTCTCTTTGAGGCCCTCCATGATAGCTTCCAGATCGAACCCACAGTCGAAATCTCACTTGAGTCCAACCCCAATGATCTTACATATACCTATCTCACAGGGTTATATCAAGTAGGCTTCAATCGCATCAGTATGGGAATGCAGACCAGTGATCCAGATCAATTACGCCTATTCAATCGTGAACATAGCACACAGGATGTGATCACAGCCGTTGCAAACGCGCAAAAGATCGGTTTTGATAATATCAGCATCGATCTGATCTTTGGCGCACCGCATCAAGACCTATCTTCATGGCGTAGTACGCTCGAACAGGTTATCCGGCTCAACATTCAGAACGTATCGGCCTATAACTTGATCCTTGAAGGCAATACTACTCTCAAAGATGATGTCGATGCGGGTCTCTTGCCCCAACCAGATGATGACCTCGCCGCAGATATGTATGATCTGATGACCGAAATGCTAGCCAGTGCCGGTTTCCAACAGTACGAGATCAGCAATTGGTCACAACCCGGCTATGAATCAAGGCATAATATTCAATATTGGCACAACGCTCCTTACTTAGGTTTAGGGCCTGGCGCACACGGCTTTGCTGATGACGTACGTTACATTGTCACGCGATCACCTCAAAAGTATATCGATGCTATGCGTGCCACTACACAAGAACTCGATTTTCCCCGTACACCAGCTGTGTCTAAGGCTGTATCGGTGAGCAGGGCAGATGATATGCAAGAGACGATTATGATGGGAATGCGTCTCACACAATCAGGTTTGGATCGTCAGCGTTTCAAAGCACGTTTTGGTGTCGATATTGTTGCGCATCGGTCGCAAGCTATCGAGAAGCATGTCGAATATGGCTTGCTTCAGGTCACGGACGACCGCGTCCGCTTGACATCCGCTGGACGCTTTTTGAGTAATGCTGTCATCCGTGACCTGATCTAATTCTGTCAGCTGATTTTCAACAGAGGTGTCTTTTGCAGTTCAGCGATAGTTGCTGAGCCACTGCATAACATCGCAATTTTGATCTGAGTGAGCGTCTCTTCAATGAATTGCTCAACGGCTTCTTGCGATTCGTTTGCGGTTTTCAAGAACGGTCCTGCCATGCCGCCAATTAATGCGCCCAGCGCAATTGACTTGGCTACGTCAATGCCATCACGTAAACCACCACTGGCGATGATCGGCACATCAGGGGCGGCTTCCTGCGCATACAGGATCGCGTCAGCTGTAGGTATACCCCAATCTGCAAAAGCGCGTGCCACCCGAGCATGGAAAGCAGTTGGCGCACGGTGATACTCTACCTCACTCCACGAGGTACCACCCGAACCGGCAACATCAATGGCTTTCACACCTACGTTGACTAGACCCTTCACATCTTGTGGAGAAAATCCCCAGCCCACTTCTTTCGCGATGATGGGCACATTAAGCACTTTTGTCACTGCCTCAATCTTTTTCAATAACCCTGAAAAATTAGTATCCCCTTCAGGCTGTACCGCTTCCTGCAACACGTTGAAATGTAAGATCAACGCATCAGCTTCTAGCATATCAACTGCACGTTGCATTTGTTCAGCGCCATATCCATAATTAAGTTGCACTGCACCCACATTGGCGAATAACAGAATATCTGGCGCAAATTGGCGTATTTGAAAAGTAAAAGCGAGTTTTTCATCTTCTAGTGCTGCTCGTTGTGACCCCACACCCATCGCAATCCTATATTTCTGAGCGGCATATGCTAAGTTACGGTTGAGCTTATACGCAAGTTCAGCGCCACCTGTCATCGATGAGATTAGCAAAGGCGACTCTAAACGTTTACCAAACAAAGTGACAGATGTGTCTACATCGGATAGATCAATTTCAGGAACAGCACGGTGTAAAAAACGATATTCTTCTAAGCCAGTTGTTGTACCTGGAAACTGTACATCTTTTTCGAGATTGATTTTGACATGATCAACCTTACGACTCTCAGTTGTAGGCTGTTCCGTGACTTCTGTCATATGTTGGGGTTCCTTATAATAATAAGCAGTCTCTTGATTGGTGTTTATCGTACATATGCTTTAATAGCGTGTCAATAAACATATCAAACAGAAGGGACTAGCAACTCGTATTATAAGCGGTATAATGTGCGTTGCGAAATTTGTAATTAGTTACCTCAATGGGAGGGAAGAATGGCATCAATCGAAGAACGTGTAATCAATATTGTGAACGAAGTGTTGGGTGTGGAGACTGACCGTATTATCTCTGAAGCCCGTTTTCGTGAAGATCTCGAAGCTGATTCGCTTGATCTCGTCGAACTCATCATGCAGTTTGAAGAAGAATTTGGTGGCGAAATCAGCGATGAAGATGCCCAAACCATTGAAACCGTTGGGCAAGCTGTGTCCTACATACAGGAACACATGTCATAACGTTTTTACGACTATCTTCTGAAGTTTCTGGAGCCACTGCAGGTGGCTCTGTCTATTTTCATGAGCGCATCTGTAGCAGACCACTCAAACCGCTTAGCACATACGTGATAATCATCCCCACTACACCCACACCAATCCGTGCAGGTAACGCATAATCGCGAATAATATCAATGCTGTAGTAGATACTATATACCACACTAGCAATGCCAAATATACTCAATAAAACACGAATCACATGCCGTCTGTGCCAGAGCACTCCACTCAGACCCACTAATGTAACTAACAAGCTTACTCCGGCCAATAATGCTTGCTGTTGCTGATTAGGATCATTGAATTGAAAGAAATATGTGAGAGGTGGCAATTGTGCTGTGATCAGTACCCCACATACAATGCTATACAACCACCAACGTCCCGTGAATAGCGGACGAGGTGTACCGACTACGAGCAAAGCCGTCACCAACAACAATTGACCACGTAAAGCGAGTACCGCACGATAGCCTACATCATCGAAAGGACGTTTGGCGAGTAATTCTGCAAAGTCATAAGCGCCAACCGAGAGAACTGTGCCGGGGTTGAACATCCAGGGTAAAACATACATCAACAATATGAAGGGTAATAATACCCAAATCACATCAAAATATGAGGTTCTTTCATTCATGATTCACGTACCATTTGTTCAACTGTGATATGAATTTCTTCGTCTTCCTGTGCCTGTTGTTCGAAGAAATTCAGCATAAAATCACTCTTTCGTTGTCGTAATGCTATCGGCGCAACTGCTTGTAGATCCGCAATCGTAACATCAGTTCGGTTATCCGCGGCACAATAAGCTCGGGCTGCCTCAAACATTGTATACTCAGCACGGTGTGAATCAATCTCTAGTGCCTGAACAGCTTTCAGCCCGATTTGTAAGATATCCTCGCTGATAACGGTCTCTTTTAAAATTTCACGGGCAATCGCGACTTCTTCGCGTGTCAAAGCTGTTTCTTCTTCCCATTGACGGATAAAAAATGTTGGATTATGCCGATAAGCACGTACACGTTGATATATCTCACTACGGTCTTCTGGTTCGGTCAAGCCGCGAACATTCACCCGTAAACCAAAGCGGTCGAGGATTTGTGGTCGCAAACGACCTTCTTCTGGATTCATTGAACCAATCAGCACAAATTTTGAGCGATATGTGCCAGCTACCGCCCCCCTGCGAACAGTAAAACTACCTTGCGCCGCTGCATCGAGGATCACATCTACGATCTGATCATTCAACAGGTTGACCTCGTCCACGTACAAAATATTGTTATCTGCCCGCGATAAAATGCCCCGTTCAACACGGATCATATTACGATGCGCTGCTGCACGCTCGTTAATCCCACCAACTACATCCTCAATCCGCGCATTCAAAGGTAATTCAACTAAGCGCACCGGTTCATAGTGTGAGATGCGCTCATCATTCTTCCATTTCTCATAACAATCGGGGTAAAGATATTGAGCGTCTTCTCCTAGTGCCTTTAAATCCTCTGGCAATACACCTTCTTCACAATCGCTGATTTCTGCATGAGGCAGTATCCCTGTCAGACTGCGCACAGCGGTTGTCTTGCCAATTCCACGAGGCCCAATTAACAATACACCACCTATCGCAGGATTAATCACCGAGAGCAACAGTGCCGTACGCATCTCTTGTTGACCGACAATTGCCAAAAATGGAAACGGACGGTGCTCTGCCAAACCCAAGTCTGGCTCCGGTTGTTCTAAAACGCGTTTGTAACTGTAATCATTTAAGATGCGTAATAATGCTGAGCCACTTTGCTGGGATGTGGATATATTCTGAAGTGGTTCTAGGTCATCTTCAGGTTGTTCAGTCGGCTGATTCTGATCGCTCATTACTGGCTTTCCTGTTCCTGTGCCTTCTGTTGTATGCGATAAATCTGACGTTCTTTAGCTTGTTCGGCGCGTCGGCGTTCTTCATCACTTTCGTATAGTAAAGGAGGAACAGTTTGTGGCGTGCCATCCGTTGAGAGCGCTACATACACATAATATGCTGTATTGCTGATAACTCGCTTTCCGCTGAGCGGATTTTCGCTGATAACTTCAACCCGTACCTCCATCGAGGTGTGTCCAACATAAGTCAACTCAGCGTTGAACTGTACGAAGTTCCCGATACGGATGGGATGCATGAAGGTCATTGAATCGACAGCTACCGTCACAGCTGGGGTTTGTGCATGGCGAATTGCCGCTAAACCACCGGCCTCGTCTGCCAATTTCATGATAACACCCCCGTGTACGTTGCCCAGACCATTTGCATCCTGTGGTCCCATCATATGACTGAGTGTAACACGTGAATGTGCAATCGTCTTGCCTTCCATCCTCACAGTTCCTTTCTGTTTGGGTGCATTAAATACTAGTCGTCTTGTCGTCCCCTTGCAATATCTGATCAGGTATCAGTTAGTACTTGATCATAAATGGCACGCAATTGGCGTGCGCTGCGTTCCCATGTGAATCCAGATGCCTGCTCAAAACCTTTCTGTATCAAGCGTTCGCGCAATTCACTGTCCTCAATCACGCGCTGAATCGCATTAGCAATTGCGTCAATGTCATAAGGATCGATCATCAATGCCGCATCCCCTGCAACTTCTGGCAAAGAGGATATATTTGATGTGATAACCGGCGTACCACATGCCATACCTTCTAAAACTGGAAAGCCAAACCCTTCGTATAGTGAAGGGAATGCAACACATTCAGCACTACTATACAATCCTGCTAAGTCCTCATCATCTACAAAACCGATTAAATGCACTACATCATGCATGTGCAGATCAGCTAGTGTGCGGTACATCTCATCTTCAAGCCAGCCTCGTCCGCCAGCAATGACAAGATGCAAGTCATAACCATTTGTTCGTAAGCGATACATAGCCTGTATCAAACGGCTATAATTTTTGCGGGGTTGTATAGTCCCAATTGAGAAAATATAAGGTACATCAGATATTTTATATTTATTTCGTATAGTCATTATACGAACAACATCTGAAATTGGCTGATAACGACGATCAATCCCACTCAATACAACACTGACTTTCTCAGCTTCCACACCATACAAATCTAATATATCAGCCTTTGTTGATCGCGAATCAGCAATTACATGATTAGCTTGTTGTATAGAAGCAGGGACAATTGCATCTAAGAATGCCTTCAACTTTGGGCTTGCTGTTTCGGGAGCGCGTACAAAAGATAAATCATGTACTGTGACAATCGTCTTAGTTTTAGGTAGGGTAGGTGGCAATGTGAAATCTGTCGCATGGAATAAATCAACGGATCCAGTGAACAATTCAACTGGAACAGGTAAACGCGCCCGATACCACATCCGACTTAACCATATCGGTGTGATACGGGTAGGTCTCCAACTAAATTGCGGCGATGGGGCAGGAGGAAGATTGCCAATGTTCGCTCCGGCGACAAACAAACGATATGTATTTGTCTGATCGAGTTGAGCTAGGGCGGTGATTAGATCACGGGTTAAGCGTCCGATACCGCCGCCCTGTTCGTAAGCAGGGGTGTAATCAATGCCTATCGGCATGTCACACCACGTCGTTGAATGTCCAATAACGGTTCACAAAGAAGTTCCAGATCATCACCACGAAGATACCAATGAAGATGGCTGTCATACCGCCAATGACAGCCGCTTGTGTCTCATCAATGATCATGTTGTATTCTATCGCAAGACGACTTGCCATATCGGAGAAAATGGGGGTCATAAATGTGAGCCAGATCGTGCGTCCAATCCATCCACCAATACTTACAAGAGCAAATTGCATCAGCTGGTTTTGTACCGGACGCGAGCGTGAATCTGGATATGTCCAATAACGGTTCCAGATGAAATTGCTGAGTACAGCTAATGTGAAAGCGATTGTTGCAGCAGTCAAAAACTGTATCTGAATAGTCGGGTCGAAAATCGTATTGATTAACACGAAGGATGTACCAAGATCAATCACGGCTCCTAATGTGCCAACAAAACCGAACTTCAAGAATCTTACCACTTCGCGTGATTTACTCCCACCGACTTTATCAGCGAACCACTCGATGATCCCGTCGATAGGTAAGCGAATCCCTGCTTGTGGGTCGACTTCTTTTTTGTCAATACTGGTTGTTATTTGAGACATATGTACCCCATAAGATCGAACTTTGCGTTTTTTGGTAAAACAGCCCAATAAATCCTAACATCAGTCCTAAATGTAGGAAAATATTGTTGACATATAAGTTGTCCAGTAGACTGTGAAATGCTAAGTATGACCAACTTCCTAGCATACCCACACTTAATGAGCGTATCAACACATCCGGATGACATCTCACGAACCATGTTATCACAACAATTGTGAACCACATGCCCATATAAAACAAGAAGCCAATCATGCCAGCCTCACCTAAGATATTCAAGTAGTAATTATGAGCATGACCCAATGGGAAGTTCCAGTTAATCAAGCGATATTCGGCATAAGCAACCTCATAATTGCCGAAACCTATGCCCCACCACGGATTCTCTTGCGCCATGTTGATGGCTGCCTGCCAATGAGCGAGACGTTCGACAATCGCATAATTGCTTGTGGTGATATCTACTCCGCGTACATCGCTGAACAAGAGCAATTCTTCTGTTGAACTGAGTAAACGTTGCTGTATCGATACCGGAATAAACCCACTAAACCATAAACCGGCCACTAAGACAATTGCAATACCAGACAACAACAAACTTTGCCATAACCTACGGGGCAAACAAAACGCTATCACTGCCATAGAAACCACAAATCCTAGCCAGGCACCCCGGCTCCACGATGCGATCAATCCTGCAATCATCACGAAACTACCTGTGCCATAGTAAAGCAATTTTAACAGTAAACCTGGATGAATATGACTTGAGATTTCCCAAGTTCTCCATAACCGCGAACCGTATCCATAGGTACTCATGATAGCTAGTGGGATTAACAACCCCAAAAACCCACCGAATGGGTTTGGTTGACCAAATGTGCCGAATGCGCGAAAAAATTGCTCATTAATCAATAAATGATCAGCGCCACTACCACCGAAAAAGATGTATAGCCCAATTCCTGCATTGCCGATGCCGGCTCCAATCAAACCAATCAGCATCAATTCCCAATTGCGTTGCTGACCAAGATCTATCACCAATACGATCATCACGAGTACCGTTACCCACTTCAACCACTCGGTTAGCCAGAACTGCATTGATAGCGCCGAGAAAGTTGTCCAACTGATTACTACCGTGAACAGTGCAACTGCCCAAAAGATCGGCGAATGAGGTAAATGTAAATGCCATTCATGACGAATTACTGCATGCCACCACCACATCACAACCAACCCAATGAACAGCATCTGACCGATGTCGAGTGGTAAAGCTAGATTAGCTTCTGTGGCAATCAAAGTGCGCAACGGGGATAAAATTAACAACAGAGTCAACACACTTAAAGGTGTTACACCAATCGCCCAGATCAACACGCAACCAGTAAGTATACCAAGTACCGGCAGAGGATGATGCACGGTGATCCAACCGACAAGCAAACCCAACACCATGAATATAAGCCGTGATGCCCTCGCTCTTGATGATGAATCTATCATGTTCTTTGCTCATGCTCGCTGATTGTGCCTCGGGATTGGGATAGCTGCGCGATGATAGCTAACAAAAAAACGAAAACATAACTCAAATCAATCACGAAAACACTGTTATCAATCATCCCATGTAATAACAGCGCCATCATTGCGCCCATACTACCGGTGATTATGACCTGTGAATATGAATTGTCTGTGTTTTGTCGCAAACGCCACGCCTCGCGCCAGTAAATGCTTTGTACAATCATTAACCACAACACACCGGCTATGCCTAAACGCATCCAGAAATCCAATATGATGTTGTGTGGATGAGATAAGTCAGGGTCAGCAATAGCATCAGGGCGCACATATGTCCCACTATACGCATATAAGAATTGATCTAATCCTATTCCTGTGATCGGATATTCACTCAATATCTCGATGCTACTTTCCCATACGCGAATACGGATGAAGTTTGTGCCACTGCTCATATCTAGCAATCCTGCGAACCGTGTTGATATCTGCATCAATCCTGCCGTGACAACTACACCTACCAACAATCCGCTCAATAGGAACGGTAAGGCGCGTCGCCCATACCAACTGACTAAAACTGTTGCAATACCGGCAGGTATGCCAACTAAGATAGCACCCACACTTTGAGTTAAGGCGACAGCAATTAACATCACAACGCTAACAATACCACCTAGATATCGACGTATTCCAGCGAAGCCCAACATAATTGCAATCACAAATGGTATCATACGACCTAATAATAAACCTACATTGTTTGGTGATCCGTATATACTGGCTAAACGGCGTGCGCCACCTTCAGCAGTGATGACCCCTTCACCGACACTATACAAATATAAACCAATCACAGCGACCGATAGACCGGCAATCACAACACCCAACATCCATTGCCATAACATAGTGGCATCGGTACGTATCGTACGGATGATCAAATAGAGTAGGGCGGGCTCAATGAATAGTGTGCGCAATTCCGTCCATGCAGGATCAATCTGTGTCGACCAGGTAAAGGCAATACATCCGAGTACAACCCATACACCCATAAGTGCATCCAATGAGTGCCAGTGCACTTCTATTCGAACAGGAAAGTCACTACTCGCTGTCTGCCTGCCTTCTGCCCACTGAGAGAGCAATCGTAAAATCCATGCGCCGGTGGTGATGAGCAACAGCAATTCTGCCATTGGGAAGAATAGCGTATACAATGCTACAGGAAACAAGAAAAATGGTGCATAACATAATGTGAGCAAGACGCCCCATTCGAGATGATGATAAATCAACCAGAATAAAAACACTGCACACAGTGTAACTATGACGAGTGGCAATTCAACCAGTATCATACTCAATGTGATGAGTAACAACATTCCTTGATCAAATATATCCCGTCGCCACCACAACCACGATGACGTGTTCCCGACGGAGAATAGCAAACTCACCATCAGCGCCAGTGATGTAATTACCGTGATTGAGAGTTGAATACCTGTGCTTAACATACCAGATAGGGCAGTCAGACGGACGTTAATTAATCCCCAGGGTAACCGGTAACCTGCAACACATGTTGCGATTAATGCCATAGCAGATGTGAGCCATGCGACTATAAGTTGTCTCTGATATGGGATTCTCAGATTGCCATCGCTGACTGCATAACCTGCCAATGCCCACTGATGCCATCCACGATCCGCAATGACATGTAGTTCATGGATGCCTTCCATTAAATTGCGCGCAACTGCTACTGTATTTACGACAGGTGCTTGTGTGTCACTTCGCAATAGGAGATATGAATTGCCAGCTGCATCATGGGGTAGGGCATTCGCAGCGTCTCCATCGACTGTAGCGTATAAAAACGCGAAATAGTCGCCTTCTCGCAAACGCAATGCAATATCACTGCCGGCAAATGTAAAGGTAAGCTGGCTGTCACTCGTTTCGAGCCAGCCAATATCTGCTCCCAGCTCACTGAACGTCCAAAGCCCACTGTAGGTAGCATATGGCGTGCGGGGGTGATATAGACCGTTGCGTGCTACATTCGGTAGATTATAACTGGCAAGTGCTTCCCACAGGGCAGTTGGTGTATTCTCTGGGCTGATAATAGTGAATCCCCATTGAGGGTTATCCGGTGCAACGGAGGGTTGCCAATGATGCAAAATCATCCCACCTAACCATGGCCACTCACGTTCGGCACGTTCGATGGCTTCGAGTGTGTAAGTGATCTGTTCCTCAGCACCTATTCTCCCCCATATCGAAGGTTCGCCACGCCAGTCATCAGTCAAGCTATTCCATCCCCAGTTACTAGCCCAGACCGCTTTATGTCCATCATCATATTGCACCATCACTTCTCGTAATAGGATCAAACGCGAGAAGTTCAACGTATCCAGATTGACTGTCCGGTGATTTGGCGATTGATCAAAGCCATAAGGTTTGCCAGCAACGATGTCGAAAGATTCGCTAAGCCCAAGTTCGTAGAGTTGTTGTAGATAGAGTGCATCTGCAATGTTCTGGCCAGAACGTTCAGTTGTTGGAGCGAGCGCACCTAACAGAATACGAGCATCTTCGTCATTACCACGAATGACTTGAGCGCTCTCAGTAAGTAAAGCGCCATACTCTGCTGGACGAGGATCACGCATCCCCCATGCATCATCTAAATTAGGCTCATCCCAGATCTGATAATAAGTGATATGATTGCCGTATCGTGTCACAAATTCACGTAAAAAAGGTACAATTGCTACTGGATCATCCGGCGGAGCTGTTACAATTGTAGATTGCCTCGCCCAGTGTGGGCTATTCATAAAAACAGGTACAAGCTGTAACTCTGGATGAACCTTTAATGCATCCATAACAACATCAAGGGCTTCCCAGTTATACATACCAATTTGCGGTTCAAAGATATCCCAGCGAATAACTTGACGTATCCATGTCACGTTACCATCGCGCATCCATTCCAGATGCTGCGCTAATTCGTCTGGCGTGTATTGCAATAAATCAGCATTGACCCCCAATCGGTTGATACGATAGGGTAAATCAATATCTTGTGTAGCATCCACATAGCCCCGCAACGCATAATCGCGAACCGTCTGTGTGGCACGCACAATCAATAAACTAACACTAAGCGCCAGCAATGAAATCACAAAGATGAGATAGCGCCGCATTATTGTGACCAAACTGGATGTTGTGACCCACCATCAAATGTCATCTGGTAATTTGCGCCGGTACGCACATCAACAATGTATAGATTGCCCTGATAAATCACTGCGATCTGTCGTCCGTTTGATGACCAAGTAAAATCCGTTGGCGTTAAGCCCCAATCACTGGACCGTATGCCAGGTTGCCCTGATGGTGGGAATACTACTCGCGTATTACTGCCATCTCGATCAGCTACAACTAGATCATATTCACCGTTAATTGGTTGATTAGGATCTCGCACGCGCAAATATGCGAGGTAACCTTCAGGATAAGGACTATCTGCATTATTTACCTGCGGTGAAAATTGAGGTGATGACCACATACCAGCACCTTCGGCAATCATCGCCTCAAAATTACCATTTAAGTCATTAACCACTACACTGAAAATTGGACTTGCATCGGGTGGTATGCCCGGTTGTGGCGGTCCGTGAATCACTGATGCGATCAATTGCCCATCAAATGACCAGGAGAGAGGTGTGCGCCATGACCAATCCTGTGGATTGCGGAAGATATCGTAAGTGGTCAGTGATATAGCTTCGTTAGCGTTATTGTAAATGCCAGTGCGGTCAGCTTGTGACCATGCCAATCGATCTCCTTCTGGCGACCAACTAAAAACTGTGCCCCACCAACCATATAAACCGCCAGAATTTTCTTCAACAATCAAGCGTGGATTAAACGAAGTACCAGTAGCCGGGTCAATGCGTGACACCCATAAGTTATTGAGTGCATTCCAACCGGGAAATAACTCTTGTGCTTCGCTGGTCGAATAGCTGATCGTGTAGTCATCTGCAAGTAACCATTCCGCATGTAACACATCCGTCACTGATAACTGAGCAATATTGTCCGGATTATTAGTATCAATCACCCACAGCTCATTGACAAAAGTTTCGCTGTCTTCTGCTGCCCGGGTGTAAAGCAGATAACGCCCGTCCGGCGAAAGCGCCATCACTAACGAATCAAGATCACCACTAACTGTCAGCGGACGCTTTTCTGTACTATTTTCGCGAATGATCCAGGCATTACCATTGTTGAGATAAGCCAATGTGCCTGTAATCGGAATTGGTTCAACTTCATTGCTCACACCTACTGCTAGAATGCGATTGATCGGCTCTCTAACGATTTCTGGTTGGCCAACCGGAATGCGTTGTTGTTGGGAACCATTCTCGTAGATAATACGATAACAGACACGCTGTTCACCGTTTTGCCCTTGCTGTTGAATACGCTCTTCACTAGGGTTGAGCCCTTCAACTGTGCGATACTCATCTTCATAGGGTAAAATCTCGGTTTCACAGATTTCTTCTTCATCAACACGGACAATCGTGATACGTGTACCATCATTAACTTGTGTATATGCTGGCGGAACCAATCGATCATCGTCATCCCATTCGATATTAGCTTCTAGCAGGAATTCCTCGACGGTCATTGGCTCCGTGATAACAAATGTACGTTCAAGGTTGTCCACCTGCACGTAGACCGAATAGGTCGAGACTTCGGTTTCTGGTTGGCAAGCTGTTAAGCCAGATATGATTAACAATACCAGTAAAAAATAACGCATTACAATCGCTCCAATAGGTATATGCGCGGGTGTAATCCCGAAAGTACAACCTTTTGAGGGGGTTCCATTAATCGCCAGTCATGATTATCTTGTAAGATGTGCTCCATCAGGCGCACTTCATGCGTGATAATTACGAAACGTGCGCCTTGCACCGCAACCCGTGCTGATTCTGCCAAGATGGCAGGATATAACCATTCATTTTCATCATGTGATCCCGTTAATTGCCCAAATGGTAAATCTGCAACCAGCTTATTGACAGACGCTGTCGCTATAGGCAATTGGATTGCATCGGTATGAAGCAAATTAATTTGCGTCACACCAGCCTGCCGGATATTCGCTTTCGCACAATCTAGTGCTGTCACTGCAATATCACAGCCAATCAAAAGATGCGCCGACATCAATTCTTGACGCTCAATCAGTATTGTGCCTGAGCCACACGCGATATTCAAGAAAGAGTCTGTTGGCGTAGGGTCAGTGAGGTGTAAAATTGCCATGGCCACCGACGCATTCAATGCACCCTCATAATTACAAACACGCCAATTACGAGTCGCTAGCGGTCGCGATGATAAGCGAATGAGTACATCCCACCCCTGACGTGTTTGGGGGGTACGTCGTATTCGCAACAATAGATCTCCCTCATCCTCACTGACACGCAAATTCAGTGATTTGCTCAACTCACTTTTGATCCGCATCATCACCGATGAACTAGATCCCGCGGCACCTAAATACAACGTTTGATAATCATGTAGATCGAGATATGTTTGTATCCTGTGCAGTAGAAGATGGAAATGCTGGTGCCCTAATAGTGCTTTAGGGCGGGGAATGTCAAATTGCAGTACCAAATACACAGCAACAACGGTTTTAAGGGTGAGTAACTTTATGTGATTTCCCTCAAATGTAAATTGCAACGCATCCTCTCGTATCATCCCGATAATGTGTCCATCTAAACCAATGCAAGCGTTAATTTCTTCACGCACGACGGCTGATAAACCACTTGCGAATTCGGCTTCGTAAATCATAAGTTTGTCAATTCATTTACTTCGTATGTGCTCATAGCCTACACTGCAAATGACACTTGTCAACAATATGCGCTTAAATCATTAAGTGCAGAGACTCCTATCTATATGTTGATTGATAGAAGCCTCCGCATTCTTTATCTAGTGAAGCTTAGCGGGTGTTACCGTTCGCTTCATCGGTATTAGCTGCCGTGATAGGTGATTGTCCTGTACCATCTGCGTTCATCACGTAAATGTTCAGATTCGATGCTCCACCACTACCATCTGTTGCTAAATTGGATGTGTAGTACAAGCGTGATCCATCTGGCGACCAGATTGGGATGCGATCATTGATCCCATCACCGTTCTGGGTCAGGCGCAATTCATTATCGCCATTCGAATTGATGCGATAGATTTCCTGATTGCCATCACGCCCTGATGTGAACGCAATCACACCATTGCTTGACCAGTTCGGTTGATTATCTGCATTGCTAAACGTAATCTGCGTCGGATTACTGGTATCCGCTATGCTCACCACATAGATGTTGTTTGTATCTGCACCAGCAGCGTCTGACATATAGGCGATTTGATTGCCATCCGGCGACCAGGTGGGTTGTTGTTCATCAGTCGGGCTGGCGATCAAAGCTGTTGGGTTGAAGGTTCCCGCGTTCAGATCCGATACATTGACCACAAATATATCATTGTTGACATTCAAGTTATTGCGATCTGAAGCAAATGCCAATTGTGAGCCATCTGGTGACCACGCCGGCTGTCGATCATTTGCACCGCTAGTGGTGATTTGTGTGCGGGTCATCGTGTTCAGATCGAAGATGAAGATGTCGAAATCACCAAACTCAGTAGATGCATAGGCGATTTTTGTGCCATCTGGTGACCATACTGCTTCAAATTCATCAAACGGTGTGTTAGTGATATTCACCGGATTTTGTCCGTTGCCATCTGCCACGAATATATCAAGATTTCCGGACATATTTGAGATGAAGGTCAATGGGCCGGTTGGTGCCGATGGTGCGCTGTCTTCTATCACTATAGATTGTGTAATGCTATTTGTGCCACCTGCACCCGTTGCAGTTAAGGTCACGGTATAGGTACCTGCACTCGTGTAGGTGTAGGTGGGGCTGAACTCTGAACTTGTACCGGCACCGTCCCCGAAATCCCACACGAAGGTATCGGCATCGGTTGAAGTGTTATTAAACGTCACGACTTCACCAACTACTCCAGGATTGGGGCTTGCTGAGAAACTCGCTTGCGGTTCGGCAATTGGTTCCATGACGATGAGATCTTGTACAACTGTTTGTGTACCCCCTGGGCCCGTTGCAGTCACGGTCACGGTATAGGTACCTGCACTCGTGTAGGTGTAGGTGGGGTTGGCATCACTGCTCGTGCCCACACCATCACCGAAGTCCCACGCATAACTATCTGCACCGGTCGAGGTGTTCGTGAAGGTCACTGTTTCACCGACCGTTGCCGGATTGGGATTGT
>JBNPEE010000043.1:0-23529 GCA_051117475.1 Anaerolineae bacterium | reverse complement strand
GTGATGAACTCTCGATTTTTTGTTTTGTCGCTTAATATCTTGAGTTCTTTCACCCTTTTCGTCAATTCTATTTCACATATAGCGTCTAATAGGACATGGATTAACTGGAGAAAGACGTGTATTTGATATGTATCATCCTACTAGTTCAAGTATTAATACGGTTTATCAAGCAATTAAGAGAAAAGCTCAACGGCAAGGGGGAGGAATTTTCATGGATATAACTGATACAAGTATCTCTATGTCAACTCTACGCACTGAACTAATTGATAACCCAATTCCAGAACTAAGAGAACTATGGTTAATAAGGCACGTGAGTAATTCTGGAACTTATGAATTTGAAGTGTATGAAATTTGGTATTTTTAATAGGAGTTATATATGTCAATATTCTACTATATCGAGCTTGAAACAGAGTATGACTTATCAAAATGTAAAGATATTTTACTAGGAGATGTCAGACACGAAATTATAACTGCTACTCAGTCTAAATTAACTTTAAGTACAGAATATTTTTCTCTATCATTGGAGAATGTAAATAATAGCAAAGACGCTTTTTCCAGCGAACTTGGTATAAAGCCAACCATAAGTATTACGATTTATAGAGTTGTTCGCAAAAATGAGAATGCTGTTCCAGAACTGTACCGCATGTTTATGAGGTGGGTAGAGAGTTCAAGTGATACAGCTATTTTACTTTATGAAGGTGAAAAAGTTATAATTTTATCACAACACGATAAATTGATGCGTAACGATGATCCACTGATATGGAGGGATGATGTTAATGAAGTTATTGATAAAGAATACACTCTTAGAAGATTTCCAACATTATAAGGAGTAAGATAATGGATAATGAAGCACCGTCAAGTGGGCAAGTTGAACAATCACCAGATATAAACACGACACTTGGCTTATCAGCCAGCGTAGATGCCGCAGCTGCTTTTGTTGGTTTTCAAGAGACAATTAGCTTAATTGAGGAACGGCTCGATACACGCGCAACAAGTAAGGTCGATATGCTGTACAACAATTTCTTGACACTCAAGAGCGAATTTAACAGTCTCAAAAGTCGTGTAGACCGTTTAACAGGCGCAAACGGCGCAGACAATCCAGCATTTCAAGGGAAAGATCGCACCACCGCAGATGGTACAAGTTTCTCAGAGTAGAATAGAGAAACATGACAACAACATGGTCACCAGCCGTCGATTGGCAACTAACAAGGACATTTAACGGCGACCAATAGAGTAGATGCGAACACAACAAAATAAGGGATGAGCGTGTTGAAAGCCTTCGACCAGCACAACACGCTCATGTCTCAGACTAGCACAGGGTCATCTGGCAGGATGACAATGTCCTGAGCTGTGATGTCGAAGTATATATCACAGCTCCTCAAGACACAAACTGATTTGAAGAATAATTTTCCAGATAAGAAAAAGGAGGAACAAACAATGGCAATCGTCAAACAAGTCATTCATGGTCAAGTGACCTTGGAAGATACCGCGACATCGGTGGATGCCACCTTAAATTCAGCAATCGTTACAGCGAAAAGTTTTTTGGTTTTCGGCACAGAACAAGAAGACAATGCGCCAGAAGAAGATTGGGTGCGTGGCGAGATTATTGATACAACAACCCTGCGTTTCACACGTACAGGTACGTCATCAGCCAATAATGATCTTATCATTCGGTATCATGTGGTTGAATTTGAATCAGGGGTCAGTGTCCAACGAGGGACATTGAGTGATCCCAATACAGGTGCGAATGATATCACGCTCAGTACATCGGTTGACCTTAGCAAATCAATTGCGCTGATTTCATCATCAAATACAGGAACAGGGTTGAATGATGATGAATTTTATCGAGCCGAATTCATTTCATCGACGACGCTCCGCATCACGACCTTAGATGGTAATACAGGCGACACAGTTGCGTGGCAAGTGATTGAATTCGAGGATAGTGTTGTCCAGAGTGATACGGTCAGTTTCGGGACAAGTGATGCAGTCAAGACTGTAACTCTACCAACGACCGTCGATGCCAGCAAATCATGGTTGAGTTTCAGCTATACATCAGATGCTGGGACAGGCTCTGATGTGGGACAGAAGATGGTACGCGGTGAATTATCTAGCGATGGCACAACTGTAACCTTCACTCGTGAGAACACAGGTCAGGTGATTGACCTCGCTTACTTCCTCATCGAATTTACCGATGATACCAGTGTGCAACGAGGTACAGAAACTATCGCAAGCGCGACCTTGGACGCAACAATTTCCCTGACGACCGTTGATCCTGATCATACACTACCGCTCCTTGGTGGTTTATATGATCGTATGGGGTCAACAGATTTCGATACCAATGATGTTGCTGGTATTGCATCAGCGCATATGGAACTATCAGGTGCAGGTACATCCTTGACGCTGAAGCGAGGTGTTGATGACACGGCGGCGACCTTTGCTTGGCAAGTGATTGAATTTGAAGCTCAGGCAGCTAATACGACCACATGGACACTCGCCATCGATTGGCAACGAACCGGTACATTCGACGGCGCACACGATGACATCACATCCTATGTGCTCAATTCCAACTGGTTTCTGGGCTTTCGTAAACCCTATCAAGATGTTGCCGACGATAATATGCTTGAACTCGTCTTGAATAACGCAGACCGTCGCTTCTCACCAGAGAATAGTAGCAGTCCCTTAGCTGGTTGGGTCGCGCCATATCGTCCTGTGCGCGTGCAATCTTTCGATGGCACAAGCACACGCACCCACTTTTCAGGCTGGATCGAGAGTATTGAACCCGGTGTCAATCAATATGGGGAACGACAGGTGAAAATCACCTGTGCTGGTGCGATGCTCTTTTTCAAGAATGTTGCATGTTCAAAAGCGTACCCTCATCAACGAGATAAAAAAGGTCTTTCGTAGTCATCCCGAAGCGGACTGGTGGCTTTCTTTTCCAGGAACGACAGGTCCTCTGACGCCTGCTCGATTGCTGGCATGGATCGGTGACGACCGCAGTCGCTTTCCAAATGCAGGAACTTTGCAAGCTGTTGCTGGCACAGTTCCCATTACACGTCGTAGTGGCAAAAGCAAAACGGTTGAATTTCGCCGTAATTGTTCGCATCCATTGCGTAACGCTGCTGACGATTTGGCTCGACAGAGTATGCGACACTCCGGTTGGGCGCGAGCTTATTTCCAGCAACAATTGAAGCAGGGGCACTCGGCTGCAAGAGCTTACAGGGCACTGGCAAATCGCTGGATGAAGATTATCTGGACACTCTGGCAACGGCGGGAACTCTACGACGAAGCCAAACATGTTGCGAACCGCTCGCGGAAAGGATTGACTGCTCAAACACTCGCTGAAGCTGTCTAAGCAGCGAGTAATTTCCCACAACTGATGCTGTGCCTTGCCGTGCTGTGGATTCATCTGGAGCACGCTATTTGCTTGCCTCTTGACTGCCTTACACTGATTTTTCACCACTTTCCTCCTTTCTTCTTGACAAATTAAAAACGTCTTGTTTTCCCGATGCGTCTTGTACGCAAACTCATGTCTCCAGAAGGAGCATCGGGAAAATGTACGCTGTGCAAAGCACAGTGGTGGATGGCGCAGCCCATCCACATCATGCGCGATAGGTCGGGCATGGGTTCTTTCGCTTTTGCTGTGTTGTCTTGCACTACCATGTGGCCTTCCTCATGCGCTTGTCTCTGCGTTGCTTTTCGTCTTCATTCAAGGCGTTTTCCTCCTCCTGTGGTGTTGCCCGTGTGGCTTGATTGGTCTGTTGATTGGGTACAGTTCCCGCGGGTTGCCTTGCAGCCACATGATGAATCACACGCTCGATGTATCCAGGCATGTCATTGAGCGCATCCTGAATCCAGCGAATGTCACGATGCATGTCGTGCAATCCTGGCACTTGAATTTGCTTACGGCGTGCTGGTACTCCTAGAAACTCACGAAGTACATCACGGATGACGTGACTACGTTCGCCATCTGCAATCCCTTCCCACCATTCGAGAATGTCGGCATCGGTGTCGAAGTAGGCTTTGAACCCGATCAGCTTGTGCTGGCGTTGCTTCTTGCGTCTTGGCATTACAATTTCTCCTTATGGATAGTGGTTTAACGCGATAAACCGGTTGGTTTACCCCGTTAAACCCTCTCGTGACTAGTGGGTCAGGCGCACATAATGCGCGTAATTCAGATACCCTCTGGCATTGGCAAGCTGAGCATCTTTCAGCAACTTGGCCTGCGGGTAAGCGTCTTGCACATCCTCGAAGACCAATTCTGCACCGCCACCTGCCAGATAGATGACATCGACGGTGGTACCGCGTTGCCACTTCTCGCTCATCAGGTTGAGCGTCGCACTTCGTAGTGGTTGCAGAGCTTCTTCCACTTCAGCGCGATAGTCGATGGTCTTGCCACTGGCGGTGAAGTAACCGGTTTTCAGTACCTGCTCGATCATGCCGAAGGGGATCTTCTCGCGGTAATCGCGCTCCAGCATGGCAGCGATGCGTTCCTGTGCGGTGTATACACCACCTTCGACACTACCACTCTGTGAAGACACAAACTCGCCATCATCATCCAGAGCGATGTCTACCGTGTACGTCCCCACATCGCAGACTCCGGTTCGCATGTAGGTGTGGCGCACGTTGATCTCGCCCCGTTCAGTGAGCATCGCGGCGTACAACGCTCCATAGGCTTGTGGCATGACCATTACCTCTGTGATGTTGGCAACCATCTCGACCTGATCGGTCTGGATGAGATGTTGTCCGATGAGTGCGTCCTTCAACTCTTGAGCATCTGTCATGTGATCCACTGGTAAACCCGATGCCAAACGCACATGCACGACATCCCCGCGTCCCACACCCCTGATTAACTTGGCGATGGCAACTTTTGCCAGACGCAACCGGAAGGCATTGCCCATCGTCTCTTCGTTGGCGGTGCGACCACGCAAGCGGAGCAGTTCGCCCGGAGGCATATGCTTCAGGGCAAGATCGCCAACAAACCATGTACCATCTTCATCTGTGATTTGATCGCCTGCATACCAGCTTTGAATCTGTTCTTGCTGAAATTTGAACTCGCGGGCATGTCCCGCAACGGATGGAAAGCTAATGGCGTGTTCATCTGTGACGGCTTTGACCACGCCGTAACCGATATCTAATCCAACAGTGAGAGCATCTTGCGAATTGTTTTTCTGATTTTTGCGACTCATTTGAGGGTATCTCCAGTGAATCTGATTAAGTTATGCATCAACTCTGATTCTAGGAGAGGTACAGTTCACTATGCCTGAAATATTGCGGATTGTAGTTGGTATTTTTGCGCGAACAGGGACATCTGAATTGTCCTGGCTCGTGACAAATAACTTTATTTGTCATTTGTCAATTGTCACATCGTGTGACAAATAGCTCTCTCGAAATTTTTCCAAGCCTATTGGCAAAATCCGACACGAAGTTGTCGCAAATTACCTTGCATTGGAGTTACTAAATTTGGTTAAGTAGAACGTATGAGCATAAATATGGAGAGCTATCATGAAACGCATTACTGAAGTAAAAATATCGAAAACCAAATATAAACTCAGTAGACAATATGACGGTACTCAATTTGACCTTGCGAAAGCATACAAGTTGTTAATCGGATCATATCTAAAAACAGGAGTGCCAGATGCAACTATCAGCAAGAAAGCATCTCAGAGATTTGAGGTCGTTGAGAAATGATTAGTGCCTTATCACTCATACCAGTTACAATCAGTAATATGAATTAATTGCTTTTGTACGGAACATTCCGTACAATATAATGAATGGAGATTCAATGAGTGAGGAGTTACTGAGTCCCGCGCAGGCAGGTGAAATCGCAGATTGCCATAACGATACAATTCGTCGTGCAATAGAAGGTGGATTTCTCCAAGCTCAACGTGTAGGGCGAAATTGGATAATTAAGAGATCAGATTTGGACAAATGGATTGAGGATGGCAAGCCAAATCGGAGAAGAAACTCAAATCCTAATGTCGAAGAAGAATTTGGAGAACACAATGAAGCTGGTGAAGACCAGTAATATCGAAAAGCCGGGCGATAGCCTGAGAAACTGACACCCGGCTTCTGTCCAGACTGATAATCTAGACTTTAAGGATTTTACCACATGCCCGGTCCCCAAAAATACAAGCCGCAAAGCAATGATGCTTCTATTCCATTATTACCTGGTGCTTTGCCGCTAGACCGCCCTATCGCCGTTTACTACCGTCAATCATCAATGGCGCAGGTTGGGAACATCTCAACTGATATGCAGCAGATTGATTTGCCCAGATACGTTACAACCTTAGGTTGGCAAGCCGAAACAATCATTTTGATTGATGAAGATGAAGGTGTTAGCGGTGCAAAACGCATTGATGAGCGTGAAGGTATGAGCCGTCTATTTGACCTGATTATCACTGGCAAGATTAGCGCGGTTGCAGTGCAGGCGGAAGATCAACTATTTCGTGATGAAACGCAAATTCAAGTCAATGTATTCATTGATGCTTGCGTCAAGAATAACATTCGTGTGCTTACACCACATTTCAAATACAATTTCGCAGATAAGAATGAAGGTCCATATCATCGTCTGCTTTTCCGTATGCGTGCAGAACAAGCCGCAGATTTTTTGAACTCGTATGTTCGGGGGCGCTTATACGCTGCCAAAGAGCGTATGCTTATGCAAGGAATGTGGATGGGCGGAAATATCAACCTCGGATATATGGTTGATGATCGCAAAACCCTACCTAATGGTTTACCAAATCCAAATTGGCGAAAATATCAACCATTTGAACCTGTTGCAGAAATTGTAACCAAGATATTTGAAACTTTCGTAGCGTTGGGTGGCAATCAACGTGCGACGCTCAGAAACCTTCATGATAATGGTCCGCACTTCCCTGATTTTGATGATCCCGAATTACTAAAATATGTGCCGCACGGATTCTCATGGGCGAAACCAATGCGTATGCTTAAGCGAAACGGCATATATATGGTTGGCAAAGTAGCACTTCTAAACATGTTAACGAATGCAGTATATCTAGGACACTGGGTATTCAAAGATCGTATTGTACAGTGGGACAACCATCCTGCTATCATCGCTGAAGACTTATTCTACGAAGCATTCAATTATCTTTCCCCATACAATCTTGATGGAAGCGATAATGAGTATTACGCTCCGCGATTAGGACGACGACATTCAACGAAGAAAAGAGAACGAGACGCTTACGAACCCTCATACATAGGATTGATTGGCAGTTATCATGAGGGTGAATGGCAAGGTGCGACAGCTTCGTGGCGCAAAAGCCTCGACAACTATGCTTATACTTGTCACTATCATGATTCTGCTGATCTTCAACAATACTTATGGTCGAGACGTAGCGATTATATGGATAAGATTATCGACAACATGCTCCATGCAAAACTACGGGCAACATTTGACTCCAGTTTATGGGAAGATTTAGTAAGAACAGCAGGAGATGATTTTGATGCAGAGAATCGAATGCTGCAACATCAGCTAACAGTCGTCGAACAGAAATTACAAAATCTCATCAACAATTTCACTCAAGTACAATCCAAGAGTTTATTACAAGTACTTGAGCAAGAATTCGCCAATTACGAGAAAGAAAAAGACCGTCTAGAAAGCAAGTTAGCTTCGCTTGATAAACGTAAAGCAGATCAACAATCACTTATTGATCTTGCAAAACAGGCAGAGAATGTTCTGATGAATTGGAGCCGAATGGATGCAGCTGAACGTCGCGCTATTGCTCAAGTATTTATCGAACGCATCGTTGTAAGTCAGGCAGGTAAACATCGGGTTGCGAATGTGGTTATTTATTGGCGAGATAACTCGACAGATGAGTTTACATTACCGTATCGTTCGGACACATGGGAACTTTGGGATCCAGTGGAGATAGAAAAATTGAGACAGCTTATTGAAGGAAATGCAGATCAGGTGAAGATTTCAGCAGCCCTACCAAATCGCAATTGGCGTGCGATTCGCATCAAAGCCTACGAGATTATTGGCAAAAGATCATTCCACATATCGCCCAAGCCAATACGCGAGGATGAAACCTATGCGGACTACATCGAGCGCATGGAACGCACCGGTTGGAAACAACCGCGAAAGGCTGGACCTCGTTGGGTTGAGGAGGAAATCGAAATGTTGGAGAACATGCTGGACGAAGGCGCGACACAGCTTGATCTGTGCGCCGCATTACCCCATCGAAGCTGGGCGAAAATTCGCAAGAAGATCACCCAGCTCCGAGGAAAGGACTTCAAAGTGACTAAGCCGCAGGTACCGATGAAGCAGCACGAGACGATTGAGCAGTATCTGGAGCGTCATCCTGAGCAAGCGGTAACGATGAACGTCTCAGTTTCAAAGAATTACTCACCACGAAGAAGGACGAGAACGCCATGGCTGCTGCTGCGAACATCGGCACGAGCAAACCCATCATCGCCACAGGGATCAAGATGATGTTATAGATGAACGCCCAGAATAGGTTCTGGTAGATGGTGCGCATAGTAGCTTTGCTCAGGCTAATCGCCCGCGCTACGCCGGCTAGATCGCCGCTCATCAGCGTGATGTCGCTGGCTTCCATTGCGATATCGGTGCCCGTACCGATCGCAATACCCACATCAGCTTGAGCCAGTGCGGGCGCATCATTGATGCCATCCCCCACCATGCCGACAACCTGCTGTTTGCTCTGGAGAGCTTCTACATTGGCAGATTTATCGGCGGGTAGGACTTCGGCAAACACGCGCTGAATACCCACTTCACGGGCAATGGCATCGGCAGTCAGCTGGTTATCACCCGTTAACATGGCAGTTTCGATACCCATGCTATTGAGCTGAGCAATCGCCTGTGCTGAACTGGCTTTGACCTGATCGGCAATGCCAATCACCCCGGATGCGATGCCATCGATCACCACCACAACGGCGGTACGGGCGTTAGATTGCAAGCGTTGGATGCTCTCGCGCAGGTCATCGAGCGCGATCCCTTGCCCATCAATGAATGTCGGGCTACCAATCAGCACCGTCTTATCGTCAACCGTGGCACGGATGCCCTTACCCGCTATCGATTCAAAATCGCCCAATTCGCTGAGGACACATCCCAACTCACGCGCCTTATCAACGATGGCACGCCCTAATGGATGCTCACTACCGCGCTCAGCAACGGCGGCGATGGTCAGCAATTCAGTCTCATCAACGCCATCCGCAGAAATGATGTCAGTCACACTCGGTTCGCCCTGTGTGATTGTACCGGTTTTATCCAGCACAATTGTCTTGAGCTTATGTGCGCGTTCCAGTGCTTCGCTATTCTTGAACAGGATGCCCATCTCGGCACCGCGTCCTGTGCCTACCATGATAGCAGTCGGGGTAGCTAAACCGAGCGCACAGGGACACGCGATCACCAGCACAGCAATCGCATGGAGCATGGCTTGTGTGAAGGTGATATTACCGACAAAGTACCAACCGAGAAAGGTGATCGCTGCCAGCATCAGCACAATCGGCACAAAAATGCCCGAAATCTGATCAGCAACGCGCTGAATCGGTGCTTTCGACAGTTGCGCCTGTTCCACCAGACGGATAATCTGAGCGAGCGCGGTCTCATTGCCCACACGGGTAGCCTGAATGATCAAACGCCCCTGCTTGTTGACTGTTCCACCGATGACCTCATCACCAATTATTTTGCCGACAGGCATACTCTCGCCGGTGAGCATCGATTCATCGACAGAAGACCGTCCATGCTCCACCAGACCATCAACCGGCATCCGTTCACCGGGGCGCACAACGAGTTGATCGCCGAGCATGACTTCGGTCAGTTTGACTTGCACTTCTTCGCCATCGCGCAAGAGCGTAGCGGTATCCGGCGTGAGCCCCATCAGTTTCTTGATCGCTTCACTGGTGCGCCCTTTGGCACGGGCTTCCAGCAATTTACCGAGCGTGATCAAGGTGAGGATGACGGCAGCTGATTCAAAGTAATCGCCTGTACCGACAACATCGGAGAAGTTGAACAGCAAGCCCAACACAATAATCATGCTGTAGAGATACGCTGCCCACGAGCCGAGCGCCACCAGCACGTCCATATTGGCGGTGCCACTGCGAAGCGATTTGTACGCGCCGAGCGTATATTGTCGCCCTAATACCAGTTGAACCGGTGTTGCCAGTGCCGCAAAGACGAACACCCACCAATCTGCCATAAACATGTGTGGCAGAAAGTCCATGAATAGGTGGCGTCCCATACTGATGATGAACAGGGGCAAGGTGAAAATTGTGCCGAAGATCACCAGATTGCGCTGACGATCAATTTCTGCCTGACGGGCTTGCCGTTCGGCATCGTCGATGTTGTCCATGCCGGCGGTATCAATCACGCCATAACCGGATTTTTCGACGGCGGCGATCAAATCGGCGCGGCGCACCACACCCGGAATGAAAGTGATGCGGGCTTTTTCAGTGGCAAGATTAACCGCAACATCCAGTACGCCATCCGGTTTCTTGAGGGCGCGGGTGACGTTCTTCTCGCAGGCGGCGCAGGTCATACCGGTGATCGGTAGTTCAACGCTGGCAGTGGCCACGCCATAACCGAATTTCTCAACCCGTTCGATCAACTGATGCGGATCAGTGACAGATGGATCATAGCTGACGGTGGCGTTCTCAGTCGCGAGGTTGACCATCGCTTCCGTCACACCCTCTGCTTTTTGCAAAGCGCGGTTGACGTTCTTCTCACAAGCGGTACAGGTCATGCCGGTAATCGGTAGTTTGATCTGTTGGATAGCCATAGGGCTCCTCCTAACGATTCATCAAGTTAAATAGGCGTACAATTTCTTCGCTGGTCGCTTCAGGATCATCTTGCATTTGTAGTTTGAGCGTGTTATCGATGTAACACTGCACCAGATGATTAATCAGGCTAGTCATACCTTTTTCGATGGTGCGAGCACGGATCACACGCTGTTCGCAAGTCTCATCATCGGCTTCGATGACGCGCGCGAGTGATTCCAACTGCCCTTGAATCCGCCGAATACGGCGCAAGTTTGCTTGATTGTGATCGGTACGGTCATCGTGTGTGGTACAGCTGTCGATTACTTTTTTAGTCATTTATTGGTCTCCATCATGATACCCTATAGGGTATAGTATAGTATACCCCCATGGGTATAACAAGTATGAGTTAGTCGCTGGTAGGACTGAGATAAGGTAAGCTTTAAGAAGACTATCGCCGGAGCCGAGCCAAGAGCATGCGCCGTTATCCCCAACAAATGACCGAGTTCGCCATCTACCTGAACCTCTTATGTGCACCGATGTGGCTCAAATTACCAAATGCACCAGCTCCCTTCACAGCACAGTATGTGCTGGGATTCTGGATCGTGATTCCTCTATTGGGCACGGTAATCAGCTGGGCAATATCAGGTTTTCGGGGATGGCATAAGCTAGTCGATACGCGCTGGCAACAGGTATGGTGGTTCTCATGGGGGCTGTTACTGGTCTGGGGGTATTTATCGCAGTATTGGGCATATGGTCTAGGTGATTATCCGGGCATAGCGCCCTCCAACGTGCTTCAGATTGCATTGGTGCTGATTTTGCTGGCAGTGATACAGGCGACTGCCCCGCCCCTATCGCGGGTAAAGGGCATTCTGATGATCTCAATGTTGATACACGGAACAATTGGTGGCTTACAGGTGGTTCAACAAGGGGATATTGGGCTGGGATTGCTCGGTGAATTTGCACTTGATCCGATGCGATCCGGCGTTAGCGTGCTGGAAACCGACGGCACGCGCTGGTTACGCCCGTATGGACTGCTACCGCACCCGAACATACTCGGCGGGGTGATTGTTCTAGGCTTGTTCGCGTCAGCGACATGGTTACTCGCCGATGGCGCACGCTATCGAGCTGGTGTGGTGATCTTTGCGCTGGGTTTCTGGTTCTTGTTATTGAGCTTCTCACGCGGGGCGTGGCTGGGCTTCGCGGTAGGCATCTTATGGGTGTTGCCTCGGGCGCTACGTATCCCGCATTTCTGGCGCAAGATAATCGCGCCAGCAATCGCTGTGTTGTTAGTGGGTGGCGTTTTCGTGGCGATGTTTCAGCCACTGTTATTATCACGAGCAGGAGTCGACTCACCGAATACTGAACTGCGCTCAATCGCTGATCGGTTGGTATATATCGAAGTCGCGGAGAACGCTATCAGGGAGTACCCCCTGCACGGGGTGGGGATCGGCAACTTCGCATGGTATGCCAGCAACTATATCTTCTACAACACCCGTTATGACCTCAATGGCAACAACGTACATAACATCTATTTATTGGTGTGGTCGGAGTTGGGCATCATCGGATTGATACTGTTCGGCGGGGTTATGCTAGGAGCTATAGGCGCTTTGATGCGTGCCCCAAACACGCCTGAACAACTCGCTTTAATGGGCGCTTTTGTGGCGTGGGCAGTGATAGGTCTAGTCGATCATTATATGTGGACGTTGATTATGACACAGGTACTCTGGCTGAGTTTGCCGGCGTTCAGCATGGGGGATACATCTGCAAACATGCATCCCTCACGATGACCCATCACTCCGCTTCGTTAGTAGGCGTGGGCAAGGGCGCAGGGATGCGCTGGGCTTGTGGTACGCCAATACAATCTCCACCCGTCACGATGACCTGATTATTCACCCAGATATTCTGAGCTAACTCATACCACAGTGTGCCATTCGTCATCACACGGCTGATGGGACGGGCGGTTTCTCGATAGGCAAGCACACCACGAATCGGGAACTCAGCGCCGGGACCACTGCGCAAGTTTGCACCACCCTGACCGGTAGTGATCACACAGGGATCATCCACAAGCACATCGGCAATGGGGCTCCGGTCAACGGTGGGTGCCGGTGTGATGATTGTCGTCAGTTCAACCCCGATATAGGTATAACGCGGTAACAATTGCGTCGGTAAGGGAACAAACTCTGCCAGATCATAGGGCGCAAGATTATAATCGTCTTCAAAGATAGCCAGTGTGTAGCCCTCACGAGCCTGTTCATTCTGATACGCCACCATACCTTCGATGACGTGTACCAGAGTGCGCGATGACTCGGCTTGTAAGAAGACCGTCCCGATCACTACTAAGCGATGATCGTTGACGCGCACGCGCACCGGTTGTTCGGTGGAGGTTTGGAGCAAAACACCACTCTGCCAGACTTCTGCACAGGGTGCATCGTCGATGCCAGTTTCCAGCGAGAAGGCGCTATATGGCGCTTCGATCCAAGCCGGCGGGGTGTCGTTGAATTCAACAATTGGCAACTCATCGGTATCCGCCTCAATCGCGCCGGACGTGATCCAACCGGTTTCACCAGATGGCAACTGCACACGATATGCCGAGTTATCTTGAGCGCGTCCAGTCAGCTTGATGAGATCGCCTTCAAAGAGCACATTTAACAGACGATAATCAGCGCCAGGACCTGAACGGACGTTGGCACCATCGGCACCGATAATTGGCGCAGTGACAGTAGTCAGGTTCACGCCTTCGTTAGCGGTATTGGCAAGCGTCGTACTGCCTAACGCCACCAGATGCACAGGATAAGCCGCCCATGTGTTGAGCGGATAACCCGCCGTGTGTAAATAGGCAACACCATAGCGGTTTTCATCATCAGTGCGGGTTGTCAGTTGTGTGAGTTCGGTTAAGGGGATGGTATCGCCCACTGTGCTGAAGGGCAGATCAGATAATGCTTCGCCGGTCACACCAGAATTACCATAACAAGCCTGATCACTATCTAATTCAGCACACCAGATTTGTGATTCAGCAATAGCTGCCTGCTGTAAGGTCGGGCAGAGTGCCTCTTGCGCGTGGATTGCGACTGTCAAAAAGCTAAGAAAGCCAAGTAGGATATATCGTTTCATCGAAAGTACCTATACAGGTTTTATGAATGATCGCGCATCATAATAGCAAAGAACGCCGCCCATGAGGACAGCGTTCTTGTATATCATCAGACAGGTATGTATGTTAGCCTTGATATTCGTAAATACCTTGGGTAGTGACTAAACAATCAGCGATCTGTGGAATGACAAAGGTCTGCTCGATGGTCAATTCGATGCGCGTTTCAGAGACGATTTCCCACGTATAGACCACACTGCCCGCATCAGCGATGTTGAAAGTCAATTCATAGCGGTTCGGCACAGAATCATCCAACGTAAACCCTGCTGACTGTAATTGCGATAAACTAAAAATTTCTTCCAGTACAACATCGTCTTCAAAGGTGAAATCATAGTTTTGACTAGTCGTCACACCGAAATTAGCGAGCGACTGACGTATCTGTTCGTCGTTGAGGAAAGGCGGACACCCATCAGCAAAGTTGATTTCACCGATTTCAACCGACCAGTTACCACTGAGTGGCGTAATCACATCAGTGCTGAGATTGTTTGTAACATCTGTTTCCTCGTCAGTGATCGCTTCTGGTAAGAGTTCCAATGGCAAAATCGGTAGATTGAGGTCATCTGTGATGGGTTCCGGTTCAGCAAATTCACCGCTAGCGATACCATCTTCGTCAAGCAGAATGCGTGTGAACTGTTCAGCATTAAGTTCAACTGTGCTATCTTCAACCGCCATTGAAAGCATACCTTCAAGTAGGGCAATGGTCAGTTCGCCTTCTTCGAGCGTGCCGAAATACGCGGTTGAACCGATGGTAATATTAATACCATTAAGTGTGAGGGTCACTTCGCCCACGCCTTCGGGCGTTTGGATCAGTAAGCCATTGGGAGCGGTGTTACAATCCGGCGTGCCAATGCCTGAGGCGAAGTAATAAGCGCCACCCTCATTACTGAGCGCCACATCCCCGAAGAGCAACATGGTCACATTCTGACCGGGGAGCGTATCAGGCAAGTTCGCCTGTACTACCAGCAACGCCACCCCCCAATCACTGAGATCTGTCTCATAGGGCGATAAGCTCAGCGTATCAATATCGGCGATGGGGGCAGTATCACCCGGCACAGTAAAATTGATAATGGCATCTGTTTGAGGGATAGCGACGATCTCGCCATTACCATAACAGGCTTGATTGCGCCCCACTTCGAAGCATAGTTCATTGAGTGCAAGTACCGCCTCATCCACTTCAGCTGGACATTCATCCTGTGCAGTGACAAGCCCGACAATGCTGAGGAGGCTTATCAAGAGCAGGACATATTTATAAATCGCTTGCATGACATTTCCTTCGTCTCTAGTTGACGGATTAAAAACTATCTAAGCCCAATTATATAACAACGGACATAACGAAGGGTGCCATAGCATGAATTTTTATCACAATTGATACAATTCAACTAGTACGCCGCCAGTTGATTTCGGATGGATGAAGGCATATTTGCGCCCGTCGCGCTCGCGGGGTTCTTCGTTGATGAGCGTCACGCCCTTATCGCGCATATGTGCCAGTGCAGATTCAATATCGTCTACCTCAAAGCAGATATGGTGCATCCCCTGTCCCTTCTTCGCCAGATAGCTGGCAATACCGCTATCATCGGTAGTGGGCGATACCAGCTCAATGTGCGCTTCACCGGCATCGAGGAACGCAACCTGCACGGCTTCTTGTGGCACGTCTTGCACGCCTTCCATCGGCAGACCGAGCGCATCGCGCCAGAAACTGAGCGAATCTTCGATATTATTGACCACAACAGCCACGTGATTAATCTTAATCGACATGTGAGCTTCCTCCTGCATGAATTGCTTGATATTGCACTCATTGTAACGAGATTAGCGCATCCCCGACAGTGACCAATAGCGCGGGACATCAGTCAAACAACATCAATCTAACCGAGATTAGAATCGGGTGTTATAATGTGGCAAACACACACATTTACTTTGTTTATCGAAGGAAAAAACTTATGGTTATTCATGATCCTCAAAGAAACTTAACGGTCAACTTCACTGAAGAACATGAGATGCTGGTCAAGATGGTTCGCGATTTTGCCACCAATGAGATCGCACCTGTGGCAGCAGAGTTCGATGAGAGTGGCGCATTCCCACTAGAGAATATCAAGAAGATGGGCGCGATGGGCTTGATGGGCATCGAAGTGCCAGAAGAATATGGTGGCGCGGCGATGGATACTCTCGCCTATGCACTGACGATGATCGAAGTAGCGAAAGCGGATGCCAGCCACAGCACCATCCTGAGCGTCAATAACTCGTTGTACAACTACGGTCTGATGAAGTTCGGCACCGAAGCGCAGAAGCAACAATTCCTCGTGCCAATTGCCAGTGGTGAGAAGATCGGCGCGTATAGCCTAACTGAACCGGATAGTGGCTCGGATGCGGCGACAATGACCAGCCGTGCGGTACTGAACGATACAGGCACCCACTACATTATTAACGGGCGTAAGAGTTGGGTTACCAGTGGGCCAGTAGCCGATCTCGTGACGCTGTTCACGATGACTGATCCCGAAAAAGGGGCAAAGGGGGTCAGCGCATTTTTGATTGATATGTCGCAACCGGGGGTGATACGGGGCAAGAAAGAGCCAAAACTCGGCATCCGTGCCAGCGCCACCAGCGAACTGATCTTCGAAGATTATCAGGTGCCAGTGGAGAACATGCTCGGCGAGCGCGGTGAAGGCTTCAAAATTGCGATGACTGTTTTAGATGCCGGACGCATCGGGATTGCCTCACAAGCATTAGGCATTGCAGAAGCCGCCTACGAAGCCAGCTTACAATATGCACGGGATCGGGTGGCGTTTGGTGGGCCGATTGGGCGCTTCCAGATGATTCAGCAGAAGATCGCCGACATGAAAACGCGCATTGAAGCTAGTCGCTTACTGATTTACAACGCGGTACAAGCCAAGATGAACGCCGAAGCCAACGGCGGACGCTTTACCACTGAAGCGAGTATGGCAAAGTTATTCGCCAGCGAGACCGCCGCTTTCGTCACTGATGAAGCTGTACAAATCCATGGTGGCATGGGTTACAGCAAAGAGGTGGCGATTGAGCGTTATTATCGCGATGCACGGATCACGCGCATCTATGAAGGAACCAGTGAAATTCAGCGTATGGTGATTGCCCGCAACGAACTCGGCTTACGCTGAGTCTCTGCACTGTCTACAGACCTCATGCGAGCTTGTATGGGGTCTTTTTGATTGAGCTAAAGATCAGGGGGGAACAAAAGACCATGCGTGGAGCAGTATTAACCCAACACGGTGAAAGCACCGATGTGATTAAGATTGTGGACGATTTGCCCATGCCGCAACCTCAGGCGGGCGAGGTACGCTTGCGCGTGATGGCTGCCGCGCTGAATCGTCTGGATTTGTTCGTGCGGCGCGGATGGAAAGGCTTAGACCTAAACTTTCCGCATGTGATCGGCAGTGATGGCGCGGGGATTGTCGATGCGCTCGGTGCCGACGTGGCCGACTTACAGGTTGGGGATCGGGTAGCAGTAGATCCGGGCTTATTCCCGCAAACGGCACCGCTTGACCGTGACTATCAGAACCAGATCCGTCCTGTGCAAATTCTCGGTGAGCATGTGAGCGGGTTCGCGGCGGAGTATATTTGCGTGCCTGCACAAAATTGTCTGGTCATGCCGGCTGACTTCGACATGCAAGCGGCGGCGGCGGCAGGTCTGGTGTATGTCACCGCATGGCATTCGCTCATCAAGCGCGGGCAATTCCGCGCGGGTGAAGACATCCTGATTGTGGGCGCAGGCGGTGGTGTCAATAGCGCCAGCATCCAGATCGCCCGCTTAGCCGGTGCAGGCACCATCTATGTGGTGGGTAGTGATGCCGAAAAATGCCAGTTCGCGCATGAAATCGGTGCAGATGTCACGATCAACCGCGCCGAAATACCAGCATGGTGGCGCGAGGTCTATCAGCTGACGAATAAGCGCGGCGTGGATGTGGTAGTGGATAATGTCGGGCAAGCTACCCTCCCTCATAGTATGCGGACAGTGCGCCCCGGCGGACGCATCTTAGTTGTTGGTGGAACCAGTGGCTACCAAGCGACGATCAATCTGGCGCAGTTGTTCTACTCACACACAGCGATCATCGGTAGCACGATGGGCGAACACCGCGATTATGTCGACGTGATGAAACTGGTATTCGCGGGCAAATTACAGGCGGTGCTCGGTGCGACGCTCCCACTAGAACGTGCCCGCGATGCGCAACAGATGCTAGAAGATTTCGCGGTGGCAGGGAAAGTTGTGATTGACCTGAGCGAAAACCGCTCATAGCAAGGGTTACAAATAGGTTTACATTCACATTAAGCACTGGCGTTTCAGGTATTTGTGTTATAATTGTTATATAATAAGTAATAGTGAAAGAACTGTTATGTGGTCTATCATGGCACTACAATTCGGCGAGTGATAGAACGGCTCAATTTGCCGAGTTTGAAGTACATAGCGCAACAACCCGGCATTCAAGATGTGTTTCGCGTGATCGTCCATTATGTGGATGGACGCGCTTATGATTCCGTCTCAACATTGGTGTATGAGGTGGGGCGTGACAATGCTCATTTGGAGACAATCTATGCCGGCTTTTATGATAATCAACCGATTAAACGACAGATTGCCCGAACGCGCTATCAGCAATTCATCACCGTTTTGCAACGGGCGAAGTTCGACACCCTATACTTCCCGAATGATACATTGTTACATACTGCAACAGTGTGGGCAATTGAACGCGCTACGGCTTCATTTTCGCACTTATTAATTCTCACACCGCATTGTAACCAACCGCCGTATTGTGAAATCATCAACGCCGTGGATGGCTATATCACCGAAGCAATCCGTGAAATTCCACAATAGCACTCGACTGAAGGACACATGGGACATGAACAACTACGAAACAGAAGTGAAGATTTACGTTGCCGATATAGATGCGCTACGGGCATTGTTGGATCAGGGGCCAACTACGCTGAGTCAGGCACGCATTTATGAGCGTAACGTGCGCTATGATCTTGACGATAATTCTCTCATGCAACAAGGCTTAGTCCTGCGTTTACGTCAGGATGATGCCATCCGCCTGACCTACAAATCACCGGGCAGTGTGGAACAGGGAATTGTGACCCGGGAAGAATTAGAAGTCAATGTGAGCGACTTTGATACGATGCAAGAGATCCTGAACAAGCTCGGATATACACCCTCGATGGTCTATGAAAAATATCGTACGACCTATCAGTATCACAATACGTCGATCATGCTTGATGAAATGCCTTATGGTGATTTCATCGAAGTTGAGGGTAATTCGGAGGATATTGAGTTTGTATTGACAGAACTCGGCTTGCAGAATGACGAACGATGCTCAGATAGTTATGCCAAACTATTTGACTATGTGAAACATCATCTGGAATTAACTTTCCGAGATTTGACATTTGACAATTTTGAAGGCATTGACGTGCCCGCTAGCGCCTTCATCCCGCCAGGGAGTATCGTTATACACTGAGTGAAGCGGTCAAAACACACAGGCAAGACTCATAGAAGCACGCTATCATAGATGTAAGTACCAATCATAGTGATAGGTTATTGCTGATATGAGTCTGCTTGATAAATTCAATCACTGGGAAGAACAGGTCGTACAACCAACTATTGCCCGTTTTCCCGAACGTAAAGAACAGTTCACCACCTCATCTGAGATTCCCGTCAAACGCTTATATACCGAGAACGATTTGCCTGACGATCATGAGGAGATGCTAGGCTTGCCCGGCATGTACCCCTATACGCGGGGGGTGCAACCGACGATGTATCGCAGTCGCTTCTGGACGATGCGCCAATATGCGGGCTTTGGCACTGCCCAAGAATCCAATCAGCGTTATCGTTTTCTGTTGGATCAAGGACAGAGTGGCTTATCGGTAGCATTTGATCTGCCAACGCAAATCGGCTATGACGCGGATGATCCGATGGCGGGCGGTGAAGTCGGTAAAGTGGGTGTGAGTATTAGCAGTATTCAGGACATGATGACGCTGTTCGATCAAATCCCACTCGATAAAGTTTCCACGAGTATGACCATCAACGCACCAGCAACCGTCTTACTGGCGATGTATATTGTGGTTGGTAAACGGCAAGGCGTGGAACCCAAACAACTGCGTGGGACAGTTCAGAACGACATTCTTAAAGAATATATCGCACGTGGAACCTATATCTACCCGCCTAAGCCTTCCATGCGCCTGATTACTGACTTATTTGCCTATTGCAAGAGCGAAGTCCCACGCTGGAACACGATCAGCATCAGTGGCTATCATATCCGCGAGGCAGGCAGTACCGCTGTGCAAGAAGTGGCATTCACGCTGGCAAATGGCATCGCTTATGTGGAAGCCGCCCTAAAAGCCGGTTTGGATGTCGATGACTTCGCACCACAGCTCTCGTTTTTCTTCAACGCACATAATAACTTCCTCGAAGAAATCGCCAAATTCCGTGCAGCGCGCCAGCTGTGGGCAACGATCATGAAAAAACGTTTCGGCGCAACCAAAGAGAAAAGCCAGCAGTTACGCTTCCACACGCAAACAGGCGGTAGCACGCTGACAGCCCAACAACCAGAAAATAATATCGTGCGGGTGGCGTTACAGGCGCTGGCTTCGGTGCTGGGTGGGACTCAATCGCTCCATACCAACAGCATGGATGAAGCACTCGCCCTGCCGACAGAGAAGGCGGTACAGATTGCACTGCGCACCCAACAGATCATCGCCCATGAGACTGGCGCGGCAGATACGGTTGACCCACTTGCTGGCAGTTACTATATTGAATCGCTGACGCATGAGATCGTGACGCAAGCGCGGGATTACATCGCCAAAATTGACGACATCGGCGGGGCACTGGCGGCGATTGACACGGGCTTTGTCAACAAAGAAATCCAGGATGCGGCTTATAGCTATCAGCGACAGGTAGAGCGCAACGAAGCGATCATCGTCGGCATGAATGATTTCGTCTCACAGGATAATGTGGAACCAGACTTATTGCGTGTGGATCCAGCAATCGAACAAGCCGCACACAACCGTTTGCACGCCTTGCGCGAAAACCGTGATAACGAGCGTGTGAGTGCCTTACGACAACAACTCGAAACAACCGCGAAGGGCACAGAGAACCTGATGCCACTCATCATCGAATGTGTGGACAATGATGTCACACTCGGTGAGGTCTGCCATAGTTTACGCGCTGTTTTCGGAGAATATCGCCCACAGGTAATGGTCTGAGGGTGCAATGGTGTGCGTCTGGAGTGTAACGCACACCAGCACTCACCCTTACAGTAAGTAGCAAACTGGATACCGTCAACACCTGAGTAAGTACACGTATTCTTACCAAAGATGGACAGCCAACGATGATTAGTTTAGAAGAATTTTGTGATCGGTGTAATAAACGGGACATCCCTACAAACCCGATGGCACGCATCAAAACTTATGCGCGAGAATTAGCTGAAGGTGCTGTATATGGCTTGTGGAACATTCATTTTAATTATTACGCAGTGCTAGCTGATATTCCTGATATGGAAGACTCATCACGCGGGGAACAAGCGATACATCACTACACAATGGCACGCTGGGGCCAAATCGATCATGCGCCTAATGTCGATTTACTTGTGCGCTTGAATTATCTAGAATCAATCGGCACAGATGGCTATTCCAGCGCTGTGGCAATCACCCGCGACGCATTTGATTTGCTATCAGATATTGATGCGCTCAATATCTTCATCAGTTACAAACGCAGTGAAAGCAGTGCATTTGCACTGTTACTCCATGATCGACTGCAGCGTGCAGGTTTGAATGCCTTTGTGGATATGCAACTGAAAGCCGGCTTAAACTGGCAAAAACAACTCAAAGCGAACATCAAAGATGCAGATTACCTCATTGTATTGTTAGGCAAGGATACCCTACATTCGAGCATCACCATTAAAGAGATCATTTGGGCGATCAGCGCCCAAATCCCGATTATCCCGATCTGGCACAGAGGCTTTGAATATCGCACGCAAGATTGGCAACATATATTACCAGATCGTGTTGATGAAGCCTTACAAGCAAACCATACGATTCGCGTAATTGAGGAGAATCCGCTAATGTATGATATGGCAATCCGCGAATTGTTGAACCGCTTCGGCATGAGCGGGTAACACAACAAGTAGAGGCGATACAGATGCGTGATCCACACCAAAAAATCAGTGACACAGAACCTGAACCACAGGGTATCAATGGGCGGGGTTGTATGGTGAGCTTTGTCCTCACTTTAGGTGTATATCAAATCCTATTCGCCTATCGTGTGTTAATAGATAATGGAATTAACGCGGATGCGGTACAATTTCCACTGAGATGGCAAGCAGGTATTGCTGTTGTTTGGGGTGTTTTATTCGCCTATACCGGGTATCGTCTGATACGCAAGCGAACGAATGCACTCCGCCAGAGCATCGGGTTGGTGATTGCCTTCACCATCATAAACTTGTTACAAACTATATGGTTTGTGCAGGCGGATTATGAGCGCAATCGGATTGCCTTCCAGCTTGTAATCACAATAGTGATATTAATTATGCCCGCGCTCGTGCTGTGGCAACAGCAACGTGACGGGGCACAACATAAATAGAGAGGTTTTTCAACAATGGCAACAAATCCGAAAATTGAAGAACTCCGTGATAAACGCGCCGAGCGCCAGGAATTAGGCGGGCAGGAGCGAATTGAACGGCAACACAAAAATGGACGCGGTACAGCTTACGAACGCCTTGAAATCTTACTCGACCCGGGCACATTCCGTGAGATTGACGCTTTTACAAAACAAGGGGATGGGCCACTGGGGGATAGTGTGGTCACTGGTTGGGGTACGATCGATGGACGCTTAGTTTACGTGTATTCACAGGATTTCACGACGTTCGGCGGTAGCTTGAGCGAAGTACATGCGGCAAAGATTGTCAAAGTCATGGAGATGTCGATGAAAACCGGCGCACCCATTATCGGTTTGAACGATAGTGGCGGCGCACGCATTCAAGACGGGGTCGAAAGCCTCGCCGGTTATGCGGATATCTTCCTGCGGAATACGATGGCAAGCGGTGTCGTGCCTCAAATCAGCGTGATTATGGGCCCGTGCGCGGGTGGCGCAGTCTACAGCCCGGCATTGACCGATTATGTCATTATGATTAAAGAGACCAGCTACATGTTCATCACAGGTCCCAATGTAGTCAAGCAAGTGTTGAACGAAGATGTGACCTTTGAAGAACTAGGTGGTGCGACGATCCATGCCAGCAAAAGTGGTATCGCCCACCTGACCGCAGATGACGAAACACAGGGTTTGATGCTCGTGCGCGAGCTATTGAGCTATCTACCACAAAATAATATGGAAGATCCACCTGCTTTGCCGAGCAGTGATGACCCGCTGCGCGAAGATGAGAGCTTGAACACCCTCATCCCCGATAACCCCAACAAACCATATGACATCAAGACGGTGATTGAGATTGTCGTCGATGATGGGCATTTCTTCGAGATTCACGAAGATTTCGCGGCCAATATCGTCGTGGGCTATGCGCGATTGGGCTGGCAGGCAGTCGGTATCGTGGACAACCAACCGATGGTACTTGCAGGTGTGGTAGATATCACCGCCAGCGAAAAAGCCGCCCCGTTTATCCTCTACTGCACTTCCATCCACA